>DATKCT010000013.1:0-32893 GCA_035513055.1 Verrucomicrobiales bacterium | reverse complement strand
TTGACGGACGGGCGCGGCCGGGTCCAGGGTAGAATGGGCCCTGGCCGGTTGGACCCAGGAGGACTTCCTGCAACGCCTCCAACTGCTGGCCGATGAACCCTACACCCGCAAACTCCTGGCCGAAGTCGCCCAGTGCCAGACCGATGGCGACGCCGGCCGCGAAAGATGAGGGGAGCGGAATGGGGCGAATTGCGGTCCGCGCAGGATCTGCGCGCCGGCGGGATTGACCCCCATTGACCCACGTTTCTCATACCCTTTCTGCCATGAATTGCACAGTAGAGGAAGCACCCCTATCCCAGCAGCGTAGGGTGCGCGACGTCACTTTCGGCGAGGACCGCGGCCGCCCGCAATTTCGTCACCCTGCGCAACTTGGCCATCGGCCTTTACAACTTGGTCAACCGGTTTCCACGCCGTCTTGCCGCTTTTTGCGCTTCCGGGCCAGGCGCTCTCGTGTATAAACGCTCGGCGCCAGGCCGCCCCTGCGTCATGAAGCTCGGCATCGGTTCCTACACCTACACCTGGGCCGTCGGAATTCCGGGACATGCTCCTGTCCGCCCCATCACCGCATTTGACCTGCTCGAGGAAGCCCGCCGTCTCGAAGTGCGCCTCATCCAAATCTGCGACAATCTCCCCTTCGCCCAATTGCCGGAATCCGATCTCGACGCCTTCGAAACAGCGCTTCACAAATCCCGCATCGCCCTCGAACTCGGGACACGGGGCCTGGACGAGTCCAACCTCCTTCGCCACCTCGATCTCGCCCTTCGATTCCACTCTCCCTTCCTTCGACTGGTAATCGACTCTCCCGGCGATGAACCCTCGCCCGAGGAAGCCGTGCGCCGGCTCCAGGCCGTCCTGCCCGCCTTCCACCGCGCCGGCGTCAAGATCGCTATCGAAAACCATGATCGCTTCCCTTCCGCAGTTCTCGCCTCGATGATTCAAGAACTCGGCGCCGGCCGCGCTGGAATCTGCCTCGACACCGTCAACTCCTTCGGCGCCGCAGAAGGACCGGATCTCGTCCTGTCGCACCTCGCCCCCTTTACCCTGTGCGTCCATATCAAAGACTTCACCATCCGGCGCCCCGAACATCAGCTCGGCTTTCTCGTTGAGGGCTGCGCCGCCGGCTCCGGCATGCTCGACATTCCCGGCCTTCTGATCCGGACCTCCGCCTCACCGCACCCCTGGAACGTCATTCTCGAAACCTGGGTCACTCCAATGCAAACCCTCGAAGAAACCATCGCCCTTGAACGGGCTTGGGCGGAAGAGGGAGTCCGCTTCCTGCGCACACTCATCCCTTCCTAGCCCACTTTTCCTAGCCCACTTTTCTCATACCATGAAACGCATTGCCCTCTTCTGCCTCTGTGCCGCCGCGCTCGCGACCAATACCTGCCGTTCCGCGAAGAACGACGCCGGCAAGCTCACCGTCGGCGTCGCCTTCGAAACCCTGCAAACCGAATACTGGGTCGCCGGATTCGAGGCCATCAAGGCGGAATTGGCCAAACGCAATATCATCGCCCTTGAAGCCATCTCCGACAGCGACGCCAACCGGCAACTCCAACAAGTCCAAAATTTCGTCACTCTCGGCGTCGATGGAATCATTCTCGTCCCTAAAGACGCCAAAACCAGCATCCCCGCCATTCGGGCCGCCAACAAAGCCGGTATCCCCATCGTCCTTTTCAACCGCGTCGCCGAACGGGCCGGCGTGGATTTCGTAGGAGTTCAGGCCGACAACTTCGCGCTGGCCAAAGGCACTGTCGAATTCATGATCGAACAAGCGCGCCAGACCGGATCTCCTCACAAAGCCCTCGTCGTCTTGGGGGATCTCGGAGACCTCAACGCCATCGGCCGCCGCGACGGCTTCGAGGCCGCCATCGAGAATCATCGAGACATCATCGAGGTCGTCGCCCGCGTCCCTTCGGAATGGAACCAGGAAAAAGCTCAGGCAGGCGTCGTCAACGCCCTCCAAGCCCATCCGGACATCAGCTTCCTCTTCACTTCCTCCGATTTCCTTCTCCCCTCCATCGTCAGCGCCCTCAAAGCCTCTGGAAAGTTCCACCGCATCGGCGAACCGGGTCACGTCATCCTCGGCGGCTTCGACGGCGACGCCACAGCCTGGAGCCTCATGCAGGATGGCTACCTCGATGCCACCGGCGTTCAGGACGTCTACTTCGAAGCTGAGGCCAGCGTGCAAGCCCTTATCGACTCTCTGGAAGGTCGCGACGTTCCCGAACTCATCCGGGACCCCGGCTTCGTCATCCACCAAGGCAACATGCATGACCTCGCCGATCGCATGTGGGGCGCCGTGATCAGCCGCAGGTGACCCAAACGCAGTCCACCCGTCGCTCCGTGCGCATCCTCCGCCGCATCGTCGCTTCCGAGTACCTTGTTCTGTTCCTGTGCCTGGCCTGGTTCGCCGTCCTGGCTCCCGTGGCTCCGGGTTTCGCCACGCCCCGGAACCTAACCAACATCCTCGCCGCCCTCCTGCCCCTGCTCGTCGTCGCCACGGGCCAAACCATGGTCCTCATCACCGGCGGGATTGATCTCTCCGTCACTTCGATCATCGCACTCGCCAGCGTCGCCGGGTCCGCTCTCGTCACCGGGGCGGGGGGACTCCTCGACGCTTCGCCCCTCGCCGTTCCCGCAGGCATCCTAACCATGCTCGCCGTGGGCGCCGGAGTTGGCCTCCTCAACGGAACCTGCGTCGCCATCCTGCGCATGCCTCCCTTCATGGTCACCCTGGCCACCATGATGTTCTTCAGCGGCCTGGCGATTTGGTCCACCCAATCCCGGTCCATCCACGATCTCCCGCCCGGGTTGCTCCTCGCCGGCGGCAATGTCTGGATCAGCGCCGCCGTGGCCCTCACCGTCGCCCTCGCCGCTCACCTCGTCCTCCGCCGCACTCTGCTCGGCCGCTGGATCCATGCCGCCGGCCAGAATCCCAAAGCCGCCCTCGTATCCGGCGTTCCCCTCCAGCGCACCCTGATCCTTTCCTACCTGATCTGCGGCCTCGCCGCCGGAGTCGCAGCCCTCCTCATCACCGGACGGCTGGAAACGGGCTCGCCCGTCCACGGGCGCTCCCAACTTCTCGACATCATCGGAGCTGTCGTCATCGGAGGAACCAGCCTCTACGGCGGACGCGGCGCGGTCGCCTGGACCGCAGGCGGCGTCCTTTTCCTCACCCTCATCGACAACAGCCTCAACCTCCTCAGTCTTTCCCATTTCGCTATCATGATGGTCAAAGGCGCCGTCATCCTTTTCGCCGCTTTCCTCGACACCTTGCGAAGCCGCCTCACCACTGGAACCTGACATGACGGCATTTGCCATCGAACTTCAGGACATCGACAAACGCTTCTTCGGCGTGCCCGTCCTCCGGAAGATCTCCCTCTCCATTTTCTGCGGGGAAACACTGGGCCTGGCCGGAGAAAACGGCGCCGGAAAGTCCACGTTGATGAACATCCTCGGCGGCAACCTTCAACCCGATTCCGGGCGCCTCCTCCTCGCAGGACAACCCTACCGGCCCCGCAATCCGCAGCACGCCGCCAAAGCCGGAATCGCTTTCATCCACCAGGAACTCAACCTCTTCTCCAATCTCTCCGTCGCCGAGAACGTGTTTCTAACCGATTTCCCCACCCGCGCCGGAATCGTCGACCGCCGCGTTCTGCGCCGCCGCACCCGCGAACTGCTCGATCAAGCCGGCCTGGATCTGCCTCCCGACACCCCCGTCCACCGGCTCTCGTCCGGCCAACGCCAGCTTGTCGAGATCGCCAAAGCCCTCAGTCTCGATCCCAAGGTCATCCTCTTCGACGAGCCCACCACCTCCCTCACTCAGCGCGAGAAGGAACACCTCTTCTCCCTAATCGCTCGCCTCCGATCCCGCGGGATCACCCTCATCTACATCTCTCATGTTCTCGCTGACCTCTCCCGGATCTGCGACCGCGTCGCCGTCCTCCGGGATGGCCAAGTCGCCGGCATCGGCCCCATGGCGGACTTCTCTCACGACCGGCTCATCACCCTGATGGCCGGCCGCTCCCTCGATCTGCAGTTCCCGCCGCCAATCAGCGCTCCCGCTCCTGAAGCGGTTCTCGAAGTCGATGGTCTCAGCCGCCGCGGGAGAATCTCCGGCATCCGCTTTCAACTCCATCGCGGCGAGATTCTCGGAATCGCCGGGCTGATGGGCTCCGGCCGCACCGAACTGGCTCGCCTCCTCTTCGGTCTCGATCGCCTCTGCGCCGGCTCGATCCGGCTCGAACGTCAGCCCATTCAGCACCTCTCGCCCCGCCAACGCATCGCGCGAGGCATGGCTTTCCTCACCGAGGATCGCAGGGAGGAGGGCCTCTGCCTGGATGGCTCCATCGGCGAGAATATCTCCTTGGTCGCCGCGGCCTCTCATACCCGCCGCCCTCTGGGATGGCTCCGCCTCGACTCCCTCCGCCAGGCCGTCGCCATGATTCGCGATCGAGTCCGGCTCACGCCCACGGCTCGCGATTCCCAACCCGTCCGCACCCTCAGCGGCGGCAATCAACAGAAAGTCGTCCTCGCCAAATGGCTCCTCGTCCATCCACGCGTGCTCCTCCTCGATGAACCGGCTCGCGGCATCGATGTCGGAGCCAAACACGAAATCTACAACCTCATCCGCCAGCTCGCCGCCGGTGGAGCGGGCATTCTCATCATTTCTTCGGAAATCGAGGAGTTGACCGGCCTTTGCGACCGGATTCTTGTGCTTGCGTCAGGGCGTCTGCACGATGAGATCCCCAAGACCGCCTTCGATCCGGAACGTATCCTCCGCTCCGCCATGGCCGGAGCCGCCGCCGCCGCTGCGCCACCGAACTCCGCCCTCCCATGATCCAGTCCCCAGCCGCGGCCACGCTCCGTTTCGCCCCGATCCTTCTCTTCCTCCTGCTGTTGGGCGCCTTCGGTCTCTCCAGCCCGCGCTTCCTCGAACCTCAGAACCTGGTCAACATCGCTCTCCAATCCAGTTCCACCGCCATCGCCGCCACGGGCATGACCTTCGCTCTGCTCACCGCTGGCGTCGATCTCTCCGTGGGCGCCATCATGTTCGTCGCCGTGGCCGTCGCCGGAAAAATGGTCCATCACGGTCAGCCAATCGCTCTGGCCTTCGTCGCCGCGCTCGCAGCCGGAGCCGCCTTTGGCGCGCTCAACGGTCTGCTCGTCGCCCGGCTTCGCATTCTCGCCTTCATCGCCACTCTCGGAACCCTGTTCGCCGGCCGCGGCTTCGGCCTTTGGCTCACGGAAACCCGGGCCATGAACATGCCCGAGTCCGTCACCCGTCTCGGAACCGATCGTTGGTTAGGAGTCCCTTGGGCGCCGCTCGCCGCGCTCGCCGCCGTCTGTCTGCTCGCCCACGCCGTCCTCTCCGCCACCCCCTTCGGCCGGATGATCTATGCCACCGGTCATGATGCCGAAGCCGCCCGCAAAGCAGGCGTTCCCGTGCGACGCATCCTCTTCTGCGTCTACCTCATCAGCGGACTTTGCGCCGCCGCCGGTGGGCTGGTGGCCCTCACCCAAACCGGCGCGGTGTCACCCAAGTTCGGCGAACAAAAAGAATTCGCCGCCATCGCCGCCGCGGTCCTCGGAGGAGTCAGCCTCTTCGGAGGCCGCGGAGCCGTCCTCCCGGGCGCCCTGCTGGGAGCGCTTCTGATCCAAACGGTCGAGAACGGCTTAGTGATCCTCAACGCCAATCCCTACATTTATCCCATGGTCACGAGTGGGATCATCTTCCTCGCCGTCCTCCTCGACAGCATCCGCAACCGGGCCCAGCATTCCCTACCGGGGGGCGGCCACCCTTGATCCTCACCCGTTCTGAGCCTGGAATGGGGGTTAGGCCGAATGGCGCAAGGTTAAGCCGTAACATCGAGGATTTTCAAGGGCGCCTCGTTGGTCCGAATCTCCGCACCTCTTTTTTCCTCTGAATTTACCGCATCTAAACACCGATCAACCGCCTTAACCTTGCGCCATTCGGGTTAGCCCTTAAGCTTCTGAGCACAATGTCGTTCTCAATGCCATTCTCCTCTCTCATCCGCGTTTTCGCGCTCGCGTTCTGCTCCGTCTCCGTCCTTTCCTCGGCCTCGGCTCAGAATCCCCGCCCGAACATTCTCTTCGCCATTGCCGACGACTGGGGCTGGCCTCATGCCGGAGCTTACGGGGATCCCATCGTCCAGACTCCTCACTTCGACCGGGTCGCCCGGGAAGGACTGCTCTTCCACCACGCCTACGTGTCCGCGCCCTCCTGCACGCCCTCGCGCAGCGCCATCCTCACCGGACAATGGCATTGGCGGCTCGAAGAGGCCGCCAATCTCTGGTCCACTCTCCAAACAAAGTTTCCTAACTACACTGTTCTGCTCGAAGAATCCGGCTATCACACCGGCAAGACGCGGAAAGGATGGGGACCCGGCAACTTCCGGCCCGGAGGTTACTCCCGCGACCCGGCAGGAACGAACTACCGGTCCTTCCGCGCCTTCCTGGATGCGCGCCCGCCGGACGCGCCGTTCTGCTTCTGGCTCGGGTCCAGCGACCCGCACCGGCCTTACGAAGAAAACTCGGGGCGCGCCAGCGGTATAGATCCTTCCCGTGTCCTCGTTCCACCCTTCCTCCCCGACACCCCCATCGTCCGCAATGATCTCTGCGACTATTATTTCGAGGTCCAACGCTTCGATCGCGACCTCGGCGCAGCCCTGACCCTGCTCGAAGAGCGCGGCGAACTCGATCGTACGCTCATTGTCGTGGCCGGCGACCACGGAATGCCCTTCCCGCGCTGCAAATCCAATCTCTACGACTATGGCGTCCGGGTTCCCCTGGCCATCCGCTGGGGCGACCGGTTCCGAGGCCCTCGAGAGTCGACTACTTTCGTTAGCCTTACCGATCTCGCTCCAACCTTCCTTTCCGCAGTAGGTCTGCTCATCCCGGATTCCATGACCGGCCGCCCCCTGCTTCCGCTCCTGAAAAGCCCCGGCGCCGACCCCCCGGTTGTTCACCGCCCTTTCGTTCTCACCGGAAAGGAACGGCACGTTCCCTCCCAGGAACGGGGCAATCCCGGCGGATATCCCATGCGCGCCATTCGCACCCATGACTTCCTCTACATCCGCAATTTCAAACCGGATCGTTGGCCTAACGGAATCGCTGATGACGAGAACTCCTTCGATGGCTGGGCATTCTCGGACTGTGACAACGGCCCCACCAAATCCGAGATCCTCTCCGGAAAAGATTCCGGCGCAGGCAAGCGCTCCTTCGACTGGTGCTTCGGGAAACGGCCGGCCGAGGAACTCTACGATTTGCGCTCCGATCCCGATCAACTCGACAACGTCGCCGCCGATCCAGCCTACGCCGCCCCAAGAAAGGAACTTGCAGAACGGCTCATGCGGGAACTGGTGCTCAGCGACGATCCCCGCGTTTTGGGCCGGGGTGATCGCTTCGAAAGCTTCCCCTACAAAGGGATCTTCGGCAATAGTCCTCCGGCTCGCTAGCCCCGATCCGAATGTTCCTCTGGCCCTTGCCCAAGAAGCGAACCCACCGCCGATGGACGCCAGACCCGGCGCTTGTTTGCCGCGGGTCCATCCCAGTCGTTCTCGTCTTCGCGCTTGGCCAACTCCTCTGTAAGCCATGCCGTGCCGCCGAAGCTTTGGCCGTCGGGATCGACGCCGTGGGACTTGGCCCCGGCGTCATCGAGATCCTCTTCCAAGACGGCGCTCCCGCCGGAGCCTCCTACCGGCTCGACGCCAGCAGCGACGCCGGCGCTACGGGCTGGCGACCCGAAGTTCTCGAAGCAGAGGATCTGGGATCCGGCCGCTTCCGCTTCACCGTGTCTCGCGAAGGCGAAGCCGCTCGCTATTTTCGGATCGCCAGACTCCCTCCGCCCATCGAATCCTATCCGGTCCGGCTCAATGAGGTGATGACTGCCAACGCGTCGGCCCTTGCCGATGAGGACGGGGATTTTCCGGACTGGGTGGAACTTCAAAACTTTGGAACGACGCCAGTGTCTCTGGCCGGATGGCTGTTGGCCGACGCCTTGGAATCTCAGCAACCCTGGGTGTTCCCAGACCGCCTGTTGGAACCGGGCGCCTGCTTGTTGCTCTTCGCTTCCGGCAAGGATCGCAATCCGATCGCTGGCGAACTCCACAGCGATTTCGCGCTTCGAAACGGATCCGAACCCGTGGTCCTGCTCGATCCCAACGGCATCCTCGTCGACCGCCTCCTCCCTCCGGCCTTGGACGACGATATCGCGCTCGGCTTGTTCGAGGACGTCTGGTATCCCTACCCGAAGGAACTCGCCTCGCCAGGCCTGCCGAACCGCCCCTTCCCCAGCGGGACTCCGGATCCAGTCCTGGAACCGCCGTGGCTCCTGACACCAGGCGGAATCCACTCCGCACCCGTGCAGGTCGCCTTCGAGACCGGCCTCGACGGAGCCGCCATCCGTTTCACTCTCGATGGAGCCGAACCGCTGCATTCGCTCTTCTCCAGCAACTCCACCCTCTATGACGGGCCGTTCATGCTGACGCAGTCAGCCGTCGTGCGGGTCCGGACCTTTCTTCCCGGCGGACGCAGCCGCACTCTCACTCGCACCTACATCATCGGAGCGGAGCACAACCTCCCCATCGTCGCCCTCGCCGGCGACCCGTCCGCCTTCGCTTTCGGGGACGGCTTTCTCTATGGGATGGGTCCTGCTCTCAACGCCGGCGGAAGCGTGAATGGGTCCTTCCCCTACAGCAACTCCAATGCCTGGCAAGACCGGGAAATCGCCATCCACTTCGAGTTTTTCGACCCGGAAGCACGGACTCTTGAAATGGGCGCCGGTCTCAAGATCTTCGGCGGATGGGGCTCTCGCGGTTACCCTCAGAAGTCCTTCGCACTCTTCGCTCGCCGGAAATACGGAGCCGGATCCATTCAGCACCGGATTTTCCCTGAACTCGATATCGAACGGTTCGAAAGCTTGGTCCTTCGCAATTCCGGCAACGACAATCAAAGCACGCACTTCACTTGGCCACGCCCGCCCATCACTGCCTTCGGCCAGACCCAAGCGCACGGCAGTTACTTCGTCAACAGCCGCTTCACCCTGTTCCGCGACGCCATGCTGCAGCGGCTCGTCCGAGAAACGGGCCTCGACATCCAAGCCTGGCGCCCAGCCGTACTCTACCTCAATGGCGACTACTGGGGAGTCTACAATCTCCGGGAGAAAACCACCGAGCACTTCGTGGCGTCCCACCACCACCTGGAGCCGGACAGCATCGATCTCATCGAAGGATATGGAACAGCCAACGCCGGAAGCGCGGCGATCTACTCAGCCATGCGCAGCTTTGTCGCCGGTCGCGACCTGTCTCTTGAGGACAACTATGCCCGGGTCGCGTCCGAGCACCTCGATATTCCTAACTTCATCGATTACCATCTCGCCGTCATCTATTTCCAGAATTTCGACATCGGAAACATCAAGTGCTGGCGATCGGACGCTGGAGACGGAAAGTTCCGGTGGATCCTCTACGATCAGGATTACGGATTTGACCTTTGGCCGCCCGAAACCTACGGGCCTGCGATGAGCCGCGATTACGCTGATTACGACAACATGTTCCGCTTCTACACCAATCCGGCCGGAAGCGGGACGGGTTGGCCTAACGAAGGTGGACGCACCCTGCTCCTGAGAAAGTTGCTGGAGAATGCAGACTTCCAGGGGGACTTCATCCAGCGCTGCGCCAGCCTCCTCAACACTCTCTTCGAACCCGCCCGGGTCGAATCGGTCATCGACGACATGGCTGCACAGATTCGCCCGGAGATCGAGCGCCATCTCCGGCGCTGGAGTTGGCCCGAACTGGAACGTCGCGGTTTCGGGCCGCCCCACAAACCTGCCGAGCCTGGGCTCACCCTCGGGCTCTGGGAAGAAAACGTCGATGGCCTCAAGGACTTCGCCCGCTCGCGCCCGGCGGAACTGCGCGACGATCTCATCGCGCACTTCCAACTTCCCAACGGTTTCGGGGAACTCGAAGTCCGCCTCGATCCGCCGGATGGCGGATCGGTCCGCGCCGGGTCGGCGCTGGCCGCCGGCGACGGCTGGAGAGGGACCTGGTTCGTCGACTTTCCCCCGCCCATCCAAAGTCTCCCCGCTCCCGGGTTCCGCCATGCCTCCTGGCAAGGACCACTCACCGAAAAGCCTGACGGATCCACCTTCGCTCAGGTGCAGCGGGATCAGATTACCACCATCGCCGCGCTATTCCATGCCGTCTCCCCTTTGGACCCCTCCCACACCGCCATCGTCATCTCCGAGTTGCAGTACCACCCTGCCGGCGACCAGACTTCCGGCGAATGGATCGAGTTGCATAACGCAGGAACATCACCGGTAACGCTGACGGGATGGTCGATTCTTGATGACGACGACGACCACCGTTTCCTCTTGCCCGAGATCGAGCTTGCCCCGGGCGGTTTCCTCATCGTTGCGCGGGAACCTGACGCCTTCCTCTCCGCCTACCCCAATCTTCCGGTTTCCATCGCCGGAGGGTTCGACTTCAATTTCTCCAACAGCAGCGACCGCCTTCGGCTTCTCGACGCTGGAGGAGCCCTCATCGTGTCGTTGCGCTATGAAGACCAAAGCCCGTGGCCCGCCGCAGATGGGTCGGGTCATACGATGGAGCTGGTCAACCCGGCGGGAGATCCCGCCGATCCCACTTCTTGGCGCACATCACCCGCGTTGGGAGGTTCGCCAGGAGAGTAAAGCCCCCTCCCATTGTTGGCCCCATCACCTCTCTTCTTCCTGCCCGGGAAAATCGTTCCGATACCGTTCCAACAAGGCATCCACATCGTTCGGCGTCAGATAGATAACTCCCCGGACCGTCTTTCGTTCCCCAGGTTCCAAGCCGCCCAACCGGAAATCTGAGTGGAGACAGCAGAGAACCCCCTGAAACAGCTCTTGATAGGGTTCCCAGGCCGTAGCAAAAATCCAACGCTCGTCCTCCGAAAAGCATCCAATGAGCCCGTTCGACGGGGATTTCGCATTCACCGGCCGCGGGTTCACATCATCCGGATCGACTTGGGCGGGACGCCAGACTTGGCCAGGCACGTATCGCGCACGGGTCGCCCAAGGGTCCATCGGCATCCGGGTCAGCTCGCCATCGATGAAGACGAAACAACGCGGCAGATACGTCTCCGTGTCCGGCCTGGACTCGTCCCCAGTAAAACGGTGCACTCGCACGCAGGGTTGAGCCCAATGCGCCTCCGACGCACGGTCTGTGGGATTGAAGGCCTCGAGCCGGAACCTCACCGTGTCCGCATCCGTCTCGATGCGATGCTCCACTTCCACGCCGTCTTCCAACAGGCTGCGCAGAACCAGTCCCGTTCCATCCTCCTCCTCCGACACCTTCTCAGTCCGGTGCGGAATCACCGTCTCTGCCCAATCGCGATCCGTCGAACCCGGCCGGCAGAAGGCCTCCAGATAATTGACCTCCAGGAAACGCTCCGGGATCGCCGGATGGGTCACGGTCAGAAGATTATTCTCCCATTGCACTCGAACCGCGGGCCGGTCCTCTCCCTCTCGCTCCTGAGCCTCGACAGAAAAAGCGGCGGCAACCGCCGTGGCAAGCCATAGAAATGTTTTCATTCCGCCCACGCCCGCGCTCGCACAGGACTTGCTCACCTCAATTTTATCGCTCAGCCCAGCCGGTCCCGCAAGAAGCGAATCTCCCGCTCCATCCGGTCCATTTCTCGAAAGAGTTCGAGAATGAGGCGGATTCCCCGCAAGTTGATGCCCTTGTGCTCGCGCCATTCGTGAACCCGGCGCAGCATGTAGAGAGCGTGATCATCAAAATACCATTGCTCCTCATCGTCGCTGACCCGCGTCTCGACGAAACCCGCCCGGCACAAATCCCGGATCAAATCGGGATGCAACCCGCTCAGTTCCGCTGCTCCCGCCAAATCGCAATAGCCGGCCGTAGTCGAACGTTCCACCCGCACGACGATCTGAGATCTGTTTCTGTTTCTTTCCTCCATGAATCACGATATGGCTTCGGCCCCAGCCAAGCTTCGCAGTTTCTCCCATAAAACACGTTCCTCAGCATCAACGCGCGCGGGAACCGTGATGCGGGTCACGACATGCAAGTCCCCAAACCCTCCGCCTTCCCGCGGCAACCCGAGTCCTTTCAAACGCAGCTCCTGCCCGCCCGTCGTGCCAGGAGGGATGGTCACCTTCACTTTCCCCCTCAGGCTTTGCACTTGCGCTTCCGTTCCCAAAACTGCGTCCCAAGGGACCAGATCGAGGTCGTAATACAGATTCTCCCCGCGCACCTGAAACACCGGATGCCGTTCCAAACGGACGCGCAAAAACAGATCCCCCGGCGGCGCTCCACCCAAACCCGGCTCACCCAAACCCGCCAGCCGCAGCTTCTGTCCTTCGCGCACCCCCACTGGAATGCGCACCTGGGCGGTCCGCGCCAGGGTGGATTCCCCGTCGGGCGCCGGCTGTTGCAATCGCAGCACTCGTGTGGAGCCGTGATAGGATTCCTCTAGCGACACCAAAATATCGGCTTCTACGTCCCGGCCTCGGGCCCGAAGCCCGCCGCCCCGCATCTGACCCGGCTCCCGGGCAAACCCTCCCCGCATCCCGAACAGATGCTCGAAGAAATCGCTGAACCCGGTCCCGTCAAAATGCCATTCCGCTCCGCGAGGTATCCCGCCGCCTTCGCCAAAGACATCGAAGCCAAAATCCATGCCGCCGGCGCCGGGAGGCGGCGTGAACTCCGCCCCGTGCCTCCAACTGGCCCCCAGCGCATCGTATTTTTTGCGCTTCTCCGGATCGCCCAAGACTTCGTAGGCCTCGTTGATCTCCTTGAATTTCCGTTCTCCCTCCTCCTTGTCTTTCGCCACGTCGGGGTGGTGCTTCCGGGCCAGTTTGCGAAAGGCCTTCCGAATGTCGTCCTCCGGCGCATCGCGGGGCACTCCCAGGACTTCGTAATAATCGCTGAACTTCACGGCCAATTCGACTCACCGGTTTCCTGCTTCCGCTCGCGAGCTGCGCGGCGCATCCTCGTCCGGAGTCCAGGCCCGGGCAAGTCGGACTACATCCTCTTCTTTCCCGTAGACGGTCAGGACATCTCCGGGCTCAATCATCTCCTGCCGTCCCGGAGCACCCAGAAAGCGCCCTCCCTTTTTGGTGATCCCCAGCACGATGATCCCTTGGTCTGCTGGCCGCGAATCACCCAGCTCCCGGCCCACGAGCGGGTTGTCCGCCGGCGCCTCCACTTCCGAGATGCAATAGCCGCTGCGCACCCGCAGCAGCAACTCATAATCGAGCACCCGCAGCACTCCCGCTTCCCTGAGTGCGCGACGAATCAGTAAATCAACGACCCGCAGCAACACTCGGACCCGGCTCATTACCAACAAGACCGCGCCGCCCAAGGCGATCCAACCCAAGGTCTGAAAGATGGCGTGAGGACTGTTCGTGTCGATATGCACGAATGTCACCACCAGCGTAGCCAATACCGAGGTGATCCCTACATTCCCCACCACGATCAGAAAGAGGATGATCTTGCGGCGCACGGGATGGTTCACCACCATCTCCGCCTCCCGCGTCGTGAAGCCCACACCGAAGAACGTCGAATACGCCTGAAAACTCGCCGCGTCCCAACTGAGCCCGGTCATCATCAGCGCCACTGCCCCAACGCGCACCGTCAAAAGGGACACCGCCACGATGATGATCAGCGCAATAATCGCTCCCATGCCAGCCAACAGCTTCGCGGTATCCGGCCCGTCCCGTCAACCAGGGGAAAACTTTGTAACTTGCGGACGCAGCGGCGCCCGTCTCCATCCGCATCGAAACCAGCGCTGGACCGATCCTCCCACACGAATCGAATCCGGCGCCGTCTGGCCTCCGGGATCGCGGATCCGTCTCTGCGAGAACCTCGAGATCCCCCCCTTGTTCATCCGCGCTCCCGGCCAAGTCTTGCATGGGTAAAAAGCGGTGATCACCCTCGATCGTTGTCTTGTTCCGGATAGCCACTTCAAAAACCTGCTTTGACTCCGTGTTTCGCAAACGCCACACTAGAGCCTGGAACTCGATCTCGTCCCGTATGACCAAAGTTTCCTCGCCATCCGTATACCAATTGAAAGTCACTCTCGCTCACGTGCGACCCGCCGTGTGGCGCCGTCTTCTCGTTCCAAGCTCGGTAAAATTGCATCAGTTCCATGACATCTTGCAAGTTGCCATGGGATGGACCGATTCGCACCTGCATCAGTTTGAGGCGCAAGGACAACTCTATGGAGAGCCGGATCCGGAATTCGGACTCAGCGTAAAGGACGAAACGCGCGTCCCGCTCGGCCAAGTCCTCCCTCAAGAAGGCGCGTCCATGCTCTATGAGTACGATTTTGGCGACGGTTGGATCCATCAGATCGTGCTCGAGAAGATTCTTCCCGCATCAGCGGAGCTGAAGGTTCCGAGTTGCATTGCCGGCGCCCGGGCCTGCCCCCCTGAGGACTGCGGCGGCGCTGGCGGCTATGCGGAGTTCTTGAAGGCGATCAAAGACCCCTCGCACCCGGAACACGAAGAGATGCTGGAATGGAGCGGGGGCGACTTTGATCCGGCCTCCTTTGATACTGAAGCGATGAACAAGTTCTTTGCCTCGCGAAAAGGCTGGCGCTAACCAGCGATCACAGAGGGATACCGGCTGGCGCAAGGCGTTGGGTTAAAAGACGTTCGACAATGTCGAGATCGTTTCGAAGGCGCTTCCGGTGAATGGCTTGCCGGCGACTTCATTGAAGACACATTTGTATCGATCGCTCAAGCGTTGGCAACGACTGGACACGCGCGTAAGGCGAACAGTCTCCTTTCGAAGTGTTTGTCCCGCTCCTATTCTCGGCAAGTCCTCGCAGGAATTCCTTTCAATGGCTGCCGCTGCCGGCAATACCTGTGCTCAATAGGCCGCGGCCGCCCCGTCCACCCGTGGATCGGATGCCGCTTCCAGCATGCCGCTCGGTCCGCGGGCCACAGCCTGGCTCACTCCCATCGATCCGCGTTGCCCGATCCGGTGACCGCGCTCCGCCAATCCGGCGCGAATCTCCTCTGACCAGCCGGGTTCCAATTCCAAAAGGTCCGGCCTCCACTGATGATGCAACCGCGGCGCCGCCAGGATCTGCAGCAACTCCTCGCCGAGATCAATCCGGCGCATCACCGCCAAGACGACCTGACTGATGATCGTGGGGCCCCCGGCCGCGCCCACGGCGAACACGGGCTCGCCGTCTCGCAGGACGATCGTGGGGCTCATGCTCGAGAGGGGACGCTTGCCAGGAGCGATGGCGTTGGCTTCAGCTCCCACCAACCCGAAGGCATTGGGCGCGCCCGGCAGCGCCGAGAAATCGTCCATCTCGTTGTTCAACACCACTCCCGTGCCGGGCACAACGACCTTGCTCCCAAACGTGGTGTTGATGGTGGCGGTGCATGCCGCCCAGTTCCCCTCCTCATCGGCGACCGTGTAGTGGGTTGTGTGCCGGGAAAAAAGGTCGGCGTCCGCATTCGGCGGTTCACCGTGCTTCTCGACTGGCAACGCCCGCTTTGGATCGATTCCGGCGGCCAGTTCCCTCAGGTAGGCGGGATCAAGCAACCCGCGCGGCACCGGCGCGAAATCGGGATCGCCCAGCCAGTAGGCGCGATCGGCAAAGGCCCGTTTCATCGCTTCGGCAACCAGATGCCACCGGTCCACCGCCGCTAATGACCGGAAATTCTCGACCCCATAGCGCTCCCCATAACTGATGGTCTCGATCATGCCCAGAATCTGGCCTGCGTGCACACCTCCGGAACTTGGCGGCGGAAATCCAACCACTTCATGACCGCGATACGCCATAACCAAAGGCGCGCGGCGCTTGGCCCGGTAGCCGCGAAAGTCCGTCGCCGTGAGCAATCCGCCGTTCTCCCGCATCCAATCCTCGATTCGCTGAGCAAACCCGCCGCCGTAAAACCAATCCAGTCCTTCGCGCGCTACGGAACGGAAGGTTTCCGCCAAATCCATCTGTACCAGGCGTTCTCCTGCCTGCAAGGGCGATCCGTCCTCTCGGAGAAACACGGCGCGCGACCCCTCGAAGCGCCGCAATGCGTCCGATACGGACGCGAGCCTTCCTGCATACGCCTCGCTGAGAATGAATCCCGATTCCGCGAGATCAGCCGCGGCCAACAGAAGTTCCGCCAGGGACCGCGTCCCGTGATCGCGCAACGCCATATCCCAAGCCGCCAAAGCGCCGGGGACACCGCAAGCCAGAGGCCCCGTTGTGCTCAATCCATCGACGAGCTTTCCGTCCCTGACATACATGTCAGGTGTGGCCGCGGCCGGCGCCGTTTCGCGTCCGTCGATAGCCGTAATCCGGGAGTCTGCCGAGCGGATCAGGAAGAAGCACCCGCCTCCAATCCCGGAATTGAACCCGTCCACCACACTCAGCGTAAGGCCCGCCGCCACTGTCGCATCAATCGCATTTCCCCCTTCCCGCAGCACCCGCAACGCCGCCTCGGTCGCCAGGGGATGAACCGTGGCGACGGCGCCATGCTGACCCTGGGCGTAAAGGCGCGATCGAGCTGCTGTCCCGGTTTCCTTCGCCGCCGCCGTCTGCTCTGCGGAGAGCTGGGGGATTCCGGCGAGAATCCAAGCCCAGGCAAAAACGATCGCTCCCAATCGAGGCATCCTGTTGCGAGCGCGCCGGGCCGCCCGGCTCCGTTCCATTCCCGGTTCAGCGCCGGAACAAACTAAAAAGCAAGGTGAGCAGCACACTCGCCACAATCATCGTCGCCAGGGGAATGTAAACCTTCACTCCGGGCCGGTCGATGACGATGTCACCGGGCAAGCGGCCCAAAGGAAGCTTGGAAAGCAGCGGCCAAGCCAAACCTGCGAGCAGCAGAACGACGCCGGCGATGATCAGAAAGCGCTGCATAGCACATTGCCATAACCATTTTCAATCTCCCGCCCATCATGCCAACTCCCCCCAGAACAAACGGCCCTCTCCAGCCGGCATCCGCAGGCCAGTTCATCCCAAGCGAGGAGTCCCAAGATCATCAGATCTCCGCGAGCTGTTCCGCGGAATCTCCGAAACGTTCCAGCCGCAGATCCACCTTGTTCAAGAGCGACAAATAGAGACTGCACATCTTCCGGTTTTCGCGATCCCGGTAATCAAGGACGCGTCCGCTTTCCAGACGCCCTCCGGCCCGGCCCAAAATCACGACAGGCAATTGAGTGGCGTCATGCTGACCGGTGAGCATGCTTGAGCAGAGCAGCAACATGGTGTTGTCCAACGCCGTGCGTTCCCCCTCCTGAATCGCGTCGAGTTTCGCGGCGATGTAGGCTAACTGAGCGAGGAAAAACTGGTTCACCTTGAGCCAATCGTCCGTGTCGCTGTGCGAAAGGAGATGGTGGATCATGTAATCCACCCCGAGATGAGGGAATCGCAACGAGGAATGATCGTTGTTCAGCTTGAGCGTGCAGACCCGGGTGGCGTCCGTCTGGAAGGCCAGCACCAGGATGTCGCACATCAATCGCATGTGCTCGTCAATGTCTTGCGGCAGACCCTCGGGAGGACGCGGAATGTCCGGCTTCTCCAAGGACGGGCGCCAGCCTTGGAAGCGTTCCTCCTTTCCCGCGCGATCGAGCCGCTGCTCGACTTCCCGCACGGAGGTCAGGTACTCATCCAGCTTGTGCCGGTCGGCGTAACCGATGCGCCCGCGGAGGCTCCCGGCTTCCTCGAGCACGGAATCGAGAACGCTGCGGTCGCTTTCTCCTGCGCCATCCTTGAAAAGCCGGTCGAAGGCCAAGGCGGGATAGATCTCGAGAGGAGCCGGCGCTGTCGCGGAACTCCAAGAGATATGGGAGCTGTAGAGCATGGAATAGTTTTTGTGCACCGAGGCGATGGGCTTTTCGCAGCCCAACACCAAGCTGGGAAGCTTGGTCTCGTGTCCCCGTTTCTGGGCGATGACTTGGTCCACGCTCGTTCCGGAACGGATTTCCCCGCCCGAGGCCAGGGGCGCCCCGGAAAGCAGGTTGCCGGTCTGGGAACTGTGAATATTCCCTTTGAGGGCTTCCTCATTGTAGAGGCCGCGAATGAAGAGCAGCTTCTCTTTCCACGGTTCCAACGGCGTCAGCACCCGTCCTAACTGCATGGATTTCCCGGCCCCCTCCGCCCACCATTCCCGGCCGTGAAAACCGTTCCCGGCGAAGAGCACACCGAAGCGAACAGGCGCCCCTGCTCCATCCGGACTGACGCTGCCGGCCAAAGCCGGAACGGATTCCAGCCAGGGCAGAGCCATGGTCACTCCCGCCCCACGCAGGAACGTCCTCCGCGTAGGTCCCCGGTTTCCCTGTTCAGGTCGTCGGCTCATGATTGGTCTTCCTTTCCTCGATGATAGCGGAATTGCCGGCTCTTGACCACCGTTTCGATGGCCGCCGACACTCGCCAGTCCTCGGCCTCCAGCGCGCGGAGCATCTCCTCCAGCAAGGGCTCGTCGGAAAGCGTCGTCGACCGGCCCAAAGCGTACCCCAGCAGCTTCCGGCAAAACTGCCGCGTCCAATCCCCGCGGCGGGCCCGCTCGAGGTGTTCGCGCAGCCCTTCCAAGCCAGTGAACGCCGTGCCGTCACGCAACACCACGCTCGTGTCGACCGGATGACCGCTCTCCTCGATTTCTCTCCAAGCCCCTACGGCGTCGAAGGCTTCCAGCGCAAAACCGTAGGGATCGATCCTCTCATGACAATGCGCGCATTCTGCGACCGACCGGTGCCTCTCCGTCAGTTCCCGCACCGAAAGCCCCGCAGCGGCGCTGCCGTCGTCCGGGATCTGCGGCACATTCGGCGGCGGATTGGGCAAGTCCTCCCCTAGCAGAGTTTCCACGACCCAAGTTCCTCGAAGGACCGGACTCGTGCGCGAAGCGCCGGATTGCTTGGCCAACACCGCCCCCATCCCCAAGATGCCGCCGCGTCTGAGCCGGCGCATCCCCTCCACCCGCGTCCACTCGCCCGCTGTCCCCGCCGCCAATCCATAATGCTCCGCCAACGCCGCGTTTAGGAAGCTATGGTCCGCATCCAAGATCGACAACACCGGACCGTCGTTGCGAAACAAGTCTTCGAAAAACCGGATGACCTCTTCGTAAAACGGCGCCCGCAGCCCGGCAAAATGCGGAAACAACGCTTCGTTTTTCTCGTTATGCTCGTCGAAGTTTCTGACTCCGAGCCATTGCGCAGCGAAGTCTTCGGCCAAGGCGCGGACCCGCGAATCGGCCAGCATCCGGCGGGTTTGCCGGAGCAGCTCCTCTTCTCCGGCTAACCGGCCCGCTGCGGCGCTCTCGCGCAATGCCTCGTCCGGAGAAGTCGACCACAAAAAGAAACTCAGCCGTGTCGCCAGCTCCCAGGCGTTCACCGGTCCCGCTTCCATTCCCTCCGGCGGCGCCTCGATCTTGTAGAGGAAATGGGAAGAGAGCAGCACCCGCGCCAATACGGCCCGAAAGGCTTCCTCGTGCTCGATGCCTGCCGATCTTTCCCGCGCGTAAAGATCCCGCGCCTGGTCCAATTCGGCCTCCGTGAGCGGCCGGCGCCAGGCCCGCTCCGCGAAGCGGAGCAACTCCGCCAACTGCGCCGCTTCAGCCTCACGCCGTTCCTCCCGCTGCGCCTCCGCCCCCATGCGGATAGGTTGCCGCAATGGCTCGAAGCGCGCGGTCTGACCCTCTTGCGAGGCATAGCCCATGAAGTCATCGAAGATAGCGTCGATGCGGATGGCGTCATGACTAACAAATCTTAACTCGGTCCAGAGCCGGTCCAACCGGCTGGCCTCGTCGTCGTCCAACAGAAGCCGCTGCAAGGCTTCGTCTTCCCGATGAAAGAGCGCCAAGGTAATCACCTCATCCACGGGAATAATGGGACGGTAACAAAGGGCCGCCGGAAACAGGGCGCGGAAGCTCTCGAGGGAGCGATGCGCCGTTTCGCGAGCGCGGCTCCCCGGCGCGGCAAGCACGGGATCGCCCGGCCGCCATGCCTCGCTGCCTTCCGGCCTTTGAGCGTCGACGGCGCACCGGAACGCCCCTTCTGCGCCTGGATCCAAAACCGCCTCCACCACGAACTCGCGCCCGCCTACCCAATCGGCCGGCCAGCGCAGCTCGATAGCGGAGGAGGCTCCGGCCGCCAAGTCGCCATCCACAACCACGCTAGGATCAACGCCGGCCTCGTTTTCCTCCGCGGGATCAAAGGGCGCTTCCGGAAGCCCGGCGGGGTCGAGATTCCCGAACAGCGGTCCATCCAACCGGCGCAGGGCCGCCGCCCATCCGGCGTCTTTCGCGCCCGGCTCGACGCTCCCGCGCAGGATTTCCCCGATCCGTGTGGCGATGGGAGTCCGCTCATCCGCATCCCTCGCATCCAGCCAGCGGGCCGGTTGCGAGCCGGGCTCAATGGCCGCGGCAACCAGCCCTTCCTTGCCGAGATCTCCGCGGTAAAAAAACCAAATCTCAGCGTTGCCATAGCTGTCCCGGTGCGGGTTCCCAGCGAGGATCTCCGCTGAAACGTCCTCGCTCACAGACCAACGGCGCCCGTCCCCTCCCTGCTCCACGATGATGAAATCGATTGCCGTGAGATCGCAGACGTGGTTGCCGTCGCGCGGGCCGATCATGAGTGAGAGAAGATCTCCGGTTTGCACCGGCAGGGCGTCCAGCGGTTCCATCTGCATCGCCTGTCCCGTGTTCACAGTGCCCCCAGCTAGAGGACGCCGCAAAGGCCCCCGCCGAAGCTCGAGGCTCCAGCTCACTCCGTTCCCACATTCGGGGTGGGCATCGCTCACGGCGGCCTCGACACGCACCGTTCCGGACAGCGGGCTGCGCCAGCCTGCCGCAGCGAATTGGTTAGGGGCTGGATGCAGCGCCACTCCCCGCGCTCGCAGATTGCCGGGGATGCGCGCGGCGTCGCCGGAGGCGTTAGCCACGACGCTTGGGGTCTCGGCAAACCCCCATCCGCTGACAAACCCATATCCGCCCACGTCGCGGAGCGGTTCGGTCAGAAGTCCCTCCACGGCGCCGGACCGGACCCCGGCGGCGCCCAGGTAGATCATCCATGCCTCTAAAACCCCTTCATGCAATCCGTGCCGCTGCGCTGAAGCCGCAATGGTGTCGTCATTCCCGCTGTCCATCGCCTCTGCTACAGCTTTCAAATACACTTCCGTCTGGGCCAATGCCTCCCCCCGCAACCGCGCCAAGCGCGACGCCATCTCCCGGATGTCCACCAGAGCCACGGGGGGGCGCCCGCCTCCTTCCAAGCGCGCTCCTTTCCACCGGAGCCGTCCGGAGCCTTCCACCACTGGCGAACTAACGAGGTAGAGCCGGTCCACGACCGCGCCCTCTGGAGACTCGAGCGGCACGCGAAACTCCCGCTTCTCTGCAACGGGATCCACGGCCTCACACCAGGCATTGAAGTGACCGACATTGTTGAAGCGGAACAAGGCCTCCTGCCACGCCCCCACCCATTCCGCCAACGCTGCGGCGTCCCCGGGCCCCGCTTCTCGCCAACGCTCGCGCAAGGCATCCAGCAGCAAGGAATCGTCCTTTTCCCCTCGCAGCGCCTCCAAGAGGATGTCCAAAAACTTCCGGTTCAAGTTCGACGGTCCGTCCTCATACCCGGGGTCGCGCCCTCCATTTCGCCGGCGGATCGTTTCAGCGAAATACGGCGCCAACTCGAGCCTGCCCGCCTCGTTCAGCCAGGGACCGTGGATGGCCCGGATTTCGTCTAACAATTCGTCCTCACGGTCGCGCCGGGTGGTTCCCGCGGAGAACCGGAAACCGTCCGGCAAGAGCATGGCATGCCCGGCAATGCTTTTGGCCGCTTCGAAATACTTATCGATCATGGCCGGCGACATCACCAAGGCCTGGCCCGTGTTGGTGAAACCCTCCCCCGCCGCGCCGTCCGCGGGGAACTCGGACGCCAAGCCCAGATCGAGCCCGGTGAGATGGCGCACGACCCTGTCGTACTCGACATTGCTAAGCCGGCGCAACACGACTCGCCCGGGATCGCCCGCGCGAGCCCGCGCTTCCGCCTCCAGATAGACGCGCACCCAGTCACTCAGCCGTTCCCTCTCCGTTTCCTCCGGCTGAGGCTCTCCCTCCGGCGGCATCTCTCCAGCGGCCAACTGCTCGGCCACCTGCCGCCAGACCTCCGGCTCCGTCCGCACCGTCGCCAGCGACGTGAAACGTTCCAGATCCAGATCGCCCTTCTGTTTCTCCGTGGAATGGCAACTGCAGCAGAAACGCTCCAGCAAGGGCTTGATCTCCCGCTCAAAGTCCTGGTCCAGCCCCGCGAAGGCATCGAGCCCTCCCTCCTTTGCAGGAGCCGGAAGGACCATGGCCATCATCGTCGCCAAAACAATGCCGCCGCTCGAGCATTTCATCCTCATCGCTCTGTTACTGCGACGGAACAAACGCCCGGACAACCCTTCGGTCAATGCGTCGACAGCTTCCGCCCTCAGATCGAGGAGTTCTGCCTGGGAGCTTCCCTCGAGACGCGCGCGTTATTCCTTCCCGCTCTGCTTGCGCTTATCTTCGACCGCGGATTCTGCATCGATTTCATTCCCATCGATCCGCACCTCGCCGACATTCTCCTCCAAAAGGATGCCGACGGTCTGCCTCCGTTCGCTGCCGCTGCGGGTGTCCCGGATGATATTGCCTTGAAAGACGAGATCCCGCGTTTCGCCGCGAACGCGGATTCCCGCCGCGGGACCGTCGCGTCCGTTGTTTTCGATGAGATTGCCTTCGATCCGGTTACGATGGCCGGCCATGGGCTCACTCTCGTCGCGAAAGAACACCCCGTCCTGACTATTGCTCAAAACACTGTTGTTGCGAATGAGATTGTCTGTGTCCTTGTGGCCAATGCTGATGCCGAACCGTCCGTTGCCGGCAAAAGTGTTGTTCTCGAACAAGCCCTCCTTGACGCGCCAGCAGAGGAAGAGGCCGTCTTCGCCGTTCCCTCGCGCAGTGGAATCCCGCACCAACGGCCGCTGGGAACCGCTGCCAGGATGGATTCCCAACGACGCGTTCTCCTCGC
The DNA here is from genome assembly GCA_035513055.1 of Verrucomicrobiales bacterium. GTDB lineage: Bacteria > Verrucomicrobiota > Verrucomicrobiia > Verrucomicrobiales > DEV007 > DATKCT01. The sequence goes on along the minus strand of DATKCT010000013.1, from coordinate 9,872 downwards.
TGACGCAGTTCAACACCTGAACGTCGTTGCACTGTTGGAAGCTGATGCCGTCTCCGTTGTAGCGACGCACGGCGCAGTGCGATAGGAGCGCGCCGGGGCAGCGATACAGAAAAATCCCCGCGCCGCGACAACCGTTGAGATGACTGTTCTCCTCCTTGTTGCCGTCGACCGTGAGATTCTCGACTCGCACGCCCTCCGCGTCGTAACCGCTGATGACCGGAAAGACCGTGGCGGCCTGGGCTTCGTTGACCGCCATGCAGTCGGCATTCAAGGGCCGGCTGATGGAAAAAGTGGATCCGTTCCGTCCTGTAATGCGCGCCACGGTGGTGTGAAAACCGCCGGAATTCCGGTCCCACACGGCGACGCTGTCGCCCACGGAGAAACCGTCTGGCGCCGTTAGGGTGATCTGTTCCTCGCCGTAATCGCCGTCCAGTTCCAGAGGCGAGGACGCGGACTTGGCCTTGCGCAGGACCGTCCGGGCGCCTTGCCCGCGGACAGTGACGTGGGGACGCAGATGAAGAGAATCCCGCATGGTGAATTCGCCCGCGGCGATCTCAACCACCCCGCCGCCCAAGGCCGCCACGTAATCCACCGCCGCCTGAAGGGCCCGATGATCGCGGCCATTGATGTCCGCGTCTCGCAGTCCGACCGTCACCACAGGCCGCTCGGGCATCGTGCCGTGCATAGCGGCGGGCAACTGCCGGTGCGGCGAGGGAGAATCTCCTTCGGCCTCGGCTTCCGCCATCAGCGGCTGCCAAGCCAGCGACATCAAGAGCGAGATTCGCAGGAAAGGGCGCAGTTTCATAGAAGGGCACTGTGGGGCATTCGCCATCTCCGGTCCAGCCGCGCCGGCGCCCAGGATCGAACTTTTCAATTTCCCCTTCCCCGTCCGCCTCCATTCTGGCAGAACCCATGTCCGGGCCTCACCGCGCCCGTCTCAGGGCTTTCCTGCCCACATAAACCATGAAACGCATTACCGGATTGCGTGCCCTCGTCCTGCGCGGCTCGGACCAGGGAGCGGACTACCACGCCCGCGAAGCCGGACACTGGATCAACAGCACCCGCATCGCCACTCCGATGAGCCGCTACCCGGAGTACCGGGAAACCCGCAGCTCTTTCGGCATCGACGTCCTGGGCACGCTCCTCGTCGAAGTCGAGGCGGAAGACGGCTCGACCGGCTTCTCCGTCACCACCGGCGGCGAACCGGCCGCCTTTCTCGTGGAAAAGCACTTCCGCCGCTTCGTCGTCGGCCAACCCGCCTGCAACGTCGAGCGCATCTTCGATCAGATGTTCCGCGCTTCGCTCTTCTATGGGCGAAAGGGTCTGACCCTCAATGCGATCTCCGCCGTCGATTGCGCCATTTGGGATTTGCTGGGCAACCTTCGGGGCGAGCCGGTCTGGTCCATGATCGGCGGGAAAATGCGGGACCGTCAGCCCATGTACGCCACGGGCCCGCGACCGGACCTGGCCAAAGACCTCGGCTTTATCGGCGGGAAATATCCATTGCCGCACGGCCCTCAGGAAGGCTGCCAGGGCCTGCGCCGCAACATCGAGATCGCCGAAGATCTGCGGGCCCGCTGCGGGAGTTCATTCATGCTCGCCTTCGACTGTTGGATGAGCCTCGATCTGCCTTATGCGCTGCGGCTCATTCAAGACTTGGAACCGCACCGATTCACGTGGATCGAGGAATGCCTGCCGCCCGACGATTACGCGAGCTACGGCCGCCTTGTTCGCGAGCGGCCTTATCCTATCATGATCACGACAGGAGAACACGAATACGCCCGCTGGGGATTCCACACTCTCCTGGATACCGGCGTCGACGTCATTCAGCCCGACGTCAACTGGTGCGGCGGTCTCACCGAACTGCTCAAGATCAAAGCCCTGGCTTCGGCCCGCAACCGCCTCGTTATTCCGCACGGTTCCTCGATCTATAGCTACCATTTTTCGATCGCCAGCGACGTCACCCCCTTCTCCGAGTTCCTCATGATGGCCCCGAAAGCCGACCGGATCGTCCCCATGTTCGATCCCCTCTTCGTCGATGAACCTGTGCCCATAGACGGCCATATCGAACTGGGCGACGCCCCGGGCTTCGGAGTCACGCTCAATCCGGAACTGGCCTGGGACCGCCCCTTCCCGGTCGATTCCTAACCGAACCTCCGCGCCGGACGCCAGCGTGTATCTCCTCGCCGCCGCCTCGTCTCCGGGCCTTTGGGCGCCCCTCCTCGCCCTCGTCGCCGGTGTCGCCTTCGTCGTGGCTGCCGTCACCCAGCTCCGCCTGCATCCCTTCTTCGCCCTGATTCTTGCCGCCATGTTGGTTGGGCTGCTCGCCCCGGAGCTGCCCGGCGATGCCAGCCAAAGCCGCTGGTTCCGCGCCGTCGAGCTGCCGCTCATCGAGTTTGGCGCCACCGCTTCCAAAATCGCCCTGCCAATCGCTCTGGCCGCCGTCATCGGCATTTGCCTCTTGGAAAGCGGCGCCGCCGATTCCATCGTCCGCGCCCTCTTGCGCCTCACCGGCGAGTCCCTCTCGCCCCTGGCTCTGCTCGCAGCCGGATTCCTTCTCTCCATCCCCGTTTTCTTCGACACCGTTTTCCTCCTCCTCGTCCCCCTGGCCAGGGCGCTCGCGGCTCAACTCCAACGCCGCTATGTGGTTAGCATTCTGGCCATCTGCGGCGGCGCTGTCCTTACCCATTCCCTGGTCGCCCCCACTCCGGGACCGCTGCTCATGGCCGACAATCTCGATCTCGATCTGGGCCTAACCATCGCCCTGGGGATCGCCGCCGCCGCGGTCTGCGCCATTGCCGTCTACCCAGTCTCCTTCCTGTTGGAAAAATGGATGCCGGTCCCGCCCCCCGCCCGCAAGAAAGTGGACGGCGACGACGCGGGACGCCCTCTTCCCGGTTTCCTGATTTCCATCATGCCCGTGGTGATTCCGGTCCTCCTCATCTCAGCCGCATCAGCCGCCGCGTTCCTGCCAGATGCGACGCCCGGCGGACTGCGCGCATTGCTGGAAACCGCCGGCCACCGCAACGTCGCCCTGCTCGCCGGAGCCGCCGTCGCCGTCCACCTGGTGGTGCGGACGACCGGCGCCGGTCGCTACGCGTTGGAACGGTTGCTCGACCCTCCCTTTCAAACCGCCGGAGTCATCATTCTCATCACCAGCGCCGGCGGAGCCTTTGGCGCCATGATCAGTCACGCCGGAGCCGCCCGCATCATCGAAAGTCTGGCCGCAGGCGGCGGCATCGATCTGGTCATTCTGGCCTGGCTGGTCTCTGCCGGACTCAAGGCCGCTCAAGGATCAGGCACCGTCGCCATGATTACCGCCTCCGCCATGCTCGCGCCCACGCTCGCCGGAAACGCCCTCCCAGGCCAAGATCTGTGGGTTTATCTCGCCATCGGCTTCGGATCGTTCGCCCTGTCTTGGATGAACGACAGCGGATTCTGGGTCGTCGCCCGCTTGAGTGAGTTCACCGAAACGCAAACCCTCCGCACCTGGACGCTTCTCCTTTCCACTCTCTCCCTCTTGGGTCTCATCTTGGTGTTCGCCGCCAGCCGCATCGCCGCTCTGTTCCACTGACGCCGCGCCGCCATACCTTCCCTGCCGGAGCGCGAGCCGCCTATACGCCGGTCGGGACAAGGCATTGGCGCTGAATGTTTTCATGCGTTTGGAATCAACGGCCAAGGACCCGTCCGGGTGCACTTCCAGGGCGTTTTCCCGGGCGCCATTCGTGCCAATGCCGATGGTGAAGATGGCTCCGGCGGAATCGCCGTCCGCCCGGTTGAAGGCTCCAGCAGCCAGGGCGTTGATGCCGCGCACGACGAGGACAGGAGGTAACGGAGGCAGAAGAGGCCCGTTCCCTGGAGCGCTTGAGCAGCTTTCGATTTGGGACCGGGTAGAGGGCGTATTTGACCCGCTGCTCCTGACCGGCAGCGAAATGCAGCCGCCGACGGGCCGCTCCTTCCATCAGGAGCAGGGTGGCGGCCCACACCCCCTGCAGCGGCCAGAAGATCCCATGAGCGGACTGTGGCTCCCGGGATCTCCGCAACCGCAAACTGCTGCGGGAACCCCTCTTTACATCATGGGTTTTACCTCTATGGTAAAACTATGACGATGACGATCAGCGCCAAAGGCCAGATCACGGTGCCGGTCGAGATTCGCGAAGCGCTCGGTTTGACATCGGGGACGAAAATCGAAGTGGAATTGGGACCCAAAGGGTCCTTCATCGCCCGAAAGGCGACTGAGGGGAGTTTCTTCGCCCAGCTTCAAGCCATGGCGAAGGATGCGAAAGTTCCCTACCGGGACAGCCGCGAGGCTATGAATGTTCTGCGCGGACAGGTTGAAGAAGGCGATGTGGATTGACCCATGACCACCGCCATCGATTCGAACGTCCTGATCGATTTGATTGGCCCTAAGACTTCTTTCACGGCTGCTGCGATCGCGGCGCTCGATGCGGCCCGGCTTGATGGAGCGTTGATCGTTTGTCCCGTCCTTGTTGCCGAGATCAGCGCGCACTTTCCCACCGCCGGTGCTTTGGCCTCTGCACTCGGACACATGCAGATCGTGATAAGGGAGTTCTCCGTCGCGGCGCTTCATCTCGCGGGAAGTGCATTCTTCCGCTACCGGCAGCGGAGTGCAAAACCCAAGCCTCGCATGCTCGCGGACTTCTTGGTGAGGGCGCACGCCCACCAGGAAGCGGACGTGCTTCTCACCCGCGATCGAGGGTATTACAGGACTTACTTCCCAAGCCTCAAGATCGTAGATGCATGACGTTTGCGCACAATTGAGAGCAAGACAGACAGCTTGAGCGACTGAGTCGAGATCTGCTGCTAGGTAGTTTACGATTCGTGACGCTCCAGAGAATGTCCTGTCGCGCTGATAATAGTCGCACGCAAACGGGAGTGCGAGTTCACGATTTATTGGATCCATGGTGATCCTCAAATCTGCTGTAATAAAATCGCTAAGGCGTACGGTATCGCCTCCCAGACTATGCCCGATGAGGGCTACGCTCGGGCTCGGTTCACCGTCGACTGAAACCCTTTGAATCCAACTCCGCGCGGGCTCAAGCTGACCCTCAGCCGTATTACTGGAAGCGAATACCTCCGCGAAAATCCCATCGATAACAATTCCGGCTGTTGAGGGCTGGGCTTGCTGCCGTCTGCCCGCGTCACGAGCCGGCCCGCACGATGGACTGCAATCCTTCGATCCCCTTGCAAGTCAGCAAGACGTCGTGCGTGCGTCGTAGGACACGGTGTTCTCCGGATCGAGCTTCGGAAAAAGCACGGGGCCGAGGCGCTCGTTCGCGGCATTCGGCACAAGGACCATCTGGAAATTTTGCGTGAGGTGGGCAAGAGTGTTTTTCTGGTCTGCCTTTTTCGCCTTTCCGACTCCTTATCCGCCTTCCCGGAGGGTGTCCGCCAGGTTGCGGCGACCGCATGGAACGAACGTTCTCACAAGACCTGCCGGAAGGCACAGGGGAAGGCCCTGATCACCCGGTTCACTCAGTTTCATGGTATCGCGCTCTTCAGTGGAGCAATGCTTGGAGCGAGAAGAACGGTCGAACGCCCTGTTACTCCACGCCTGACGGAGCGATTTACCGGACGGGAACCGGTGAGATCCGATGTGAGTGGGCCGCTAACGGCTATCGCTTGCCGACGGAAGCAGAATGGGAAAAGGCAGCCCGGGGAGGTCTTCATCGCAAGCGATTCCCTTGGGGCGACACCATCAGTCACGCCCAGGCGAACTACTTGAGCCGAGGAACGTCCGCCTACGCATATGACCTTCCATTCCCCTGTTGCCCTGTCCGGTCCTGCACAAGATCCACCTCGAGGAGTGTCCGCCCCCAGGCAGGGTCCCTCTTAGCCTAACGCTCAGGACGTTCTTGGAAAACGTCAGCTTCGCGGTTCCCGCTTCAAGACTTCGGGAGCTTTTCCCGGCGCAGTGACGCCGCGGCCGGCAATGTGATCGGCCGCCTTTTTTTCTTCAGTTAGGTCCTCCACAGCGGCGTAGCGCTCAAATCGAAGAAATGGCGTGATTTGCAGAGCGAATCGCTCGTCGAGCGCTTTGATTGTGGGGAGGACTTATTTAGTCGCCATCGAGAAGAGTCAGGAAAAGTCTCCGGTTCTGCCTTTGGCATTGCAAATCTGCTCGGACCATATCCATCTGCCGGGCTGGATACCACCGCATTCGATCTCGATACGGTTCATTCGATCGTGATTTATTGCTCGGTAATAGACTCGATCCGCTCGTCGATGATCCGCTTAAAGGCGTCCTTTTGGTCCGCCGGGAGGAAGCTGCGGTCGATCAGCGCCGCCGCCTTGTCGCGTGCGGACACATGCTTTTCCAGGACGCGGAGCGCTACCTTCTCCGGCAGGCCGCAATACTTGGCGAAGCGGCGCCACACGCCGCGGCGGAGGTTATCGCGCTTGCCCTGCAAGGGTAGGGCGAGCTGGTCGTCCGGCATGAGGAGCCGCGTGGAATCCAGATCGTAGGCCGGGGTCAGCCGAGTGATGCCGTCCTCGCCCGTCAGCAGCGAGAAGTTCTTGAGGTGCATGTCGCCGTTGGCGGTCCACCAAGTGAATACGAGCTGACGGTAGAGCTTCAGTACCTCGACGGGCGCTCATTGGCGTACTTGCGCAAGAGCTTCACGCATAGCCCGGCCGATCCGCCGTCGTATTTATCCTTGGGCGGCAGCTCGGCGAGCTGGCAAAAGTCCTCTTGGCGGAGCTTGTGTCCGTCGGGCAAGCGGTCGAATCGCCGCACGATGTAAGCGAGCGTTCCGTCCTTCAGCAACACGAGTCCATTGGGCGACATGTCGATATCGACCAGCTTCGCCAGTTGCGTCGTGACGTGCTCGTTCTCCGGCAGGGCCGGGTAGGTTCCGGTTTGCGGTTTCAGGATGTAGCGGCCGCCGACGGCCGCCACCTGGAGCGTCGCGCGATCGGCAGACAGATTTACCGATATCTTCTTCTGGACACCAGAAAGGGACGTGTGTCCCACCATCGCCAGCGCCGCCGTGTGGAGCTTGCTGGTTTCGATATCGAGGGTCGGAACCTTCGTCGTGCCGAAGAGCGCGCGCAAGCAGCGCGAATGATATTCGTCATCGCGGTCGATCTCGCCCAGGCAGATTCGGCAAACGTTCGTTCCTCGATTGCTCCCGATCGGGTGCATCATGGGGTTCCGCAGGGAATACTACGCGCGAGACCGGCCCAAAGCAATTGAATTGCACCCGATCGGGTGCAATTAAGCAACTGCCTCGTTAACCGCGCCGAAAATGACGAATATTCCGCCGTTTTGCTCCCGATCGGGGCAAAATCCGCGGTTCACACCACTGTAAAAAAGCGCCAAGAACTCCAGTCGGGGCCAAGAGCACCCGCGCCCCAATAGGCCTCTCTACCGGCGAGCCGACACTCCTGATCGCCATGGAGCCGCATCAACTCGCGGGCAGGAGTGCCCGCGCCACAATATGCCTCTCTACTGCATCCCCGCTCCGCGGCCATCCCGGCGGCGTTGCGCCTCGGCGTCCCGCCGGGCTCCACTCCCGCCGGGCTCCCCGCTCCGCTCTGCCTTCTACTCTCCCAGCAACGGCTCCGCCGCCGGACCGGGAACCAGACAGACCCGGAAGCCCTGGTTCCTGAAGCGGTAGCCAGGCCTGCCCCCGGCGCGATAGGCCGAGCGGCACCAGTCCGCGTCGAGGAACCAGGAGCCGCCCCGGAGCACGCGGTGATCGCCCTCACTCGGCCCAACCGGATCCACGGCACTGCCTTCCTCATACTCCCCATACCAGTCCTCACACCATTCCCACACGTTTCCGTGCATGTCCTGCAGTCCGAACCCGTTCGCCTCCTTCTCCCCGGCCGGCTTGGGCTCGCCAGTCGGCGCGCCCTTCGGGATCCAGCCCCCAACCACCGGCAGCGATTGTAGCAACCCAGCGATTCTTGACGGTTTCCTCACCGAATTCCCGTCATACCAGCCAACCCGCCGCAATGCCCCTTCGCCGTCCCCGCTGAAATACGCAGCGGTCGTCCCCGCGCGGCACCCATACTCCCACTGCGCCTCACTCGGAAGCCGAAACTCCCAACCCGCAGCCAGCTTTCCCTCGCGTTGCAACCGCTCCGTGCATGCCGCTGCGAACGCTGTCGCCTCCTCCCACGTCACGCTGTCAACGGGCAAGCGCTCCCCTCTGTAGGCGCTGGGATTGCCTGACATCACCGCCTCCCATTGCTCCTGCGTCGTCTCCGTCTTCGCCATCCAGAACCCCTGGCTCAACGTCACCTCATGCTGGATTTCGTCCTCCTGCCTTCCCGCTTCGCTCACCGGACTTCCAATCAGGAAGACGCCGGCAGGACACCAGCACAGCGTTAACTTCACTCCGTTGCCGAGGTCGTACACGATCTCCTTCGCGGCGCCCGCGCCAGACACGCCGTCCCCGCCCCACCAACCCTTCATCCAAGCGCCGCCCGCCGCCAATCCCAACAGCCCCGCCCCAGCCAGAAACGCCGCGATTCGAAGGATCCGCCCCTTCCCACTCCGGCGCTGCAGCTCAGCCATTCTACTACCTATACACTCGTTCGCGTAGCAACCAAGCTCGCAGGCCGGTCTGCATTCCTCGCGTTACGAAACCGGCACTCCATTCAAGTTTTCATAAAGATGAACCACCAACTGCCGCTGGCTGGCGATGCTCGGATCCGCCGGCTACAGCCTCCTCCTCCGGCTGAACCGCGCTTACAACCGCTATCGGAACTGGCGCGGCCTCGACTATTTCTCCCTGAGCAAATCGATCAAAGCCAGGGTCAAGTCCGCCGTCAGCTTTGTCAGCCGCTACGAGAGAGAAGATGCCGCCTCCAGATTGCCCTAGCCAGCAATTCTTGTGCACTTTCCGATAACAACCCACCATCGCATTCCAAAGCGGGTAATTGATGAGCGCTCCCGCCAGACGAATTGTCTCGGGCTTTCAGCCCTCGATACGAACGCATTACGAAAACCCGGGGCGTTGCCCCGGGCTGCGATATCTCGCGCCTTTGGCGCTTTCTGAGGGCTGAAAGCCCTGCACAAGACAGCCCGGGGCATCGCCCCGGGTTCGTGCAAGTCGATGATTCTGCGCACTGTAGGTGCGAAACAACAGAGCGACGGAAGGCTATAGGGAACGTTCATCAATAACGCCGGAGCGCTAATCAATTACCAAAGCGGTAGAGGACTACCGCACTCCAAGACGCTTCGCGTTCACGGAGGCTAGAACTCCGGTGTTCGGATCACGGAACGTAACCCGGAACACCATCAATGCTCGCGCGGTTCTTCTCCTGCCGGTAAGCGGCCAATCCATCATCGCCTTTCTGCTGGGCCCACCGGTCCAGCGCGTCCCGGTCCCCGATGAATGCGTAGAGCGGCACACTGTAGCCGCATGAGTCCGAGATCCGCGTTATGGAAACTCGAATGATCGCCCGCACCCCCCGATGACTCCCAAATTCCTGAGCAAGGCCTGCAAACCTCGAGTCCTCAGGGTAGATGACCTCGCCCTCCCCGTGCACCCGGACAATCTTCGGCGGACCTTCAAAGGCGCAGAACATCAAGACGATCCGGCCGTTCTCTTGGACATGCGCCGCCGTCTCGATGCCGCTGCCGGTCAGGTCGAGATACGCCGCCTCGCGCTCTCCCACCACGCGGAACGTGTCGCCCCCTTTCGGGGAACAATTGACGTGCCCGGAAACCGATAGCGGAGCCGTCGCGACGAAGAAAATCCTTTGCCGGCCGAGCCAGGCCCGCAGGTCTGGAGTGAGAGCGTCATAGAGCTTGCCCATGGCGCTCCCTATACTCGATCAACGCCGCCGCTCCAACTCCGGCGTAGCCGCCGTTTTCAGAACCGCCAGTTCAGGCATCA
>DATKCT010000012.1:0-9629 GCA_035513055.1 Verrucomicrobiales bacterium | reverse complement strand
GGATCGAGACCTCCGGGCTTGTGGTCCGGCCTGTTTCGCAGGAGCGTAGACGCGGGATGTACAAAGTATCGAAGCAGCCGCTCTGTTATTGGATAGGAATGGGGGGCCTGTTCCTGGCCTTGTGGTTGTTGGTGTTCGGAGAGCACGCCGGCGATGAACTCTCGAGCCGGTTTGGCGGCCGGAAAGTGTTGGTCATCGGAATCGACGGTCTGCGGCCAGACGCCCTATTTGCTGCGGAAGCTCCAAATTTGCAGGACCTTGTGGAGAACGGCGCCTGGACTTTTTCGGCCGTGGCGGGAGGTGAAATCGGGACTCCCAGCCAGCAAGCGACCGTAAGCGGACCGGGATGGTCCAGCATTCTCACGGGGGTTTGGGCAGACCGTCATGGAGTCGTCGACAATTCCTTCGCCGGACGCCGGTATGACCGTTACCCACACTTTTTTCAGCGCCTTAAGGAAGCGGAACCGGACTCCTTTTTGGCGTCGATCGTCAGTTGGCATCCCGTCGACGACATAATCGTGGCTGCGGTGGGAGACTCCGTGGGCTATCGCGCCAAAGGCGCCGGAGCGACCTACGAGATTCGCGACCGGTCGGTGCGAGACTTGGCTGTGGCCCATTTGGCTGCGGCGGACCCCGACGTGGTGTTCTTGCACCTCGATCAAGTCGATGGGGCCGGGCACGGATACGGGTTTTCGCCTTCGATTTCCGCTTATACCGGGGCCATCGCCCGGGTCGATGCGTTGGTGGGCGACGTGCTGGAGGCGATGCGGGCTCGGCCTCATTATGCCGGGGAAGACTGGCTCGTGGTGGTCACGACTGATCATGGCGGGCTCGGCCTGAGCCACGGTGGGCAGACCTTCGATGAGCGCCGGATTTTCCTGATCGTCAGTGGTGGAAAGGCGCGGGCCGGAGAGGTCGAAGCAGCCCCGGGCCACACGGCCGTGCCAGCGACGGTGTTGGCCCATCTCGGCGTGGCCGTGGATCCGGACTGGGGCTGGGTCGAGGGCTCTTTCGGCCTGCCGCCCTACCCGCCCTCCGGTCTCCGGGCCACAGAAGAGCCCGACCGCTCGGTGTTCCTGCGCTGGGATCCGCCTGAGGAACTGCCTGCGGACGGACTGGAACTGCTGCGAAACGGCGTCGCCGTGGGGCGGTTGGCCCTGAATGAAGCACAGTTTGTCGACCGGCCGCCCGTGGAGGAAGGGGTCGAAGCGCGCTTTCGTTATGTGTTGAGAACGTTAGGGTCTCCGGTCGAAGTGGACGATCTCATCGTGGATGCCGTCCTCCCCGCCGGACCGCGCGACGCCTTGGTTCTGGATCTGGATTTTGGCGACGGAGCCCGGGATCACTCCGGCGCGGAGAATCACGGGATGGTCCGAGGGTTTCCGGATCCGGTGGATGGTCCGGGTGGATTGGAGGCCTGGAGATTCGCGAGAAAAGAGTTGCTCCGGTCCGGCGTTGAGGTTCCTGACAGCGAAGCCCTTCGGTTCGGACGGAATACAAATTTTACGTTTTCCGTCTGGGTGCGCGTTGATGCCGGGAGCGGGGCCGGAGCGCCTTTCTTTGGCAACCGGGAGAAGCTGACCGGAACGGCGCCGGGCTGGGCATTGGGGACGGGGCCGGAGACTGCCGGTTGGCAATGGGTTTTGGCTGACGGCGCCGGGCGCGCCGGATTCGTGGCGCCCGGGGGATCCTTGGATGGAAAGCGCTGGCGGCTTCTGACCGCGGTGCACGAGCGCTACAGAGTGTCGCGCTTGTATGTCGACGGAGAGGAAGGCGGAAGCTCCGATCTTTCGCGCCTTCGGGAGGCCGACTCGAGCCGGCCGGTGGAGATCGGCGGATGGCGTGGTTTCACCGGCAGCATTGCTCAACCGCGGATCTGGCGCCGGGCGCTCACTGCTGAGGAGGTCCGCCGCGAGTACGCTGAGCAGCGCGCCTATAGTGATTGGAGAGAGCGCCGTTTTTCCGGCGACGAGCTGGATGACGGCGCGGTTGCCGGAGATCTTGCCGATCCGGACGGCGACGGAATGGTGAACTTGCAAGAGTTCGGGTGGGGAGAGGATCCGATGGAAGCGGGATCACGGGCAGGCGTATTGGAAATTGCCAGGGCGTTGGGGGAATGGGTGATTCGAACGCGGGTGCGCAGCGGCGGGCGCCTCCTTCCGGATGGACGTTACGCGGCTGATGGATTGCTCTATGGGCTCGAAGGATGGAACGAAGGAGCGCGGCGTTGGGAGGGGGCGGGTGAAGCCTTTCACATCACATTCCCGCCCGGCGAACCGGGCTCGGAGACTCGGGAGATGGTCTTTCAGACGGCTGATCAAACAGCGGCCCGGCCCTTTTCCTTGTTCCGCATTCGGATGACGCTGCAGTCGTAAAGCCTTCCCCGTCCAGATTCCGGCGTCCGGCATTCCACGTTTAGGGCCGGTTGATTTATTCGGTGATGCCGCGCGAGACTTGTTGGGAGGGTTGGCGCGACGCGAAGAGGGAGCGAAATGCAATTCGTGACCGGCGAGCAACAAAGTCTTTTATTGTGTCTGTCACTTTAGACTACGCTGCATCGCCGGGCCCAGTTCCCGCTCTCACGGGTCTGACGCCGGAGGCGTCGCAGCCCGTAGCCGGTGGTGAGCGCAGCGACACCACCGGATCCCCGGTCACCCTCGCGACAGGACCCCGGCAGGGGTCCCAGCGCAGCCGCATCGCCTCGCGTTCAGCTTAAAGTGGGCGGTGAAACCACAAGCGCGCCTCAGTCAAGGATGGCGCGCGGATCCCGGGAAGCCGCTTCCTCCCGGTCTTCGCCGTGGGCCCGCCACGATTCCGCCATCGTCGGCGATTTCATGCGGGCGCGAAGTTTTCCTGGTTGCCGTTGGCGAATCCGCGTCAAATTTGCACCCACCATGACCCACATACTGTCTTTGGCCTCGTCCGGGATGGGCCGGCGGCTTTTCGCGGCCTTGTTTCTCGCTCTCGTCTTCTTCGGCGGTGCGGCCCGGGCCCAGTTTCTCTTCCAGGAAGACTTTGAAGACCTCGAGTTGGGGGACAGCGTCCACGAGGGCGTCCCGGGTCAAGGCGTCTGGACGAAGACGGCTCCGGAAGGGTGGACGATCGACGATTCCGGAGTGGCCGGCATTGGTGATCCGGACGTGGGGATGACCGAGTGGAAAGGGTGGAGCTTCGCCAACCGGGAGTGGTGGGCCCAGACCGCGGAAGGCCAGCAGCGGGAGAATTTTGTGAGGGGAACCGGGACGGTGGCGATTGCCGATCCGGACGAGTGGGACGACCGCGGCTCGCCCTCCGCTCTCGGGACCTTCAACAGCTTCCTTGCGACTCCGGAAATCGATGTCAGCGCCCACGGCGGAACGGCGCTCGAGTTGGAATTCGATTCCAGTTTCCGGCCGGAGGGCAATCAGAGAGCTTCGCTGCGGGTCGTATTCGACGGTGGAGCCGAATCGGTTTTGCTCGATTGGGTGAACGTGCCCGACACGAAGACCAACGAGCGGATCGCAATTCCGGTCCAGGTGCCGGAGGGCGCCGGTTTGCTGGTGATCACTTGGGCCATGACCGACGCCGGGAACAATTGGTGGTGGGCGATTGACAACATCGTGCTGCGCAGCAGCGCTCTGTTTTTCGAGGATTTCGAGGGGCTTCCGTTAGGTCCGAGCGTCGACGAAGGGCTGCCTGGCGACAACGTGTGGACCAAGACGCCTCCGGCCGGGTGGACGATCGATGATTCGGGAGTGGCTGGAATCAACGACCAGGGAGTGGGTGTGACGGAGTGGAAAGGATGGAGCTTCGCGGACCGGGCTTGGTGGGCAGAAACCGCTGGGGATCAACGGCGGACTGAATTCACGCGGGGGACGGGGACGGTGGCGGTGGCCGATCCCGATGAGTGGGATGATGCGGGGTCGCCCTCTTCCATCGGGACCTTCAACAGCTTTCTATCGAGTCCCGTGATCTCCATTGCGGCGGCTCCGGCAAACTCGCTGACTTTGGCCTTTGATTCGGCTTTCCGGCCGGAAGGCGTTCAGCGCGCGACCCTCACGGTGAGCTATGACGAGGCGGCGGCGATCACGCTGTTGGATTGGGTGACGACGGGCGATGACAAGACCAACGAGCAAATTGTGATCGCGCTGGGCAATCCGGAAGGCGCCGAATCCATGGTGCTGACTTGGGGTCTGACCGATGCGGGCAACAACTGGTATTGGGCCATCGATAATGTTGTGGTTACGGGGGCGCCGATACCGATTTGCCCGGTGGGGCTCGAGGCGACGGTGGACCGCAATGCGGGTTCGGCCACGCTGGACTGGGTTGCAGCAGCGAACATTACAGGCGGAAGCATCGAGATCCTGCGCGACGGCCTCGTGATCGACACGCTGCCGATGGACGCGATCACCTACACGGATATGCCCCCCGTGGAAGGGGCGGGGCGCATCGCCTACGATTACACGGTCCAGGTCAGCGGCGGCGGAGCGGGCTGTGAACCGCTCACCGCCATTGCCCTGATGCAAAGCGGCGACACGGTGAAGCTGGCCCAGTGGGATTTCGAAGAAGGCTCCGGCGCGGAAGTGGGCAATTCGCTAGGAAACGAGTTTCCGGGTGAGTTGGTGGACTTGCAGGAGTCAGCGTGGACGGCGCTCGACTTTTTGGGAGGCGGCCTGAGCTTGGCCTCGGACGGCTTTGTCGATTTTGGAACGAGCCGCGATCCCGCCGGCGACCCATCGGGCCAGGAACAAAGCGATGGACTGCGCCCGCAGTTCGCCGTCACCCTCGCGGCATGGGTGCGGCCCCGTTCCTTCGTCGAATGGGCCGGCATTGCGGGATCGGTCTACGACACCGGTTCGACCGAATCCGGATTTTACCTCAATACGCGGTCGGGGGGAGCCGGCGCCGGGGATTTCAGTTGGGCGTTGGCCACGGAAGGCACGCCTTCCCTGCAGTATCTGCGTTTCCAGGGCGTTCTGGATGAATGGCAGCACGTCGCCGGGACTTATGACGGGGCGGTCCGGCGGCTGTACTTGAATGGCGAAGAAGTAGCCAGCGCTCCCGCGGTCGGTCCAATCAAGTACGACCCTAAACCCTTTGGATTTCAGATCGGGACCTTCATCGACGACGACGAGGACATCCGTTTCAACGGGGATATTACCCAAGTGATCCTTTGGGACGGGGCTCTCAGCGGGGAGGAGATCTTTTTTCTTTATGAGCTGGGCAAGGAAGGGCAATGGATTCCGCCCCTGGATGACTCGGACGGCGACGGATTGCGCGACACATGGGAGTTGGAACACTTCGGAGATCTCACATCCCAGACCGGTCTCGACGATCCGGACGGCGAGGGTTTGAACAATGTGGGGGAACAGAAGGCGATGACAGATCCTAACAATCCGGACACCGACAGCGACGGCGCGAATGATCTCACCGAAGTCGCCTTCGGCACGGATCCGTTGTCGGGCGATAGTGTGCCGCCCGCAGATGGTGTGGCGCAAGCGACGCGGACTTTGTTGGGCCAGGATTGGGACACAGCGGAGATCTGGTCGGATGGCGCGGCGCCTTCCGCTGGGAAACGGTATTTCTCGAATGGCGACGTGGCCAAGATCCTGCGGGCGCCCGCGGCGGGCGAACCGGTGTTTGGGGGCGACTCCCTCGAGATGCGAAACGGAGCCCAACTTTATGTCCAAAGTACGGCCGGGCCGACCGCTGTGAGCCATTTGATCTTGGACGGGGCGGCCTTGACTCAGGGCGGCGCCTCTGGCTCGACCGTCATCTTGGGGAGAGCGGCCGATGAGATCGAGGTGGCGGGCGGCAGCGAGATCTACTTTGTCGGGGGCAACCGGACTTTCGATCTGGCGGGACGCCTAACGGGAGGAGCGTTGCTGCGCGTGACTCCCGGGGGACCAGGGTCGAACCGGCCGGCGGCTCAGGAAATCATGAGAGTTTCGGGAAACAACAGTGCTTTCCTTGGAGATTGGGAGGTGCAGGGCGTGACGCTGAATCTGGCCAGTCCCAATGCCTTGGGCCAGGGAGACCTGGTTCTGCTCGACGCTGGATTGGATGCCGATGTCGACCTGGCCATGCCGGATTCGACGCTGACGCTGTTCGGCGCCGACACCGTGATTTACCTGGACCAGAACATCCAATTCGGAAGCGTCTTGATCGGAGAGCTGGAGCTTCCGGAGGCAGTCTATACCTATGATGACCTGCTTTCCCTCGGATTCTCGCCAGACAACTTGATCGACGGAGGCGGCGCGCTGATCGTGGGCGGCGAGGTTGTGGATGGAGACAGCGATCTGGACGGTTTGACCGACGCGGAGGAGGCGGAACTGGGTACCGATCCTCACAATCCCGATACCGATGGAGACGGCGTTTCCGACGGCGTCGAAGTATTGAAAGCCGGGACATCGCCTCTGGATCCTAGATCCTACCTGCGCATTCTGACCCTCGAACGGGGAACGGACGGACAGGCGACTCTCACTTGGTCCAGCGTGGAAGGGAAGGCCTACTCGGTTCTGTTCCGTCCGGATGGAGGCGATTGGATGAGCGTGATCAGCGGCGTGGACGCGGCCGCGGGGGACTCGACCAGTTATACGGACGATTCCCACATTGCCGACGAGGGAGGCCTCTACCGGGTCAGTGTGGACTGAGAGATGTGGGTTAGAAAGCTTCTGGACGGATCGCCGGAGCGGAACATGATCCGCTCATGGGCGACGTCGTGGTGATCATGGGAGTGTCGGGGTCGGGCAAAACCGTGCTCGGCTTGGCTCTGGGGGCGGCGACGAGCGGCGCCTTCTTTGACGGCGATGACTTTCACTCCGCGGAGAACGTCGAAAAGATGCGCTCCGGTCAGGCCTTGACGGATGAGGACCGGCGGCAATGGCTCGAGCGGTTGCGCGAATTGATTGCTGACCGGCGGGATGTGCCTGGCTGGAGTTTTCTAGCCTGCTCCGCGTTGCGCCGGAGCTACCGGGATATCTTGCGCCGTGGCGATCCTGCACTGCGTTTCCTGTTTTTGGATGCGCCGGAGGACGTGCTTCGAGAACGGATGGAAGCGCGGAGAGATCACTACATGCCCGCGGGCTTGTTGCGGAGTCAACTGGACACCTTGGAACGGCCTTCAGAGGAGGAAGCCGCCAGGCTGGACGCAGCGGCGTCGAAAGACGCCTTGCTCGAGGAGGCCCTCATCGTTTTGAAGTTGCCAGTGCACGGCAAGGAGACCGGGGACTGAAGGTCCGCGCGTTGGTGCCGCTCTCTCTCCCGGCGCGGAGCGCCGGTCCATCTCCCGTGGCGCGGGCACTCCTGCCCGCGGCTGGAGTTTTTACAATTCAGGCCTGCCCGGGAGGCCGAAGACGCGGTGATCCCGAAGGGATCAGAGCTTGTAGCCGGTGGTGAAGCGCAGCGACACCACCGGACCGTCGATCCATCACGCGCACCCCGGCAGGGGTGCCAGCCCGCGGCCTTCTCCTTCGATGGTCCAGTCATTCAATCAAGGTACCGCTCATCGAATTGGATCCCGGACTTCTGAAGAAACTCAAGCAACTCCTCTCGAAACGATTTCCTCCGGTGTGCTCCTCCTGATCCGCCATATACCGCTGCACATCGCCTCGCACGGACGCACTCACCGTAACCCTTGCATAGCCCATTAGAGAATATGACATGCTAAAAGCAGGCATGTGTAGGTGGAGGGCATGGCCAGCCGCTTGGTGGCGCCCCTGCCGGGGTGCCGATCGAGATGCAACTCAGACCGGTGGTGCCGCTGCGCTCACCACCGGCTACAGGCTGCGACGCCTCCGGCGTCCGGCGCGGAGGGTAACCGGTGATCCGGTGGTGTCGCTGCGCTCACCACCGGCTACAAGCTGTGAAGCCTCCGGCTTCTCCCAAGCTCCTTCGATTGAAGTTTGGGGCCACGTCCAGTCGCAAATGTAAAAACAAGTGGCCCGGGAACGCAGCGAAACCGCTGCGTAACGCCTTGGCCGTTGCCTCCAAACGCATGGAAATGCTCAACGCCAATGCCTTGTCTCGACCGGTGCGCTGGCAGTGCTCCGGTATGCCCCAAATCATTCGACTGTTGCCGAGCGGACGCGGATTGAGCTAGAATCTGCCGAACAGGGGCGCATTTCGTTCAAACTGCATGCCTATGCCTTGGAGGGGGAGTGAGTTGTTCTCACGGTATTTTTCTCAGCACCTACCCTTATGACCGCGATCAGACTCTCACGGACCGGGAAGCGGCTGTGGCCGCGATCATTCGCGCTGGCCTTTCGGTCAACAGCCGGAACGATGTTCAAATTCCACAACCTCCGGCGAGTGGCCGGCCGGCCGCATCCGCAGGTTTTCCGTCTGATTCGGACTCCCATGCGCCGATTCTTGTTGCCCTGGCTTTGCGCGCTCCTGGTTTCGATGCCAGTGGCTCAAGCCCAGGATTCATGGGACGACCGCACCGCGGCAGCCGGGATCGGGGGGATCTTGAATGGCGTGGCTTTTGGCAACGGCCGTTTCGTTGCGGTTGGCACGAACTCGGTGTTCGGGCTGATCTACTCCTCACCGGATGGTGAAGCTTGGTCCGATCACACGCAGACGGCCAACATCGGCGGGATTCTCAACGGGGTTGCTTTTGGCGACGGACGTTTTGTGGCGGTAGGCACGAACACCGCCTTCGGACTGATCGCCAGCTCGACCAACGGGATGGCGTGGACGGATCATACCTCGGCGGCGAACGTGGGAGGGATTCTGCGCGATGTGGCCTTTGGCAACGGCGTTTGGGTAGCCGTGGGAGATATCGGCGGAGTCGGCGTGATTGCGACGTCGACGAACGGCGTCACCTGGACGAACCGGACTTCCACGGCCAATGTCGCGGGCATCCTGCATGGAGTGGCTTTTGCGGACGGGCAGTTTGTCGTGACCGGGACGAACGGAGCGCTGGTTGTGTTCGCCGTTTCCACGAATGGACGCGATTGGAATGTGCATACGACCACCAACGCGATCGGCGGAGTCGCCTATGACGTGGCCCATGACGGCACGCAGTTTATCGCTACGGGGGATGGAACGCCAAGCGGCGGTTCGACCACAGCCCATGTGCTTACATCCGCAAACGGCGTTTCCTGGATGAGCCGCACGATCGCTGTGGGCCTCGGCGGGATCGGCTTCGGTCTCGGCAGCGGCGGCGGCACGACCGTGATGGTCGGCAGGACCGGAGCGCCCGGTCTGATCGCGACCAGCGAAAACGGCGTCGATTGGTCGAATCTGACCGTTGCATCCCAAGCCCCGGGAGATCTGCACGGCGTTGCTCGAGGAACCGGACGATGGGTCGCTGTGGGAACGAATCAAGTGAATGGCGTGGTCATGACCTCAGACACGGAGAGCAGCGGCGGCGACGCTCCGATGTTCTTCGATGACGTGATCGAGATCGGCTCCAACGGCGGGAATGTCTCGGCGCTCGTTCTTGCAGGCGCGGGCGTCCAATGGACCGTAACGAAAGAGGTCGACTGGGTTTTCTTGAGCGGTGCGAGCGGCACGGGCAATGGTCAAGCCACGGTGAGCGTCCAATTCAACACTTCCGCGCAAGCGCGTTCCGCGACACTTATGGTCGGAGGCGACGTGTTGATCGTGAACCAAGCTGGGGCTCCGCTGAATGCTCCGGTGCTGAA
>DATKCT010000011.1:0-10837 GCA_035513055.1 Verrucomicrobiales bacterium | reverse complement strand
CCATCGGCGTCTGCCGAAAATCTAGAATCTCAAAATCCTTGCTCATCAACGAAGCGTAGCAGATTCCGCCGCGCCCGACAGACGAGAACCGAATATGACAGGGCAAACGACTTGCCATGGCGCGGCAGTCGAAGGGCAACCCCAGGCCGCTTGAGTTGTGAGCGGCTTCCTCCTAGACACCAACGTCCTTTCGGAGTTTTCGAGAAGGGGCGACCCTGATCCGGGAGTCAAGACATGGCTCACGTCAGCGAAACCGGAAACCCTCTACGTCAGCGTCCTGACACTGGCCGAGATGCGCCGGGGCATCGAACTATCCCCGGTCGGCAAACGCCGCGAGGAACTCGAACACTGGCTTGATGCCGACTTGATCGCGTCATTCCTCGAAGCGAACATTCTGCCTGTGACAAAGGCGAGTGTCAAGAGGTGGAAGGAGGACATAGAGGAAGCCGGCGAGGGGAGAAGACCGCGAATCAACGCGAATGGACACGAATGGGAGGAGTCCCTGGTCCCCAGTCCTTGGTCGCCGGTCGCCGAGCGGCTCAAGGCAAAGGACGAGTGACTAGAAACGGATAGAGTTTTCTGTTAACCTTCTATGTCTCTTTATCTCTCCTCTCTGCGTACTCTGCGTTCTCTGTGGTCAAAACAAAGGGCCGTAGCCGGATCGCTGAGGTTTGTTGAGCTTGGGTTTCCTCGTAGGAACTCGAGTCTCAAAGCATGGCCTGCCGGCCTACCCATGAACGAGGGTTCGGGGTTCAGAGGAGCGCTGGAGTGTTGGATTGAAGTTTCCAGCACTCCATCTCTCCACTACTCCATCACTCCATTTCTTCTCAGTCGCTTCTCAAAGCCTGGCCTTCCCGCCTGCCCAGAGGCGAGGGTTGGTGGGGGTTCAGGGGGAGGAAGGGAAGCGGATGGGGCAGGGCGGGCTCATTTCCGATTAGCTGAGCAGAAATCCTGCGGCGGAGCAAGGGAAATTCTACGCCGTTTGACGCTTTTCAGGGTGCGTCAGCATGCGATTCGGCAAGGCTCCGCCACATACTCTATCAGCTTGCTATCCGGCCCGGTAGACCGGCATCCCGTCCTCCGGTGCTGGTTCGGCGTCGAGGACGAGGAGCCGGGCCCTCGGCCAGCGGGAGTTTCGGAGCTTCCCAGACCGCTTCGGGACCGCCCGGGCCGCCGGTCCTCCACCAGCCGGCGGAGGAGCTTCCTCCTGAGAATCCCAGTCCCAGAAACGGGCATAGCGGCAAGGGGATCTGAGTACAGCATTTCCGAAGCTTCGTCCAGTTGGTCGCCGGCTCCGGAGTACATTCTAAGCCAATCGCTCCGCACGGCGCCCGTTCCAGATTTCACTCGAATCACGCGCTCAGAAATACGAACGCTCCCGAACCACGACATGAACAGCCACTCCGTCCCTGGGGAATTCATAAACTTATCGGCGAGTTCGCGCCCTAGCAATTCTATCAATCTTTTTTTAAGCTCGCTTTTCTTGTCATGCACTTCAAGCCGGGGAATAAATAATCCTCTGACCTTCCCATCGTCGGCTACGAGAAGATCAAAACTTGCGCGCTGGCGTCGAGTTTTCGCGCCCTGAGAGTGTTCACGGCATAAGCGTCGGGAGCACTCGGCGGCGGTAGCGCCGATAGATATTGAAGTCTGAATCGGTGGTGAGGAGCCGAGCGTCTGGAACGACCTCCGTGAGGCGAACGAGGCAAGCGTCGGCTACACTCATCGGCACATCCGCGTATCTGTCCATAAGATCGAGAACGGGATGAAACTCGTCGGCTGGAAATGAGGCTATGCGCAAGGCTCCGCGGCGGCAGGCAATGCGGAGTGTCGCGGAACCGTCCGGCGCCAGCAGATGATCCGCCTCTGATAGAGCCGACTCGCAGGTGATCCATGGCGGCGGATGCGATTGGGCGGCGGTCAATGCCCAAAGATGGTTGTGATCGTTCCGTCTCCAGAGCGCCACGAGGAATGCAGCATCAACGAGGACCTTTGGGTTTCCCATATCCGGTGGATCGCAAATAGTCCTTTTTGCGGGTGCTCATGTCGCTCGGCCCGCTCTCTATCTTGCCCACGAGATCGGCGACGAGATCGAAACCGGAGGGCGGCTGAACACTGAGCGGGGCTGCGAGACGGCGGCGCGCGACCTCCGATTTTGTAAGGTTGAGCCGTGCGGCTTCTTCGTCAAGAGAGGCCGCCAAGGATGCTGGGATCCGGACCACGAGAGTTTCCATGGCGAGAGTTGTAATACGAAGATGGCATTTCCGCAATGCAAAACGCTCGGAAAGCGCGAGGCGCTTGATTCGCCTGGGAGGCAGTAGTTAGGAGAGGGTTCCGCTTCATGACCGCGCCACCGGGACGCGCCCAGTGGCCGTCTGAGGCGAGGCAGCGAGAAGTCCCGGGCATGATAGAGAAGGTGGGAGTCGGCCGATGTCGGCGAAGCGCTGCACGGCAATCCTCGTGGTGGCGCCTGCCCCGGGCAGGTTGAGCGGTACGGGGTAGGTGTGAACGCCGGCCTTGAGTCCGTAATCACCGGAGGGAAGTCGCGCAGGGAGACGATCACAACGTGGAAGAGGTGCTCGAGGAGTTTGCGGCGTTTGCGGAAGATGCCGCGCAGTGGGCGGGGCATGGTGAAGACGAAATGGCGGTGTGCCAGTCCCCGATGTATCCACGGTCGTTCGTGTGTATCCGGAAACGCTCACGACCCTACACATGACTGGTAAAGATCCGAATCGCGGCCGCATCTTCACCACTCGCTCGGTGAGACAAGAGCGGGGCCGCGGCCGGTTTCCCGGCCCCAATCGCCACCCGTAATCGCGAACTCCCGGAGAAAGTAGTGACCAAGTGCGCCGAATCATGGGGAGCATGGAACGGGGGATCATCGGGATCGGGAATCACGTGGTCCTTGCTGCATGAGTCCGGCAACCCTCCTGAGAGCGGAGGAAGTTCTGGGAATGGGCTTCTGCAGCACAACCTCCCGGGAGCGCGGCGAAACCACGACGCCGCCGGGCATAGTAGCGGGAAGGCCGAGGCCAGGCTCCCCGAGGCGCCTTCGGAGTTTCATGCCTGTCCTTATCAAAAAAAGTAACAGCAGATCAAGAAACCGACTGATGAAGTTAGGTGGCGCCCCTTGGAGGCTCTGGCTGAGTTTCACATTGTTCAGTGGCATTAGTGCTTATATAGTTTTTTTCGTAAAATGCGACAGGTAGGCCCTCGCTTCCTCGAGATTGGCGCAGTCGAGCCAGACCCCAAGCAAATTGATCTCAGCCGCTTTGGGAATAGCCATTTACAGAACTTTTACAGAGAACTTACGTCGCTTTGACCCAAGGGCTCCCGGATTCTGCTGCGATAACCCCCAGCGCCATGAAACCGAAACTCCTCACTTATTGCACCCTGGGCGTGCTGGCCGCCGTTGCGGGACTGACCCTCGACTACTCCCTGAACGCCCAAAACCAGCCAGCCCAAGATCCCTTCGTCAAACCCCGCGGCGGCGCAGCCGCCGATCCGGACAGGGACGGCAAGCCCGGGGAAGCCGCACCCGAGGAAATCGTCGATATTCTCGTCCAAGCCGAGCTCATCCGCCTCCCCCAAACCGCCGTCACCGACCTCCTCGTTAAACAGGACATCGATCCGCGGGACGGTGACGCTCTCCGCGCCGCTGTGGACAGCCTCCTTAACGCCGGAGAAGCCGAGATTCTCGAAACCGCTGTGGTGCGAACGGCATCGCGACAACGCACGAGAATAGAAAGCATCACCGAGCGGATCTCTCCCACAGAGTTTCACCCGCCAGAGGACATGTCCCCCTTTCATTCTGGCGGTCCCTCAAGCGATCCACCGCGCGACAGTCCGGGTGTTGCCGGGTTGCGTCCCGCTGTTCCGCTCATGGTGAACGGAAAAGCCTACTGGCCCCCAGTGGCGGTCCCTTGTCCAGTGGCTTTCGAGGTGCGGAGTCTGGGAATGACGCTGGAAGTCGATCCGGTTTATACCCCAGAAACAGATATGGTTGAGATCAATCTCGCACCTGAACTCGGGCACTATGCAGGACAGGACACCATTGCGCAATGCTCGATCGACGATGGACCCGCGACAACCGTGTCCGTCCCGGCAATCTCGGTTTCCCGGGTCACCGTCGTATCCCGGGCAAAGGCAGGCGCAGTCCAGTTTCTGGGCATAACTCAGGATCGGATCCAGGACCGGGTCGACGCGGCCGAGGGCGAGTTCGACTCCTGTATAGCCACCTTTGCACGCACCTGGGCGCTGAAAGAGCAACCGCCGAAGTCAACGGGACCCGAACCAGGCAACCCCCTCGTGTCTGTAGTGATCGAGTTCATCGACGTCCCACACGTGTTCCTAACTGACCTCTTCCGCCAGCCCGACTTGCAATTCGACTCCACGGCTCTGCGCTTGGAACTCGATCCCCTCATCGAGGAGGGAGTCGCAAAGATTCATGGCACGGCGGCGGCTGTCGGCGCCTCCGGATCTCCCCTTAGGAGTGAGGGAAGCGGAGAACTCATCTATCCCACCGAATACGATCCCGGCGAAGTACCCAGATACTGGATCCCCGCGGGCACGAACGCTGTTCGTCATTGGTCGCCCAGCACCTACCCAACTCCAACTGCTTTCGAAAGTCGAATCCTGGGCATCACTTCTGAAGCACTGCCAACCGTCCTGCGCGGCGGCAGGGTCGCCACGGTGGACCTGAGACCGGAAATCGTTCGTTACGTTGGAGATAACATTCTCCAATCCCTCATCACTCCCGACGGCATCGTTCCCCTCGTCGAGGCACCGGCTTTCAGCACTTTTGGACTAAGGACTCAAGTAAGGTTGCCCAAAGACGGCTGCGCCTTGATCGGTGCAGCCGTTCCCATGAACGAAAATGGCGAACGCCTGCGCGACCGTATGATGATGGTCTTCGTCACCGCGCGCTTCTGACCCACACATGACCCGGTCTTCTCGCGGGCATTTCCGCCTGGCAATCCGGTAACCCTGACCCGATGTTGCCTTTCCGCATGAAGGCTTCCCTCCCCGTCCTCACGTTCGCCCTCATCCTCTTCACCGCGGCGGCGATCCTGGCCGGAGGCATCCTCCTCGCCCGCCGCACAGAAACCATCCACCTGCCCCGCGACCGCGAACCGCTCCACGCCTTCGGCAACAGTTTCGGCAGCGAACTCGCCCGCCTGGAACGTCTCTACGAATCCCACCTCCGCCGTCTCGCCCAACTCTCCCCTCTGTCCGATACCTTCGCCATCCGCAGCGCCTGTGACGAAATCCGGGGAGTACAGCAATACTCCATCCTACAGCGCCAAGCGCGCCCCGGGTCGTCCTCCCACATCGCCATCCCCGGAAACCAGGACGGCAACGCGCCCTTGCCTGTCCCCGCCTTCGATCCTGAAGCCGCTCCCCTCAACCGGCAGGTGCTCCTCCTTTCCCCCGAAGCTCTCCTCGACGACCCCGAGCGCGATTCCGGTTGGATCGACGAGCCCGGCAAACCCCCGCTCTTCTGGCTCCGCCGCTCCCGAGACACCGCCGTGGTCATCCTCGTCGGCCGGGACGCCGTCACGGAGGCCGTCAATACCCACCTCGCCACCTGGCTCCCGGACGCCCTCCCCCAAGTCCGCGCCGGCGCCGGTCAGGAAGTCCTCACCGGCCCAAAAGGCAACCCTCTCGCCGCAGCCCGGCCGCCCGCAGGCGGACTTCCGGTTCCTAACGGAACCCCTGATCTCGTTGTGCCGCTCCCCAGCCGGTTCGGCGTCTGGCAGCTCGCCTCCTGGGATCCGATTCAAACCCGGACCCGCTACGACGCCGCCGTCCTCACCGGCTCTTCCGCCCTCGCCCTCCTCGTGGCCCTTCTCGCCGCCGCCGTCTTCTGGTCGCAAAAACGTGCCATCTCCCTCACCGAGCAACGCGTCTCCTTCGTCAACCGCGTCTCCCACGAGTTGCGCAGCCCCCTTACCAACATCCTCCTCAACGCCGATCTCGCCCGCGAATCCCTCAACGGGTCCGCGCCACGCGCCGCCGCCCGCCTCGACCTCCTCCGCGAGGAAGCCCAGCGACTCAACCGCCTCATCACCAATGTCCTCACGTTTTCAAAATACGAGCAAGGCCGCCTCCAGATCCGAGCCCAGCCCTGCGTTCCCGCCGACGTCATCACCGCCGTCCTCCACCAGTTCGCCCCCTCGCTCGAACGTCGCCACATCTCCGTGGAACTGAACCTCACCGATCACGAACCCGCCCGGCTCGACGCCGACGCCCTCACCCAGATCGCCGCCAACCTCGTATCTAACGTGGAAAAATACGCCTTCGCCGGCGGTTACCTCGGCCTCACCCTAACCAGAGACCTCGATCAAAACACCATTGTTCTGGCCGTCCGCGATCACGGACCCGGGATCGCCCCCAAACACCGCAATCACGTCTTCCGCCCCTTCCAACGCCTCGACGACCGCGTCAACGCCGGCGTCAGCGGCACCGGATTGGGCCTCTCCATCGCCCGTGATCTCGCGGAAAAAATGGGCGGCTCCCTCTCCCTCGTTCCCGCCGCCCGCGGAGCCGCTTTCGAACTCCGCCTTCCCATTCCGAGCGCATCCGCCAATGAGTAAACCAATGCCAGGCCGCACCTGCCCATGAAAGTCCTGGTCGCCGAAGATGACCCCCTCACCGCCGAGGCCCTCCAGTCCTGTCTCGAACCCGAAGGCTTCGTCACCCTCCTCGCCGCCGACGGCGCTCAGGCCATGGAATTGTGGAAGAGCGAACGCCCGGACCTCTTGTGCCTCGATATCATGATGCCCGGAATCGACGGCTACGAACTCTGCCGCCGCATCCGCGCCGAAAACCAGGCGGTCCCCATCCTCTTCCTTTCCGCCAAATCGGAAGAAATCGATGTCGTCGTCGGTTTGGAACTTGGAGCCGACGATTTCATCCGCAAACCTTTCGGCAAACACGAGTTGATCGCCCGCATCCGCGCCGCCCTGCGCCGCGCCCACTCGCGCCGTCCCCAAGCTCAGCACCGCAGCTTTTCCATGCACGATCTCGTCGTCTATCCCAACGAGCTTCGCGCCGAACGGGACGGTGTCGAAATCGCCCTGACACCGCGCGAGACCGCGATTCTCCAACTCCTCCACGAACGACGCGGCGAGGCCGTCAGCCGCGATGTCCTCCTCGACCGCTGCTGGGGCGTCAACTACTTCCCCGAATCCCGCACGCTCGATCAGCACATCGCCAAACTGCGAAAGCGCATCGAACACGTCCCCTCCAACCCCGAGATCATCGAGACCGTCCGCGGATTGGGCTATCGCTACCGGGAAAACGGTGGGATTGATCGAAGGAGTCCGTGAGTCACACTGTAATTGCAGAAGAACAGGTCGGTTGTCGGGAGATTCGCGCATTGAGGGCTTCCGAAAACCGCGACCGGTTTGTCTGCGACGATCAACGTGCCGGAAAGATCGTTGGGCGCGCCGCCCGGGTTGCGCAATTGATAGGTCTGGCCGCGATTCAACGCCACCGTAAAGGCGACGCCCGCCGGGTGCGATCCGGTGGCCGCCGAGGGAACAATCTGAACCTTGGTCTCATTCGCCGTCGCGACAATGGCAAATTGGACGCCGTACAACTCGGGCGCGGCGTTGAAGGATCTCCAGGCGATGTGGGTCGAAATCCGAAAGTGGTGAGGCTGCTCTGAGCCACCTCGGCGAACCCGGGCGTCAGGCTGTATCTGACCTTCTACGACAACAACGGCGGCGCTATCCACTTCATCGCGCCAGCCAGCGTCGTGACGAACCCGGGGTGGACGACTCTGACCGGATCTGAAGCTATGTCCCACCTACTCCGACGCGATCGCGATGCGGTAGACAGCGAAGTCTTCAGGAGGAGATGGGTCGATGAGGACAATGGTGCCGACGGCGGTGGTCGGCTCGGACGCAGCTACTGTCTGCGAGGCGACAGCGCTTTCGCTCAGGGCAGAGCCTTCGAGGGTGTAGCGGCGGCCGCCGACCACCTCGACTTCAACCTCCACGCTCTGCGGCGAGACAGATGCTATCCGAAATATCGATGAAGAATCCGAAACCGTCGGATTTTTGCCCATCATGTACTCCTGCAGATTGGTCAACCCGTCATTGTCGCAATCGGCGTCGCGGTCATCTGGATCTGCGGCGTCGAGGCATTCCGGGTGAAGATCCTCCCAAAAATCAGGAAGGCCATCTCCATCGCTGTCGGTTGGCGGAGCGATACCCGAGCCGGAGCTCAGTCCGGACGTGCCCCGTTCAGTATCTGTTGCCGTGGCGGTGATCCGCCACCCGTGCGGAGCGGAACTCGGGAAGAGCGCGTGGTAGCTTCCGAATCCGCCAGGATCTAACTTCACGCTCGTGGACCCAAGGTAGAGGTCCGCTTCCGGATTCACGGCCAGCGGAGCATAGGCATAAAAATCCAGCAACAGCTCCTCGCCAGGCTTCCCATTGAGTGTTCCCTCCACATAGGTGCTCCCCCGCAGAGCGGTAGCAATCTGAGCAGAGGCATGATCCGCCGCTCTCTGGATGGCTTTCGCGCTCTTCGTAATTTGAGTCAACCGCACAACCACATGCGCCTGCGGATCATCCACGTGGACGCCGTTGCCTTGCGCATTGCGCAGGACGTTCTTCAAAACAGAAATCCGCTGCGAAAGGCCGCTTACAAAGAGGCTGTGCCCGCCGCTTGGCAGCGGATTTCTGCGATCACATTGCGAAATTCAGCGGCTAAACCGCCGACTTCGTCCTTCTCTCAGAGAATAGAAGGTGTGGTCAGGTGCGCTGGGTCCGCGGTACAGCTCGCCGTGCTCTGAGATTCGCGCGGTAATGCCGATCTGGTCCGTCTCGACCTTGTGGAGACCGGCTTCCAGCCCGTAATCGGGCTCTGGCAGGTAGACGTATGTGTATTGATCGCCGGTCGAATGAGACCTGAACACGCCGTTGACCATTTGGCCTTTGTCATTAATGTCTCTGAATAACTCAGACTGAATGGAACCTTCAGGAGTCTCTTCGGGAAAGTCGATCCAGTGATAATCTCCATCGAACCAGCCGAGGGAGTAAGTGCGTTCTGTCGTCCAGGTGCGGGTTGCATCGTCGTATTGCCGGATTTCCTCGTCTCGACGGGCGGTATGCGCGCCAAACTTGTTTCCCCTCCCAATTTGATAGTCTACGGTCCGGTAAAACGTGCCTGTCTGCTCGTGCACCCGGGTTTCTCCATAAAACAGCTCTCGCGGATGCTCTGGGCCCGTCCTGATGTATTCGTAGCGCTCCCCTGCCCGGGTCATTTGAAAAAGCGGCACAGGGTAGGCGTAAATGACTCCCGAGCTGCTCATGTTGATCCCGCCGAACAGGTCGGAGCGAGCCGGAAAAGCCTCGCCGAAAAGAGGAATGAAGTCGCCGCGGTAAAAATACAAATATGTCCCCCGGTCTCTCCATAGAAACACCGTTCCATTGTCGGCGAATTCAACCCGATCGAGAGTTTCCGTGTTAAAGGTTCCCGGCAGGTCTTGGGGAATGGCGTAGGTATGGACGCCGGGCTCCAAGCCGTAATAGACCGGACGTCGGATGCCACGTTGGTATAAAGGCTACCGACTCGAAACGCGCCGGGCAAGGGGTCCCGGCTCAATTCTCAAAATTTTTTCGGCGGGCCCGGATGTTTCTCGCGACATTGGCGCGCGTGCGTTTTTGAATTGTTGAAGAAGGATGGGACTGCCGCGCGCGACTGACCGGATGAGGACGACGCGGGGGGGGCGATCGACACGCCGGCGTTCATGCCGGTGGAGATCAAAAAATGATAGGAATTTGCTTTTTCCACCGGCGGGCCTGAAGGTAGCGGTTTGAAAACGAAGGGCTGTCCGGGTTCTACTACGCCCATGTGCCTTCACTGGGTCTTACGACTCACGGGAGCGGGGTGGAGGGCGCCATTGAGGCAGCACGCGATCTGATCCGATTGTGGGTGGAGGAGAAGCGCGCTGCGGGTGAACATCTGGTTGCCGCTGGCGAGTCGTTACTGACCACCGTCGAGGTGGAGTAATGCCCTACAAAGCCAGTGAAGTGGCTCAACACTTTTGTCAGGTCTTCTTTGGGCAGTCCCTGCTGAGTCAGTCGAAACTTCAGCTCTTCGAATTGAAGCGGGCTCGCCGGACGAATGGTCTCGGGCTTTCAGCCCTCAAAACGAACGGGTTACGAAAACCCGGGGCGTTGCCCCGGGCTGAAATATCTCGCGCCTTTGGCGCTTTCTGAGGGCTGAAAGCCCTGCACAAAACAGGCCGGGGCATCGCCCCGGGTTCGTGCAAGACGATGATTCTGAGCACTCAACTGCCGCGCTCCCGGTCTTTCGTTCGTCTCCAAGACCCGCCTGCGCGATTTGAACTTCTCGCTACGTTCCAACACGTTCTTTCCTGGAGCGCCTGACCTGGCTGTGGAAATTGCAGCATGAGAAACGGGGCCGGGGGACGACGTTTCTTTGATCCGCCTTTCCCATCAACAGGCCAGATTTTACTCCTCTAACGCCTCAAGCGCAGCCGCCAGCAAAAGAGTGGGGACAGGCGGGACGCCTGCCCCTCTTTAAGTCTACAAAGGCAATTCCAGAATCGGTATCGATTTTGTAGCGTTTTTAGTTGCTCTTTCCTGCGCCTTGCTGCTACTTAATAGGCGTGGCGAAGGGAATTAGAATCCGGCCCTCGAAGCATCCCCGCTATGGTTGGGAGGCCGCGTATTCGGTCATGGTCAATGGCGCCAGGAGCCCCAAGCGCCGTTACTTCAAAACCAAGACCGAAGCGCAAGACTTCCGTGCCCGGCACACTGCGACCCTGGAATCGGCCGGCACTGAGATCGGCGAACTC
>DATKCT010000010.1:0-2526 GCA_035513055.1 Verrucomicrobiales bacterium | reverse complement strand
GAGAGTCATCTCGACGGCATCTTTGACGTAAAGGAAATCCCGGCGCTGCTCTCCATCGGCGTAGTCCGGACGATGACTGCGAAAGAGGCGGAGCGCGCCCGTTTCGCTGATTTCGTGAAAGGCCTTATGGACCACGCTGCGCATCTCCCCTTTATGATCTTCGTTCGGCCCGAAGATGTTGAAGAATTTGAGGCCCAAGATGCCCCGGGAGATGCCGCGTTGTTTGCTCCAACAATCGAAGAGATGTTTGGAGTAACCGTAGAGGTTGAGCGGCCGCAGCCGGTGGAGATCAAGCATTTCGTCGTTCATGCCTTGGCTTCCGTCGCCGTAGGTTGCTGCGGAAGAAGCGTAGACGAAACGGATGCGATTCCCGACGGCCCAGTTGGCCAGGTCCCGGGAGTAGGCGAAATTGTTGCGCATGAGGTAGCCGGCGTCCTCCTCGGTGGTGGAGGAACAGGCGCCCAAGTGGAAAACGAAACCGATCTGGCCGAAGCTATCGGGTTTCGAAACGACACGCCGGAGGAAATCGTCGGCGTCCATGTAGTCGTCGAAGGCGAGCGGGGTCAGGTTCTTCCAACGCGGGTCGCTGGAGAGGCGGTCCACGACAAGGATATTCGTGACGCCGCGGCGGTTCAGCGCCCAGATGAGAGCGCTGCCGATCATGCCGGCTCCGCCGGTGACGATGATTTTCCGGTCGTTACCAACGGACATGACTTCGTTTGGGTGAAAAGGAGATGTGCGATCCGGCGGCTTCGAAGCGCGGGTTCGCGGAGGCGTCAGGGCAACTCGGCGCGGGAGACGAAGTTCACCGCCACGGAGACGCCGTCGCGATCGGCTGCGGCGTTCAGGATGCTGCGAATGGCCGCGACCGTCTGACCGTTCTTGCCCAGAACCACCCCCAGGTCATCGGGTTCCACGACGACGTTGAAGATGTGGCTGGTTTCCGAATCACCCAGTTGATGGGCAATGGAAGCGCGATCCGGATGCTGGATCAGTTGTCCGACAACGTATTCGATGAACTCGCGGAAAGCGGTGGCGGTGTCCATGGTCCTGCGATGGAAAGCTTGCCGCGCCGGGCTCCGAAGGCAGCCGCGGATGGGCGGGGATGGATGCTTGGGGTCACGGACCTTTAGGGTTGAGCCGGGGATCCGTGGCTGGGCCGGTCACTCGTCCGCAGGAGCCGGCGGCGTCCCGGGCTGGCTGATGCACGTTTCGGGGTGCTTGCGGGCTTTGCGGATGAAACTGCCGACGGTTTCCGACGGGTGAGCGCCGTTTCGCATCCATTGCTCAGCCTTCGCCAAATCGATGCGAAAATTCAGACCGGACTTGAGCGGATCGTAAGTGCCGATGGCTTCGATGAATCTTCCGTCCCGGCGGGCACGGCTGTCGGCGACGACGATCCGGTAAAACGGGCGATTCTTAGCGCCTTCGCGGCGAAGTCGGATGGATACAGCCATGATAGAATCGAAAAAGTCTGGAGGTCCAGGGCAGTAGAGCGGGGACTTTGGATCAGACCAGTGGTATTGCCAAGCGATTTTTCGGGAGGAGAATGCCGGGACCAGGGCCGTTTCATCTGAATTGAACCGGGAAGTGCGTTTCTGCTTGGGACGGGCAGAAGTTCGAACCCCGGCCCCAGGGGCGGGCGCGCCGCCTTGCCTGTGGTGCAAGGGGCGCCCGCGGCACGGGGCTGGCCGGAGGCTCTTGGGAGGCTTGGCTTAGTCCATGGAGGTTCTTGGAGCAGTTTCGGGAATTTTCAGGGAGCTGGAAGGCGGTAGAGCAATGGAAGGCGGGGATGTTCCAGCGCGCTTGAGCTTCAGCGCAGCACGTGGCGCAACGCCTGTGGAGGGCCCATGGAACGTTGCCAGGAAGGTAAAGAGGGGGCCGTGGTCTTCTCGCGATGCTTGAGCAAGTTGTAAAGGCCAATGGCCAAGTTGCGCAGGGTGACGAAATTGCGGGCGGCCTTAGGACGGGCTACCCGGCAGCGGTCCTCGCCGAAAGTGACGTCGCGCACCCAGTGGGTGCCGTTCTCGATGGCCGCCCAATGACCCACAATGGCCTCCAGAAGCGCGGTGTCGTCCATCTCCGCTTTGGTCTTGCTGCACACGTAGCAGGCGATCTCGGTGAGCGGTGTTTGCTCGCTGGGCGCTTTGCTCAGATCGATGGTAAGGCGTTCGACTGCGGCGATGCGCCAGCAGCCGCATAGCCCGATGTCTTCGGGGCTGACTTCCAGGCTCTTGAGGCGCCGGCGCACCAGTTGGCCGTGACCATTTTTCCAGGGGCAATCAGCTTCCGGAGGGAAAAAAAACGGGGGAGAGTTTGCACTGGGCCCGCTCGAGGATGCCGCTCTGATTGCCCTTAATTTTTCTTGTCGTAGTGACAATGCAGGGCGCGTTTCTGACGCCGGGTTAAGCGCTTGCAGATATCCTCGAAGCCCTGGTAACTGCCCGCTCCCAACAAGGTGGCTACCGCGGCGCAGGCCAGCGTGCTGGCGGCGTGGTGGCGCAGTCCGTGGCCGTTGCGCGGGTC
>DATKCT010000009.1:0-17072 GCA_035513055.1 Verrucomicrobiales bacterium | reverse complement strand
GCACATCTGCATGGGGGGAGGCAGTGCGGTGTTGCGCAGCCGCAACAATTCATCGAGCCGCTCTCCGGCATGCTTGCGCCCGGTGAAGAACAAGGCGATGTGATGATGCTCAACTTTGGCCACGATGTTCGAAGTAAAAATGCCGGTGCGCTTAGGATCCTTTTCCGCCCGGATCTTGCGGCGCAGATCGCCTATGCGCATCGTGGTGTCGTCATTGAACAAAACAGGAGCCTGCGCCGCGCTCCACTTCAAGTAGTCGAACACTGGGCGCAGCGGCTGCGCGGCCTTCTTGGCCTCTTCCCATTGAATGGAGGAGGGAAGAGGAACTCCCAGGTTTTCCTGAAAATGTTCGAGCCGCGTGAAAGGCATGCCGTTGCCATAGCGCAACAGAGCGACCATCACTCCCACGCTGGGGTCATATTTTTCCTGGCCGGCTTCTCTGGGCGTGGGAGCGGTAAACGTCTTGCCGCACAGCGAACAACGCAGCACTTCCTTTTCGTAGACAGTGGCGTGAATGGGAGGCGCCGCTTTCACCACGATAACCGGGGCGCGATCAGGTTGAGTGCGCAGTTTGCCCTTTTGACAATCCAGACACGCATCGCCGGCTTTGAGCGTGGGATGGCTCACCGGCACCCGTTTGGCTCCGGTATAGGAACTGGCGGAACGGCGGCCGTGTCCCTTCGTTTTGGCTTTGCCCGGAGCTTTGTTGGCCTTTGCCGCAGCGATTTCGGGACAAAGCGTGGCGGTTTTCTCCGTGGGCGCCCCGAAGGCAATGCGGCGCAGCCGGGCAATGGACATTCCCTTTTGCTCAAGCAGGCGCAGCAATTCGGGGAAGGCTTGCGTCATGGCCTCGATCAACTCGAAATGTTCCGCAGCGATCTTCCCACCGATGGCCTCCAGAAGGGCGCTTCGTTGCTCGTCGCTGAGCACCAGCGCGGCAAAGCGGGCATCCCCTTTGCAGCCACGGCGATGGCCTTTTTTGCGGGCGCCCTCTTTCATAGCCCAGGGAACCCAGGGTTGAGCTGGCGGCGAAAATCCGCACACAACGCATAGACCCAGAGTTCTTTGCGGGGTTGATCGTGCCGGCTTGTGCGCGCGTTGTGACCCCGCCCCGTGGTCAGTCCCAGACACTGCCAATTGGCCGCCCGGTAACAAGCGCCGCGGAAACGGGCCGGATCGATGAAGGTCTCCAGTAGATAGACGGGGTGCGCATAGAGGGCTTGCCAGTCCCCGGATATCCTCCGGGCCCGGCAGAGTTCCGCGGAAAGCCGCCGCCGGCTCCAGCCGGGGTTGGCACCTATCAGCGTCGCGATGAACTCCACATCGCTTTCACTGATGCTCCGGCCCCGGTAGCGAAATACCTCGCTCATGTGGCCAGAGAGTAGGGGGCAAAAATCTGGAACGCCAGAATTTTCTTTGGAACGTAAGCATTTTTCCCGCCCGGATCCCAGAACTCCACGCGGCACTCCCCACGCCCAGAACTGGATGCGGGAAACGCGCTGCCGCTCCAGTTGCTCCACTGAAGTTCCACGAATCCCGGCGCGCCCGGGGAATTCTCTGAGAGGGGCAGTGGCGCGCCGGTCCGCTCTTTGAGCTTGTAGTAATCAAGGCCCAGGGTGCGGGCCACGCGGCTGACCCCAGCCGCCGGGCCAGGGAGCAGGTCGCCCCCGCCGCCGAAGCTTCCCCGGGCAAGCGGCGGTAGCCGCTCTGGGACTGCCGCCAGCACTCAAGCTGGCACTGGAGGGTGTCGAGGTCCGTCGCGGAGAATTGGGATCGGAGCATGAGCTGGTCCTTCGGGGCTGGACCCAACCCTAGCCGGAGCCGCCCGGACCCTCACGCACTCTTGCCGAAGCAGCCGGGGCCTTGCTGTTGTCTGACTCCACCGCTCACTGCCCAACAAGGGCAACGAATTTTTCCAACGGACCGGGCGGTATCAAGCGCTTGAGGCAGAGTTAATCAACGCAACTCTTCGGTCCGAGCTTGTAGTGGATGAGTCCTATTATTGTAAAGCCTCAGCCAGTCTACATTCTCGATGGGCTTCTTATTAAGGGCCAATCCAATGACTGAGAAATCCCAGCCGGAATCAACTAGCTTCTTGAGTTTCTCTCCTTCGACCCAAACCTGCAGATCGTCATATCGGGTTCCCGGCGCAGAACGATCGCCGTGCACCGTCTTGATCTCCTTAATCAACAGACGTCCTTCATCCAGCGACTTCGCGATTTTCACACCACTTCTATCGAGTTGAACCTGTTGTACAAAATGCAATTCATACCGGCCGTACGCGTATGTGAGTGTATTCCACGTCTTTTCATCATCCTGCTTGCCACGGGTTGGGATGTTAAAATGTGTTATAAAGCTCCATGCAGGAAATTTCTCGTTTAGAGACTTTGCCGTCGGGAGCTTGTGATATCCCTCCGTCACAGCCTTATGGTGCACTTCGATCACCTTCCCAACCGAGCACGAGCACAAAACCATCATCCCTACGAATCCTGAAGCAATCATGAATAGTACCGACTTTCTCATCTGACAAAACCTTCCCATGTCGGGTGCTCCCTCCTCCGGAATGTGGAATCTGAAGCCATAACACGACAACCCGCTCTCCCAGTCGGTCCACTTTGTGCTGAAACGCCAGGGGTTGTTCTCAGCGTGGCTCCCGCTCCTGCGCAACTCGTTGCCGAAGGGGTCGTATTCATAGCGCGCGGTTAGATAGGCATAGCCGGACATCTCGCTCACCAGCGCCATCACATTCCCATTCCCGTCATACGCAGGGAAGTGCGCCCCGCTCACCGTCCCAGACTCGCCGGTCAGATCCAGAATCGCCGCCAGGCCCCCTACGTCTCCGGTAGCGCCTAGACTCCCCGCGATGTCCACCCCCCACACGTAGGCTTCCGTCTGCGCCCCGTCCAGCTTCGCTGCGCACAGCCACCCGTCCGATACATAAATAACGCTGCCGCCCCATCCAGTCGCAATAGAAGCGCAATTTCACGCTCTGCGCCGCAGGGATTCCTGACACCGCCTGCGGCTGGGTCTCCATCGGTCTCCATCGACACCAGCCGGTCCTCCGCGTCCCACCCATACAACCACCGGCCATCGCCGAGCAGATTTCCGTCGAAGTCGTAACTCAAAGTCTCCGTGGCCCTCGGCACGTAACCCTCCCCCGTCTCCGGACTTCCCACCGGCTGACCCTGCGCGTTGTAGGTCTGCACCGTCAACCCGAGAAACCCCGGCCGGCTTGTGGGAGCAAGCTCCCGGCGATAGTAGTCGTCCTGTCGCGCCCCGTTCACTCTGTTGACTTTCACCGTAGGATAGACCCGCATCCCCGCCACGTCAAAGTTGTCGGGGTTCGCAGTCGCCCCCGGTGACCTCCCTCTTCCAAGAGCAGTGAGTGGGGCAAGAACCCTCCCGTTCCAAGGGCTACACGGGCAGTTTGCTCCGGGATCCGCCTGCCGGCGCTTGAGCCCGCCATCGCGGGAGACTCTGAGGATTGATCTGCCGTTGCCGGCAGAACGCCGAAGAGCAGCCAGGCCTTGTCCTCCTCCATTGAACGCTGTCGTGGTATGCCCAGATCCTAGCCGCTTCGGCTGCCGGAGCCGGATACTTGTATTGAGATTCGTCGCGGAATCGGTACCAGTGTGCAAATCTTGACGAATAAGTCGAAGTGTGATGAGTTGGACGCATGGCGCGCAGTCTTCGGATCGAGTATCCCGATGCGTTTTACCACGTGATGGCGCGTGGCAACCGCCGGGAAAGGATCTTTCACGATACGGAGGACCACCTCTTTTTCCTGAAGACGCTGGATGATGCCTGTGGCCGGACGGGCTGGCGGATCCATGCGTGGGCGCTGATGGGCAATCACTATCACTTGCTAAGGGAGACAAAGGGATCGGATCCGCGCAAGCTGGCGTTGGCGGACCTGCTTTGGCGGCGGACGGTCGTGTCGCAGGAATGGATAGCGCGGAA
This sequence comes from Verrucomicrobiales bacterium, assembly GCA_035513055.1. Lineage (GTDB taxonomy): Bacteria > Verrucomicrobiota > Verrucomicrobiia > Verrucomicrobiales > DEV007 > DATKCT01. The sequence continues at coordinate 13,112 of DATKCT010000009.1, read as the reverse complement.
GCTCGCCATGCGAAGCGCCGCGAATGTGAGCCAGCAACTGCGGAAGCTGGACGGTAAGAATCTCTACCAAAGGCTTCCCACGCCGCTGGCGAAATGGTTGGATCGCCTGGAGGCGGAGTTGTGATCAACACGCACTTTGTCAAGCTTTGCACACTGACCCCGAGTTCCCCGAACTCATCAAGGCCAAAAAGCCACAGCGCCCTGGCTACGGACGACCACGCCTAAAAATATGCCTCAGGATAAGATCCCAAAAAACCCTTGATTTGATCTGATACTACTGACCCCGAGTTCCCGAATTCCACGGCGTTGATGCGGTGGCGTTCGCGCTGCATCTCCGGGTCGGCAGCCATCGCGGAGAGGCCGGCCTCCCAGGTGTCGTGGCGGCCGACCACGCGATGTCCACAATCTCGAGGAAGTTCATCTTGAAGATGACCAAAAAGAATCACACGGACGCGCCCCGATCGAGAAGTCTTCCATCGGCGGGATGTCGACGATGGTGAGTGCAAGGCTCGGCCGATCCTGGCGAAGAAATCAAGTCATACATTCCAAGGCAGGATTGCTTTTCGTACCGAAACAGAATAGAAATTCAGTATGAAATACACGCGAGTCACCATGAAACCGGCGCAAATGGGCGGGGCCCCGTGTATTCGCGGGCTGCGCATCCCTGTTGCGACGGTTGTAGGCATGGTCGCCGACGGAATCGCCGACGAGGAAATCCTCCGCGCTTATCCCGACTTGGAAGCTGAAGACATTCGGGAGGCGTTGCGCTTCGCGGCTGAATCAGTGCGCGAACGCGGGTTGCCGTTGCTCGCGCCTTCGTGAAATTCCTCGTGGACAACGCGCTCTCGCCTTTGCTGGCCGAGGGACTGCGCCAAGCTGGACACGATGCGGTTCACGTTCGGGATTATCAGATGCAAGGAGCGGATGACGCGCAGATTTTCGAGCGCGCAAAATCCGAGAAGCGAGTCCTTGTTTCAGCGGACACCGATTTCGGCGCGCTTCTGGCCGCGTGGCCGCACGACAAACCCTCGTTCATCCTATTCCGTCGCGGGACGGAGCGCCTGCCCGAAAGACAACTTGCGCTTCTCCTGACAAATCTGCCAGCCGTCAGAGATGCGTTGGAGCATGGAGCTATCGTCGTGTTCGAGCAAACTCGCATCCGCATCCGCGCGCTGCCGATTTGCGATTAAGCGGAGCGGCTCGGGTGGAGTTTGTGGGTTTGACTAGCAGCGCCGCCGTGCCGTGAGGGTTGGACGCGAAAATCGTCGCGGGCGCGTGGGACTTCGGGAATCGCGGGAATCGGGGTCAGTGTGCAAATCTCGACGAATAAGTCAAAGTGTGATGAGTTGGACGCATGGCGCGCAGTCTTCGGATCGAGTATCCCGATGCATTTTACCACGTGATGGCGCGTGGCAACCGCCGGGAAAGGATCTTTCACCATACGGAGGACCACCTCTTTTTCCTGAAGACGCTGGGTGATGCCTGTGGGCGGACGGGCTGGCGGATCCATGCGTGGGCGCTGATGGGCAATCACTATCACTTGCTTAAGGAAACAAAGGGATCGGATCCGCGCAAGCTGGCGTTGGCGGACCTGCTTTGGCGGCGGACGGTCGTGTCGCAGGAATGGATAGCGCGGAAGCTCGCCATGCGAAGCGCCGCGAATGTGAGTCAGCAACGGCGGAAGCTGGACGGTAAGAAACTCTACCAAAGGCTTCCCACGCCGCTGGCGAAATGGTTGGATCGCCTGGAGGCGGAGTTGTGATCAACACGCACTTTGTCAAGATTTGCACACTGACCCCGAGTTCCATGACGAGCACCTTTTGGCCGTCCGCCTCGTCGCACTCTGCCACGATCTCGCTCGATATGCCCTCTGGCCTCTTCCTCGGACAAATGGAGGCCCGCGATTTGATCGAGACTCCCGGCCAGCCCCTTGGGCCTCCTGGCCGTAAAGGACGCCAAAGGTGACCCGCTTGAAAAGGTTCCTCTCCTCTTCGTCCACCGCCGGCGGGTCGCACCCGAGGATCGTCGCGGCGTTGAGCAGGTGGAAATCTCCACCCTCTACCAGGAGATCGAGCGATTTTTGGTCGCCGGAAAGGGCCGCAGAAATCCGGACCTCCTGAGCGCTGTAGTCAGCGGCGACCGCGACCCGGCCCGGAGGCGCAAAGGGAATGTCCATTGCCCGGCTGCGCCGCATTGCCTTCGGGGCGCCCACGGAGAAAACCGCCACGCTTTGTCCCGAAGCCGCTGCGGCAAAGGCCAACAAAGCTCCGGGCAAAACCAAAGCGAAGGGCCACGGCCGCCGTCGAGCGAGTTCCTATGCCGGAGCCAAACGGGCGCCGGAGAGCCATCCCACGCTCAAAGCCGGCGATGTGTGTCCGGATTGTCAAAAGGGCAAACTGCGCACTCAACCTGATCCCGCCCCGGCTGTGGAGGATGATCCCGGCCGCTGGCTGCCCTGGAACTACAAGGAAGTCCTGGCTGCCGCGCAGCCGCAGCAAGCGGTCAGCGCCTGAGCCCGGGAGCGCCCACCTGACCCGCCTCCAAAGCGGCTCCCGGCTCCCGGACCTCCCCGGCCCCTGTGGCTCCGGGCCCCGCCGCGGGCCGGGGTTTCGAAGGCCCGCAGCCTTGCCGAAGCAACACGGCCCGCCGGAGAAGATACGCAGACTCCGAGGGCAGGACCATGGCTCCAAGATACTCCACCCCGCTGCCGCGCTAGCCGCGCGAGGGCGCGTCACACCAGTGCGCCAGGCAAACAGGGGCGGCGTCCGGAACTTGAAGCTCCGGCGTTAACGCTGGACTACACCAACATTGCACCTAACCGACTCGCACTATGCTCAAAGGCCTCCATTACTCCCTTATTCAGCAGATCTCGTGTGTCGATCGCCAGTCGCCTTCGCGAGACCATGAAATCAGGAACTTCAGCAAACCGTTTTGACACTGCTGTCACGATCCACTGCGTCCCTATGTTCCTCGAGTAGATGTGCAGATCCTTTAGTGTTTGATGCGCTATCAGGCGCGACCTTCGTCCCGCCGATCCCCTTTTTTCTCCACGTCCGCCTGTTCCGACTTCCTCTGCCGCTTCAACTGCCGGAAACTGATGAGCTTTCTCGATTCTTCATCCCAGAGCCGGAAATGGAGGGACTTCAGGCTGTCCCTGAGGGTCGTGGGTTTCACCTTGGCAAACATGGGATCCGAGCGGTGGCATCGTTCCAGGTTGTAGTTCGGAATCCGCGGACTGAGGTGGTGAATGTGATGAAACCCGATATTGCCGGAGAACCACTGCAGAACCCTAGGCATCTTGTAAAAGGAACTGCCTTTCAGCGCAGCGTCCGTGTAATCCCAGTCCTCGCCCCGCTCCCAGTAGACATCCTCGAACTGGTGCTGCACATAAAAAAGCCAGATACCGGCGGAACCGGCCACAGCCATCGCGATCAACTGGATGGTCAACCAGGGAAGAAAGCCGAAAATGGCGATCAACACCGCAGCCATGCCGATCAGGGCAACATTCATGATCCAGACGGAGGCTTTCTCCTGCAGCTTGGCGTGCGGCGCGGGAAAGCGTTGGTGGATCAAAAAAAGAAAAAGGGGGGCGACGAAAAAGAGGATGACCGGGTTGCGCGCCAGCCGGTAGGAGAACTTTTTCCAGCGGGAAGACGCGAGATACTCTTCGACGGTCAGGGTCCAGATGTCTCCGGCGCCGCGTCGATCGAGGTCCCCGGCCGCCCCGTGATGAATCGAATGCTCCCAGCGCCAGTGGTAGTAGGGAGTGAAGGTGAGAACGCCGGTGATAAAGCCCCAGATGTCGTTGGCCAAACGGGACTTAAAGAAAGATCCGTGTCCGCAGTCATGGAAGATGATGAAGACCCGGATGAGGAATCCTCCGGCCACCACCGCAAGGGGAAAGATCAACCACCAGTAGGTGGACAGGCTCAAATACATCAAGAACCAGAGCCCGGCGTAAGCTCCGATGGTGTTTACGATCTGCCAACTGGCCCGCCAGAAGCTCGGCTTCTTGTATTCGGACACGATCGCCCTCCATTCGGCGATGACCTCCCGGCGGCTCGGCGTGTGGTCATCTAGTGTGGATTGGGCTTCATCGGCCATTCTCGTAAGGAAATATTCACGCTGTTCCCTCACGGATCAAGCCGTTGCGTCGCCTTCCCGAAGAATTCTTTGCGGTCGAAGGGGTCAAACGAAGGCTGGCGACACGGCGAAGCGATGGTTTGTTCCGGGCGAATCATGTGCAGGACTGGGACAGCCTCGTCGCGGGTCCGTGGGTCGCTGAGCGAGAAGCGGAGAGGTTGGCTCCGACTGCTGGCGGCGGCCGCGGTGGCGAGCGGAAGCGGACCAGCGGCCGCGCACACCGTGTCCTCTGTTTCCGCAGTCCTGGATCTGCGCAGCGACGGGACGTCGAGCGTCGAGCTGAGTTTCAATCTCACCCAGCAACTCCAGGATAGCGTGGGGCCGCTCGAGGCGGCCGAACGCTTTGTCCGGGAGCACCTCGTCTTCCGGTTGGACGGGCGCGAGGTCGAGTTTGCCGGGCGCGAGACAGTCCTCGTTGAAGGCGGCGAGGCGGGACTGAGCCAGACCCACGTGACGGTCGTCCTGCGGCCGGCTCGAACGGAACCCGGAAATCACTACTGGATTGTGGAGCTGGGGAAGGAATCCCCGGCCTTTCTCGCAGGAGCGGTGGTGCGGGACGGAGCGACGGAACGGCGGGCGCGGGTGCTGATCGCCGGGGAAGACAGCGGGGAAATTCCCTGGACGGTAGCCGGTGACGAAGCGCCGGCCAGCAGCGCGCGAGCGGCGGCGCCGGCGGAACCGCCGCTGGGCGAGACGTTTTTATCCTGCTTGAAGCTGGGTTTTCAGCACATCTTGCCGTTGGGCCTCGACCACATTCTCTTTGTATTGGGCCTGTTCTTCTCGAACCGGGGATGGAAGTCCCTGCTCATCCAAGTCACTGCATTCACCGTAGCGCATTCTCTGACCTTGGCGCTGGCCGCCGTTGATCTCGTGCGCATTGCGCCCGGAATTGTGGAGCCTCTGATCGCGGTGAGCATCGTTTGGGTGGCCATCGAGAATCTCCTCAACAAGAAAAACAAACGGGACACGCAAACCAGGATCGCAGTGGTGTTTGGGCTGGGACTCGTCCACGGGCTCGGGTTTGCCGGGATCTTGCGCGAGCTGGGGCTGAGCGGCGGGCAGTTGGCGGCCGGGTTGGTGAGCTTCAATATTGGCGTCGAGCTGGGGCAGTTGGCGGTGTTGGGGCTCGCGGCTCTCGCCGTTGCGCCGGTACGAGGAAAAGAATGGTATGCGCGGGCGGTGGTGACGCCGGCCTGCTTGGCCATTGCTGCGGTGGGCTTGTTCTGGACTTTTGAAAGAGTGGTGTTGGCGTAAGAAGCACGCCCATCCCTGCCGCCAGCCTTTACGAGGCGCGGAGCGGCGTGCTGGGGGAGGTGAACGGCCGTCGAAGCACTGGATGCGGCGCGCAAGCGGCGATTCTCGCCGCAGTCCAAGGGCGGCAGCTTCCGCCTACGCTCCTCTGCAAAACGCGCCCTCCTCGTTTTGCTGCATGGGCTGTGTCCCGGGTCCGCGACCTTGAAAAGAGGTTGCCTCGCACCGGGCGCGTGTCGATAATGCCATCGTCGAACACCTTGACACCAGGTTTCGGCCGGCTGTAGCGGGCCGGGAGCGTAGCCGCCTCGCCTTGTTGGGTGTGGCCGGCGCCCTAGTCGTTTTTTGCGGTCAAGCTGAGGCTGGGGCGCCTCTCCGGATCCGGGTGGACGAAATCGTCGAACGCTCCTGCGTGGGTTCACCGGCTCCGCTGATCGATGACGGCGCCTTTGCCCGGCGGACGGCGCTGGTGTTGACCGGGACCATTCCGGAAGGCGCCGAGGTTCGAGCCTTCCTCGCGGCCCTGGATCAGGCGAAGAGGGAGGCGCTCGTCGAGCGCTATTTGAATGCTCCCTCCTTCGTGGAGCACTTGGCCGAGCAGTTCGATGTTCTCCTGATGGAGCGCCGCCCAGAGAAGCACGCCAAACAGGAGGCGTGGAGAACGTATCTCGTGGAAGCATTTCAACAGCGCAAACCCTTGGATGTGCTGGCGCGCGAAATTCTCAGTGCGGATGGAAAAGAGGGACCGCTCCAGCCGGCGAGCCGCTTTCTGCTCGACCGCGACGCTGATCCGCACCGCCTGACCCGCGACGCTGGACGCGTTTTCCTGGGCATCGATCTGCAGTGCGCGCAATGCCACGATCACCCCCGTGTGGACGACTACACCCAGCGAGACTACTACGGTTTGCACGCGTTCTTTGGACGCACTTTTCTGTTTCAACCAGACCTCAACGCGCCAGGAAAACTGGCCGAGCGCGGCGAGGGCGAGTCGACGTTTCAATCGGTCTTTACCGAACACGCCTCGGCGACGGGACCCCGGCTGCCAGGCGGGCCGGAGTTCGTGGAGGAAGCGGTGTCTCCCGGCGAAGAATATGTCGCTGTTTTGGTCCCCTCCAACGGCGGTCTGCCTCCGGAACCGCGGACGAGCCGCCGGGCCCTGCTCGGCGATGCTCTCCTGGAACGTGCGGAGGACCAATTCGCGCGAAATTTCGCCAATCGCTTGTGGGCAATGATCATGGGCCGGGCGCTGGTCGAACCCGTGGATCTGCATCATTCGTCCAATCCGCCGGCGAATCCGGAATTGCTCGAAATTTTGGCTTCTTCCCTCAGGGATGGCGGCTACGATGTTCGGGCCTTCGCGCGCGAGCTGGTCCTGACAAAGACCTTTCAGCGAGCGTTGGATGCCGGTCAGGATGGCGGCAACATCCCGGAGCATGCGGTGGGTTCCCTGGAAAAAGAAGCAAGCCGGTTAGCCGCGGAAGCGACCACGCGCTGGAAGGAAGCGCGCGACCGTCTCGAAGCGGTGGAAACGGAACTCAAACCGGCTTTCGATCAATGGGAAGGCGCTTCGGCCGCCTTGCGCGAAGCGGTGAAACACCGGAACGCGGCGTCGGAGGCGCGGGAACAAGCAGAGGCCGAATCGGCGGCGAAAGGAGAGCTGCTTGAATTGTTAGCGACAGCGGCGCAGAGCGCCGGAGCGGCGTCGGAGGCCCTGCGCGACCTCGAGGGTTTGGACGAAGCAGCCGAGGCGCTGAGAGCCCGCGCGGCACAGGCGGAGCAGGAGCAAACCGCAGCCGGGCAAACATTGCAGGAAAGGGCCGCGGCTTTGGCGGCTAAGGAAAGCGAACGCGAGTCGGAGGCGGCGAAGCGGGAAGCGTTGCAGCCGCAGCACGCGGAGATGCGCGCCCGTCTGGCAGAGGCCCGGCAAGTCTACCTGGACGCCGAAAGGCAACGTCGAGAGGCGGACCTTGCGCACGCCAGCGCCCGGGCGGAAGTGGAACGTCTCGCGAAACTGAAGGAGCTGCAAGGCGCCAGGCGGGCGCGATCCCAGGCGGAGGCAAAGCTGGAGCGGATTTCCCATGCGCGAGTCCTTGTGGCGGAGGCCGTGACCGGGTTGGAACGGCTCGCCGAAGAGCAGTTGTCCATCGCCTCCGCGCGCCGGGAATGGATCGCTCAGTCAGAATCTGAAACCCTCCGCCTTACAAAACGCCATGAGGAATTGCGGAACGGGGCTCCCATCGTCGAGCAGGCTTTGCGGGATTCCGAGGCCGTCCGGGAGCGTCTTCCCGAGGATCCGGCGTTACAAACGGCGGAGCAACGCTTGCGCGCAGCCCTTGCAAAGCTCGCTCGCGAGTCGGCCGATGCGGAGGAGCGGCTGGCCGCCGGGCAGGATGCCGCCGCAGGCTGGGATGAGGCTGGGCGCGCGTCGGACGAGGCGGCGGCTTCGGCGACGACGCGGATGGCGCTCCTGCGTGAACGCGCCGCGGAATCGGAGCGCGACGAAGAGGCGGCGCGAACGGCTTTGCAAGAGGCGGAAAAGACCCAGGCGGCGCTGGAGATGGACGTATTGGCCTTGCGGGAACGGACGTTTGCCGTGGCTCGCCTAACGCCATTAACTCCCGAGCAACTGTGCCGGAGCATGATGCAGTCGACCGGATATCTTGCGCTGCAACGCGCGGCGGCCGAAGCCGAATACGATGCGGCCCAATCCGCCCCGCAGGAATCCCCAGCCGGGCTGGATGAAAGGGGCGCAGCGGTGGAAGCGGCCCTGCGGGAAAAAATCCGCGTTCCCGAATCCGAGTTCATCCGGTTGTTCGGAGGCGGCGCAGGTCAGCCGCAGGGCGACTTTTTCGCCACGGTGGACCAGGCCCTCTTTTTCTCCAACGGAGGGACGGTCCGCGGCTGGCTGGCTCCGGGGAACGGAAACCTCACCGAACGCTTGCTGAAGATGGACGATAGCGCGGCGCTGGCGATCGAACTCTATCTGTGTATGTTCAGCCGTCTCCCCGAGGAAGAGGAAATCCGGGAGATCCAGGCCTACTTGCAACGGCGCGCAGAGGCCCGGAGCCAAGCGGTGGAGGAGCTGTGTTGGGCGCTCCTTACTTCGACGGAGTTTCGATTTCATCACTGACCGGCCGCCGCCGGCGGCCTGAGACTGACAAGACAACCATCAATCGCCGCGAAATCACCATGAAATGCAATTACTCTTGTAAATCGGAGGCGCATCTCGTCGCGCGCCGGCAATTTTTGGGAGGAAGCTTGGCCACGGGAGCGGGTCTCGCCTTGGGTGGATTGGGTATGTTCACCCATCCGGCCACGGCTCGGGAATTGGCGCGGGGTCAGAAACGGATGTTGGTCGTACGGATGGCCGGCGGGCTGAGCCAATTGGAAAGCTGGGACCCCAAGCCGGGCACGGCCACCGGCGGACCCTTCCGGGCCATTCCGACTTCCGTTCCCGGAATTCACCTGAGCGAACTCCTCCCGTGGACGGCCAAGCAAATGCATCACCTGGCCCTGATTCGCGGGATCAACACGAACGAAAACGACCACGGGAAAGGGGATTATATGATGATCACCGGCCGGCGTCAGACTCCGGCGGCGGACTACCCCGAGATCGGGGCCGTCGTGGCGCGGGCCCTGGACTTGGAAGGGAGCAGCGCCCTTCCCGGGCACATCAAGATCGTTCCAGGAGGAGGAGGAGGACGCAGCGCGGACTCCGCCTACCTGGGGCCGCGCTACGCCAGCGTGGTCTTGGGCAACGGCAATCCACCGCAGCACACCGAGCGCCCGGAGTCATTGACCGAGGACGTGTTTCAGTGCCGCAGCGAATTGCGCCAGAGCGTCGACGACCGCTTCGCGCTGCGCCGCCGCACCGCCGAGACGGAAGCCTACACCCAAAGCTTCGAGCAAGCGCGGGAACTCATGGCCGAGCGCGAGATCTTCGATTTGGAACGGGAACCGGAGAAGGACCGGGAACGCTACGGGACGCACGATTTCGGGAGGCACTGTCTGTTGGCCCGGCGCTTGCTCGAGAACGGCATCACCTGCGTGCAGGTGACCCATTCCAACTACGACACGCACAACGAGAACTTTACTTTCCACTTCGAACAGTTAGGCGAGTTCGACCGGCCATTCGCCACGCTCGTGTCGGATCTCGCCGAGCGCGGCCTGTTGGAAAGCACCTTGGTCGTCGTGCTTTCGGAGTTTGGCAGGACGCCGCATATCAACCATCTCTACGGGCGCGACCACTGGGGCACGTCTTGGTCGATTTGTTTGGGAGGAGCGGGAATTCAGCCAGGCGCCGTGATTGGAGCGACAAGCGCCGACGGGACGGAGGTCAAGGAGCGCCAAGTCGACGCCGGACATCTCTTTCACACCTATCTCGCCGCCTTGGGGCTCAAGTCGACCGGCCATTTCACCATCGATGGACGGAAGGTCCCCATGGCCGATCCCGCCTTCGAGCCGATCTCGGAGCTGCTCGTCTGAAAGATGCATCCCGCCAGACGAAACACGCGCGCGCGGAAGAAATGAAGGCGGATCCATCTCAGGCCCATGTGGCGCGAGAGCTGGAACATGACGCCCCGCTGATCGTCTGCCGTTTCGATCCCGCCGGCCAGGCTCTGTATGCCGGAGCGGAGAACAACACCGTGGCGCGCTGGGATCTGGCTTCGGGGACAAAGACCGTCTTCGCCGGACACGAGGGCTGGGTCTTTGGTCTGGCATTTTCACCAGACGGCAGCACCCTGATCTCGTCGGGAAGCGACGATCACTTGCTGTGGTGGCGGACGGACCCGGACCAGAAAGACGCGGCTCCATTGCGCCGGGTCCGCGCACACGAGGGATGGATTCGCGCGGTGGCGGTGAGTCCCGACGGATTGCATGTGGCCAGCGCCGGCAACGACCGGATGGTGCGGCTGTGGAGTTTGGAGGACGGCAGTCCGGTAAGAGAACTCGCTGGCCACGAGAGGGATGTTTACAGCCTGACATTCCATCCCTCGGGCCGGTGGCTCTTGTCAGGCGATCTGCTCGGGCGAGTCCTCCTCTGGAATATGGAAACCGGCGCGCAGGAGACGGGATTCGATGCGGGGCTGCTGCACACCTTCGAACAAGGACAGGGAGTCGACTACGGCGGGGTCCGAAGCTTGGGGTTCTCGGCAGATGCGACGGAGCTGGCTTGCGCCGGATTGCATAATGCTCCCAATCCCCTCGGGGCGATCAACGAACCGCTGGCCCTCCGTTTTTCCTGGGAAACGCGGGAACTGCGGCGCAAGCACGTCTCGGATGGCGGTGTGAAAGGCGTGGCTTGGCGGGCGCAATATCATCCGGATGGTTTTTTGATCGGCTGTTCCGGGGGAAGCGGAGGCGGGTTTTTGATCTTCTGGAACGGCGAACAGGACGGCCCCTTTCATCAGATGTCCTTGCCGAACACGGCGCGAGAGCTGGATCTCCATCCCGGCGGGCTGCTGCTGGCGGTGGCGCACTACGACCGCCGGGCCCGCCTTGTCCGCTTGGCGGCAAAGGAGGGGTAGAGCGCGGGCGAGCCATGGCGCGCAGACTTGCCAACATTCCGTAGACGGCGCGTCGCACCGGGAGGAGCGCTTCGCTCCATTTGACGATGGGCTTTTAGGCGTTTAGGCGGCTTTGGACTTGCCGCCGCCGCGCGGGAAATGCTGTAGTGCGCCTCCTTATGAACGACAGGTGTGCCCGTATCGCAGCTTTTTGTGTCGCGATCCTGGCGACGGGACTGGGCTGGGCTCCCGAAGCCTCCGCCCACGCCCTCGGCGAAGACTACCTCTTTCTCAATGTGCGCGAGGAGAGTTTGGACGGACGCTTCGAGATCAACTTCCGGGATCTCGACAAGAAATGGGGCATCGATGTCCGGGGCGACCCGCAAGCCGTGGTCGACGCTTCCGCCGAACGGGTCGAGGCCTACATCCGGGAAAGGTTCGCCATTCGCGCTGGAGAGCGCGTGCTGCCGCTGACCTTTACGGACCGCAAGGCGCTTCAGCTTCCTCAGGGAACCTTCGGGCAGTACTATTTCAGGTCCGATTCGGGACCGGTTCCGGACCTGTTGCAGTTCGAACACAACCTTTTCTACGAGATCGGGAAACGCCACCGCGGCTTTCTCATGATCGAATACAACGAAAAGACGAAGCGGGACTATGGCAGGGAGCATTTGGCGTTGATATTCGACCACAAGGAACGGGTGCAAAACGTCGATCTCACCGCCGTGCCGCAGATCACACTGATGCGGCCGCGGGACATGATCTGGCAGGGGATCCTCCACATTTGGATTGGAATCGATCACATCCTGTTCCTTTTCGCCCTCATTCTTCCGGCGGTGCTGCGGCGGGAAGAAGGCCGATGGGTTCCGGTCGCCGGCTTCCGGTCCGCCCTGTGGAACATTATCAAGATTGTGACCGTATTTACCGTGGCGCACTCCCTGACCTTGGCTTTAGCGGCGCTAGATATCGTAAAAGTTCCCTCGCGCCTGGTTGAATCGGTGATTGCTTTGTCCATCGTGCTCGTGGCTGCAAACAATGTTTTCGGACTGGTGCGCGAGGGTTCGCTTTGGATCATCATGGGGCTGGGACTGTTCCACGGGCTGGGTTTCGCCTCCGTGATGGGGCATCTGCCCTTTCACATGCAGCAACTGGCGAAAGTCATTGTCGGATTCAACATCGGAGTGGAGTTGGGCCAGGTGGCCATCGTTTCGTTGCTGTTTCCTCTACTTTTCTTACTGCGGAAGCAAAAACTGTATGTTCCCTTGATCCTGAAAGGAGGGTCCTTGGCCTTGGCTGCGATTGCCGCAGTGTGGTTTGTGCAACGGGCGTTTGGTCTGGAGTGACCGGCGAGTGAAAGACGGACGGCCCTTGGGTCCGCGACGAATGGCGATCGAGTATGGAACGACAGATTCTGGATTATCTGCGAGGCGATCTCCTGGCCGGAGAAGCCTTGGACGAGCTGACGGCCGAAACCGACCTCTTTCAGTTAGGAGTGTTGGAATCGGTGCGCGTCATGCGCTTGGTGGCCTGGCTCGAGAAAACCTTCGAGTTCCAGGCGCGCCCGGCCGATCTGGTGCCCGAACATTTCCGGACCGTGGCCGCCATCGGCTCCTACCTGCGGAGCCGCGGGAAAGCCGCTTGAAAGCCTGCCGGCGTCCGGCGGAGCTAACCCACATTTCTCATGCCCTTTCGGCTGTGTCGCGCTGTACGCCATCCTGCCTTCCTTCCGTTTGTTTCGGGATAGAACAGGGTTTACTCACCCAGCTCTGCGGGGAAACGCGCTGAGCACCGATATTCGCGAGGGCACGCCATAGGGAGGAAGCCGATTCTTCTTGTGTCAGACACAAAATAAATAAGTTGACAAACGGGCGAACGGGCGCGAGGGGTCCAGGGTGGCGGCATGAGAAAGCTGCGCCGCTTCCTGCTCGGTCCCAAGGGGCAGACCCATTGCTATCACGTCGTCTCCCCTTTCGCCGGCCGTCACATCGTCTTCGGCGAGAGCGAACGGGAGTTCTTCCGCACCCTGCTGCGCAGACAACTGCGCTTCAGCGGCCTGCGCACCCTGGCCTGGTGCTGCCTGGGCAACCACTTCCACCTCCTGCTCGAAGTCCCCGATAAAGAGCGGGCCCTGGCCGGTTGGACCCAGGAGGACTTCCTGCAACGCCTCCAACTGCTGGCCGATGAACCCTACACCCGCAAACTCCTGGCCGAAGT
>DATKCT010000008.1:0-69283 GCA_035513055.1 Verrucomicrobiales bacterium | reverse complement strand
ATGCGGTGCCGCCCCGCTGAAAGCCAGCAGCCCCACCCAGCGCCCATCGACTTCCGCCACGTAGCGCAGGTGCCGCCCCCCGATCCGGCTGCTCCGGAGGTAATGCCTCTGCTCCAGCAAGCGGTCGAACTGCTCCCGCTCATGTTCTTCCATGAGCCGGATCTTCACCCGGCTGTGCAACTCCTGGCCCGGCGGCGGCTTTTTCATTCCGCACTTCCTGCCAAAGCCGGCCTCAAAAATCTAGTCGTTTTTCACACTTTCTTTCCAGGGCTTGTTCATCTGCTCCGCAGATGAAACAGCCCTGGCGCAGGAGCAAGAGCATTCCTCTGAATTTCGCCGGCGGAAACGAGACCCAACAACGATACGAGAAGGGCATCCGGCAAAGCGTCCAGACCAGCAACCCGGTCTGCGCTTCACCTTCAGTCTCCCCGGCTGGACGTCCGATTCGAACAGCCCTCTCCAGAAGTTGATCGCCGAACCCGGCGAATACGACGTGGTGGTCATCAGCAATTTGGTCCCGACCCCTTCGGCCGCGGCCTCCGTGCCGCCTGCGAGGACCACTCGTCGCCGGGGGCCGGTATCAGGGCCGATTCCAAGAATCCGCTCATACTCAAACCGCCGAGCCGGTCTTGACCGCCATTTCGCACTCCCCATGTTCATTTAGGGGTGACTAGGGGCAGCAAGGGCAGCGGGACGATGTTGCTCTCTGGCGCAGGAATCCGAATTGGAGCGTACGGTGGGAGACGTGACCCGTATGGGAATGGCCACACGGCCGCGAGCAGGCAGGATGTGGAGAATCCTGTTCGCCACGGCGCTGGTGGGAATTGGCTTGGGGATCCTCCTGCTGGGCGGAACCTGCAAGTGGGGATGGTTCGGCGGGAAAGGGGCTGCGCCTTTGAGTGCGAAGGAGATTGTTGGGAAACGCACGCCGGCTTTGCCGGGCTGTCCGGCTGGAGGGACATACATAAACATGTATGGCCACCCTATCGTGTCTCCAATGCCTTTCGGCTTTGCCGGGTAGTCCGGCTGAAAACTGAAGGCTTTCGGTGTCCCCTAAGCCCAGGAAGCAATCCCACGCTAATCGGGGAATATCCCTTTGTCGTGGATGGGGTCGACGGGTTGGTCGAGCCAGTCGAGGCTGGCTTTCGGCCACGCAGCGAGGCCGGAGAACGGCAATTCCGCCAGGCGATCCCAGGCCCCCGCGAAGTTGTGAGGATGTTCGACGCCCTCACGCAGGCGGTCGCGAAAACGGCAGCCGGGAGTCCGCACCCACTTGAACGGGATCGTCCCGCCGGAGAATCTGAAGAGGATAGTCGCTTGCGGCGTCGTGATGAAACTGGGGCCATCCCGGCTTGAGCCCCAGTTTGATCCAATGGAGAAGGTCTTCCGATTGGGCGTGGTCGATCTCTTCGAAGGTGGAAGGTTGGGGCGCCCCGGAGGGAACGTTGTAGAGGACGTGGAAGACTTCTACGGCGCCAAGGACGGCAACCGCTTTCCGCATGGCGGCGGCGGCGGACATGGTTCTGAAGCCGCCGGAAAGACAGACGTAAGGGCGGGAGGGGCGTAGATCAGGATGAGAGGTCGGTGGGAAGGTGGCGCGAGGGGCAAGCCGGCGTCCGGGACGGCCGCCAGGACGGTGGAGTCACGCTGGAAGCCCGCCCCTACGTTGGCTAACCACCAGCCCGGTCGCAGGCAGTCTACGTACAGTGTGATTGGAGTAGGAGTCCGGTGTGATTGGAGTAGGAGTCTGAAATCGTTCGAGCGCTTCAGTCAGCGGCACGGCAACGGAACAAGGCGCCAGCGCTCCCATTGCCCTGCGGCTTCGAAAATCGCCGCGCTCGATGATCCCCTCGCGGCCGGAGCTTCCAACTCGAAAAGTCCGGTCCACCGTCACATGCAGCGACCCGCTGGCCAGCACGGGACTTAACGGGACTTACGATGACCGGACGCCTGACCGTGGTTTTCGGGCGGGGTGCCCCGGGAGCACACGTTCCACCCGCGAGCCAGCCAGACTACGACGTCCTCCGGAGTCCTTCCTGCGTCACTTTTGCGTCCCTTTTCGGTCCATTTTGATGCGTTTTGGCGCGCGGCCGGAAAATCCGGAACAGCGCTGCCGCGCTCTCGTAACACGTTGAATACGAGCGCATTTCTCGCGTGAACGGCTGGAAAAGGGTGGTGCCAGGAGGGAGATTTGAACTCCCGACCAAAGGCTTATGAGTCCTCTGCTCTACCACTGAGCTATCCTGGCCAAAGAGGGCGGCTCTCGCCGCGGCCCGGGCAGGGAAACTGGATCGGCCTTCGCGTCCTGTCCAACTGAATCGCGCAAAGCCATCGCGCCCCCGATGCCCCCGGCGCCGGCTTCTGCGTTTTGACCCTATCCTCTTCCTTTCATCGTCTTCGCTCTTGCGCAAGTTCTTGCTTTTCGCTCGAAATTGCGATTGTTTCACGACCGATGGAAGACCCCCTCCGCAAGTTCTTTATGAAATCATCCTTCCCCCGTAGTTTCGCGACGATTTTTGCCCTCGCCACCCTTGTCCTGAACCCGGGACACGGGCAGGAAACCACCACCGGCGTCTTCGAAAGCGCAGACGACCTCGACTTCACCACCGATGACGGCGGCACATTCCTCTACGCCGTCAATGTCGGCGGTCCCTCGGTCACCGTGCAAGATGTGGTTTTCTCGGCGGATGCCGACGCCGGCAATCCCGGGGCCGGCATCCCGGGTCTCACTCTGGTGGCCCAGAACCACATTCTCGGGTGGGGAGGACGCAACGAGATGGGCAATACACCGGACGCCGACGCCCTCGAGGAAATCCTCCATTCGATCCGTTGGTCGGCCCGGCCCGCTTCGGTGAACATCACGATGGAGAATCTGGTTCCCGGCGGGGAATACCGGCTCCAACTCCTCTTCGCCGAGAAATGCTGCGACCGGGCCTGGGACATCTTCGTCAACGGCGACCTCATCGTCGACGACTTCAGCGCGAATGGTCTAGCCGGTCAGAATCCCGCCTTGGGCACGTATGCCGCTCACGTTTTTGTCGCCACAAGTTCGACGCTCGAGGTGGTCCTCGACGGCACCGACTCGGTTCGCCCCGACGGCAACGCCATTCTCGACGGGTTCACCCTCAAACAGATGGAGATCAGCAATGACGACCCCAACATTCTCGCTCCCCGCAATGTGAGGTACGGGCAAGTTCCCGCCTCGCCGGTGTCGACGGCTTCGTTCAACCTCCGCAACGGCGGTGTGGCCAACAGCCTTACGGTTTCTTCCATCAGCTTCACCGGCGACGGGGCGGCTCACTTTTCCGTCCCTTCGTTGCCTGGCCCCATCGCGCCGGGCGAAGTTACGGCGGTGGAAGTGGTGTTTGACGCCATGGGCCAAGCTGGAGGCTTTTTTGCGGAGATGGAAATCCACAGCAATGACCCCGGAGATCCCATCCTGACCGTGGAAGTCTCAGCGAACGTGGTCAACCGCAATGGCCCCGCCGCTCGCTATCCCCTCGACGACGATCCCGGCTCATCGACGATGCGCGACGTCTCCGGCAACGACCGTCCCGGAACATTCATGGACTCAGGCGGCTTGACCTTAGGGGTTCCCGGCATCGCGACCGGAACCGCGTTGCAGACCGCCGGCAATGATTTCGCCGTCATCCAGGGCAGTCAATTCGACGGCGCCTTCGACAGCTTCACCATTTCCTCCTGGATCCGGGCCGACTCGGTCTCCGAACCCAACCAGGTCATTTTCGGCAAGGGCGCCGACAATCCCAGTTTTGCCCTGCTCATGTCCGATAATACCCTGGTTTGGTTCGTCCTGACCGATCTGCAGGCGGAACCCGAGTTCAACACCGCCGGCGTGATCGAAGCCGGAACCGACCATCATGTCGCCGTGACTTACAACAACGAG
This sequence comes from Verrucomicrobiales bacterium, assembly GCA_035513055.1. GTDB lineage: Bacteria > Verrucomicrobiota > Verrucomicrobiia > Verrucomicrobiales > DEV007 > DATKCT01. The sequence goes on along the minus strand of DATKCT010000008.1, from coordinate 65,379 downwards.
ACCGGTCAACGGCGAGCGGTGATTTATGTCGACGGCGTGGAAGTTGCGGCGAAAGACGACCCGTTTGTATTGATGGATACACCCGGCGATCCTTTCTACCTGGGATCCTACGGCGGCGCCCTCGGCTTCACCGGCGTCATCGACGACCTCCACATTTACGACCGGGTCGCCAGCGCCGCGGATATCGCCTTTTTATTCAACAATCCCGGGGAATCCCTCGGGTCCACCGGCCCCATCGACAGCGACGGAGATGGGCTCAGCGACGAAGAGGAAGCCACCTTAGGCACCGATCCACTCAATGCCGACACCGACGGAGACGGCTTGAGCGACGGGGCGGAAGTCAACATCCACGGAACCGATCCCTTGCTCCGCGACACGGACGGGGATCTGGCTAGCGACGGGGTCGAGATTGCCAAGGGCAGCGATCCCCTTGATCCCGCCGACGTGCCCGCAAGCTTCATGGAAATCAGCACCTTCACCGGCGGAGATCCCGGCGAAGGTCTCGACTTCGAAGGAACATTCGTCTACGCCGTCAACGTGGGCGGCCCTTCCGTCGTCGTTGGCAACGCTGTGTTTTCGGCGGACACCGCGCCGGGCGCGCCCGGCCAGGGAATTGCCGGAGTGACCATGGCCGCGCAAAACCACATCCCCAACTGGCATACCGCCAATTACGGGGACTCGCCCGATGACAATGGCCTCGAAACCGTGGTGCAGTCCATCCGTTGGAGCGCTGCGCCCGAGGATCCCATGGTCACTCTGGCCAATCTTATCCCGGGACAACGCTACGCCCTGCAACTGCTCTTCGCGGAAAGCTGCTGTAACCGCGGTTACGACCTCGTCATCAATGATGTGGTGGAGGCTGACGACTTCAACCCGGGCGTGGTCCAAGGAGGAATCAACAATCCCACTCAGGGAGCGGTCGCCACCTACATGTTCACCGCCCAAGACAGCCAGCTCCATATCGTCCTCAGCAACGACGACGTCGCCGCTGGGTTTCCCGATACCAACCCAATCCTAAACGGGTTCACCCTCAAACTGTTGCCCGGCGATGAAAACGATGCGGATGGCGATGGCCTCCCCGACACTTGGGAAATCCTCCATTTTGGAAACATCGCCGCCCACGATGGGTCGGGCGATCCCGACGGCGATGGGCTCGACAACGCCGCCGAACTCGACGCCAACACCAACCCCACCAACCCGGATACCGACGGCGACGGCATCAACGATGGTGATGAAATCGCCGGCGGCACCGACCCGCTCAACCGCGATACCGATGGCGACGGCTGCTATGACGGCTCGGAACTCCTGGTCTTCGGTACAGATCCCCTCAATCCTGATTCCGACGGAGACGGGTTCACCGACTGTACGGAGATCCTCTTCGATTCCGATCCGAACGACGCCGGTTCCGTCCCCGTCGTAGAAGCCCTCGTGACCACCTTCACCGGGGGCGATGCTGGCGAAGGAATCGACTTCGATGGAGACTTCGCCTATGCCATCAACATGCGGGGCGATGGCGGGTTCTCCATCCGCGATGCCGCATTCACCGATGACTCCGTCGCGGGCTTTAATTGGGATCAGGTCCATGAAATCATCGCTTGGCATGCGCCCGAATACGGCGATTCACCGAACGACAACAATCTCGAGACGGTCATGCAGTCCATCCGTTGGACCGACGGGACGGTGAACATGAGCCTGGGCGGACTCGAACCTGGCGAGTTCTACAAGCTGCAATTGCTCTTCGCCGAAAGCTGCTGCAACCGGGGTTGGGATATCCGCCTGCAAGGCGCGCTCGTACTCGACGATTTCAATGTCCAGATTGTTCAGGGAGGAATCAATGTAACCACGCAAGGAGTCTTGGTGACCGTAGTGGTCCGGGCGCCCGGCAACGCGCTGGATATCCAGTTTCTCAGGGAGGCCCCTCAGTTCCCGGACAACAACCCCATCCTCAACGGACTCACTCTCGAACGCGTCGGCTCCTTGGACTCCGATGGCGACGGTCTGCCCGATTCCTGGGAGGTCATCCACTTCGGGAATCTTGATCAGGGCGCCGATGATGATCCGGACGGCGACGGCCTCACCAACGCGGAGGAACTCGCCTTATTGACCAATCCGGCGCAAGCGGACACCGACGGAGACGGCTTAAACGACGGAGATGAACGGGATGCGAATACCGATCCTTTGCTCCCCGACACCGACGGAGACGGCCTGAACGACGGAGCGGAAGTCCATATCCATGGCACCGATCCAAACGACCCCGACACGGACGGCGACGGGTTCCCGGATGGCGTCGAAGTGGCCAAGGGCTCGGATCCGCTCGATCCCAACGACATTCCCGATTCCGCCACGGTCATCTCCAGCTTCACCGGCGGCGATCCCGGAGAAGGTCTCGATTTCCAGGGGACCTTCCAGTATGCGGTCGACGTGGGTGGTCCTGGCGGCGTGCAGATCGGGGATGCCGTCTTTACTACGGACGATGTCGCCGGCGTCGTCATCACTGCGGTCAATCTCTCCCCCGCTTGGAACGCTCCAAACTACGGCGACACCGCGGCGGACGACGCGCTGGAGTCGTTGACTCGCGATATTCGCTGGTCGCCGGCGCCCGAGGACGTGTTTGTCACCATCGGGAACCTCACTGTAGGCCAACGTTATGCGTTGCAGTTGATCTTCCACGAAGCCTGCTGCAACCGCGGTTTCGACATCCTCATCGACGGAATCCTGGAAGCCAACGAGTTCAATCCGGGAGTCGTTCAAGGCGGCGTGCCCAACCCAGGGATGGGCGCGGTGGCCACGTACACGTTCACCGCCCAGGCTACCGAACTCGAGGTCGTGTTGAGCAACGACGACATCACTTCCGGATTCCCCGACACCAACCCCATCCTCAACGCCCTCACCCTCGAAGTGCTTGGGGATGTCGTCCCCACCGGCGATGCCGACGGCGACGGTTTCAGCGATGAAGAGGAAGCCTTGGCGGGCACCGATCCCAACGATCCGGCCGACTACCTGCACGCCGTTTCCACCGGACGCACCGCCGGCGGCGTGGAACTGACTTGGTCCTCCAAGGACACGCGTTCCTACGAGATCCTCTACTCGCCCACCATGAACCCCGGAACCTGGGAAGTCATCGCGACTGTGCCAGGCGCAGCCGGAACGACCACCTTCGAGGACACCGACGCAGGCCGCACCGGCGCCGAGGAAGGTTACTACCGGGCGAAGGCGGTTGCCCCGGGCGAATAGCCGCCGGGATGTCGCGGGTGCGTTTCCTCCGTATGGACGAAACGCACCCGTGACCCGCCCCGGGCAGTCCCCGGCGTCGCGCGGCGCCGCTCCAACGGCCGGGACCTGGTCAGCAAGGGATGTCTGGATATCGTGTCCGGGCGTCCGCAGCCCTTGCCGGACAATGGGGTTCCCTTCCGCACAGGCCCCCAGGGGAAAGCCGCCAGACCGCAAACTCAAAAACTCCTTCTCTTGCCTGTCGCCACCCAAGGATAAACTTGGTTTCTCCTTTGCATTTCGTCTATTCTTGGCTTTCCTCGGGACTGGAATGCAGGCGCGTCCGGGTCGCCGCCCGGTTCCGTTAGCATTGTGATGAGTTCCAAAGCAGACCCCGCCGCAGGCGGGAACGAAACAGAAGCGAGAAAGCCCTTCATCGAGACCTACGACGCCTCGAAAATCGACAAGCTCGAGGGCCTCGAAGCCGTGCGGAAACGGCCCGGGATGTACATCGGCGATCCCGATGAACGCGGATTGCACCACTGCGTCTTCGAGGTCCTCGATAACTCCATCGACGAGCACCTGGCCGGTTTCTGCGACCATATCGAAGTGGTCATCCATGTCGATGGATCCGTGAGCGTCCGCGACGACGGCCGCGGCATCCCCGTCGATGAGCATCCGAAATTCAAGATGCCCGCGGTCGAATTGGTCCTCACCAATCTCCACGCCGGCGGCAAATTCGGGCAGGGCGCCTACAAATACAGCGGCGGTCTCCATGGCGTCGGAGCCAAGTGCGTCAACGCCCTCTCGGATTGGTTCAAGGCCGAGATCGCCCGCGACGGCAAACTCTACGCCATCTCCTTCGAGCGCGGCAAAACGGTCCAAAAACTCGAGATCGTCGGCGATCTCCCCGACCCGGAGCACACCGGCACCGTCATCAGTTTCCTGCCCGATCCGACCATTTTCACCATCACCACCGAGTTCAGTTTTGACCGGCTCTCGACCCGTCTGCGGGAACTGGCCTTTCTCAACCCCGGGCTCGAAATCGTGCTCGCCGATGAACGCGAAGAACCCACCCGCCGGGAAGTCTTCAAATACGAAGAGGGCATCCGCCAATTCGTCGCTGAACTCGGCGAGAACAAAACCGTCATCCATCCCGATCCCATCATCATCCGCGGCCGGCGCCAAGTCGAAGGCGACGGCAACGACGACGATTACTTCATCGATGTCGTTCTCCAATACAACGACAGCTACAACGAGCAGATCCTCTGCTTCGCCAATTCCATCCCCAACGCAGATGGCGGCACCCACCTCACCGGGTTCCGCTCCGCTCTGACCCGGGCCATCAGTCAATACTCGAAGTCGAGCAAGCTGGTGAAAGACAGCGATCCGGCTCTCAGCGGAGAAGACTGCCGCGAAGGACTCGTCTGCGTGGTCAGCATCAAGTTGCCGAATCCCCGCTTCAACTCCCAGACCAAGGCAAAACTGGTCAACAATGAAGTCGAGGGCGTCGTCAGCTCCGTTGCCTATGACGGCCTCATGGCCGTTCTCGAGGAAAACCCGGGCGTCGCCCGCCGGATCATCGATAAAATCGTCAATGCCGCCCGTGCCCGCGAAGCGGCTCGCAAGGCCCGGGAAACGGTGCGGAAATCCGCCCTGACCGGAGGAGGACTCCCCGGCAAACTTGCCGACTGCTCCGAACGCGATCCCTCCCGCTGCGAGCTGTTCATCGTCGAAGGCGATTCCGCCGGCGGCTCCGCCAAACAAGGGCGAGACCGGCGCCATCAAGCCATCCTCCCGCTGCGCGGCAAGTTGATCAACGTCGAGAAAGCCCGCCTCCATCGGGCCCTGCAAAACCGGGAGATCCAGACCATGATCACCGCCATCGGCGCCGGCATCGGCGATGGCGACCAAGAAGGATCCTTCGACCTATCGAAGGTCCGCTACCACAAGATCATCATCATGACGGATGCCGATGTGGACGGCTCCCACATTCGCACCCTGCTGCTGACCTTCTTCTGCCGCCAAATGCCCGAACTCGTCCGCCGTGGTTACCTTTACATTGCCCAGCCTCCCCTCTACCTCGTCTCCCGGAAGAAACGCAAGGAGTATGTGCAAGATGACCCTTCCCTCAACCGCATCCTCATGGACCTGGGCTCGGAGGATCTCACCCTTCGTGAAATCGCCTCGGATCGCACCTTCTCCCGCGAGGACATCCGCCGTTCCCTCGAACTCCTGACCAGGCTCCACCGCCTCTCCGAAGCCATCGTCCGCGACGGCGGCCACTTCGAAACCTACCTCCGCCATCGCCACCCCGGCACGGGCCGCTACCCCACCTTCCTCGTCCGTGTGCGCGAAGGAAACGAAGAGGAAGCCCTCTATTTCACCGACGACGAAGCGCTGCGGGATTTCGCCGCCCGCAATCCCGGCCTCCGGCTCCTGGGAATCGGGCCGGAAGAGGAAGAGGGTCCCGAATTCTCCCCGGATGATTCCATCCAAACCCGAAGGGCCACTCTCCACGAAATCCACGAGGCGAATTCCATCCGCAAAATCATCGAACAACTCGAGGAAACCGGGTTTCCGCCGGAGCACTTTTCTCCCTCGCCCGAACCCCTCTACCGCCTCGAAGAAGGCGAGAAAGACTCTCAAAACCACGAGATCCGCTCGGTCCCGGAAATACTCGATGTCATTCTCCAAATCGGGCGGCGAGGTATGGAGATCAAACGTTTCAAAGGACTCGGCGAAATGAACGCCAAAGAACTCTTCGGCACCACCATGGATCCTGACAGCCGCCAACTCCTCAAGGTGCGCCTCGACGAGGACAATCAGGTCGAGGCGGACCGGATCTTCACCATCCTCATGGGAGACATCGTCGAGCCCCGCAAACACTTCATCGAGGAAAACGCTCTTAAAGTGCGAAATCTCGACGTCTGAGCCTCGCTCCGTTTCCTCGCTTTCCTCGCTTTCCTCGCTTTCCCCCTTTCTGCCTTTCTCCTCTCCTCAATGCCCGATAGCGATAGTCCCAAGGATCACGAGCGCATCGTTCCCGTCAGCGTCGCCGACGAGATGTCCAAGTCTTTTTTGGACTATTCCATGTCGGTCATCATCGCCCGCGCCTTGCCCGATGTCCGGGACGGGCTCAAGCCATCCCAGCGGCGCATACTCTACGCCATGCGGGAGCTGAATCTGCTACCTGGACGCGGCCATATCAAATGCGCAAAGATCTGCGGCGACACCAGCGGGAACTACCATCCGCACGGCGAGGCCGTGATCTATCCCACTCTGGTCAACATGGCCCAGCACTGGTCCATGCGTGAATGCCTCGTCGAGGGCCAGGGCAACTTCGGCTCCGTCGAAGGCGATCCGCCCGCGGCCATGCGCTACACCGAGGCCCGTCTCACCCACCTCGGCGCCGTCCTCATGGAGGACATGGACAAAGACACCGTCGATTTCGTTCCGAACTACGACGAACGCCTCACGGAACCCGCAGTTCTCCCCGCCGCATTCCCCAACCTTCTCGTCAATGGCGGGTCCGGCATTGCCGTGGGAATGGCCACCAACATCCCCCCCCACAACCTCGGCGAAGTCATCGAAGCCATCTGCGCTCAGATCGATAACCCGGACATCTCTCTCGCTGAACTGCGCTGCCACATCAAAGGCCCGGATTTTCCCACCGGCTGCACCATACTCGGCCATGCCGGGATCCGCTCCTACATGGACACCGGCCGCGGCAGCATCCGCGTCCGCGGACGCGCCGCCATCGAGGAAGCCTCCTCTTCCCGCGAGCAAATCATCATCACGGAGATTCCTTACAACGTCAACCGGGCCACCCTCGTCGAACGCGTCGCCGAACTCGTCCAGACCAAAGTGCTCCCCGAAATAAGCGGGATCCGCGATGAATCCGACGAGAACACCCGAGTGGTCATTGATCTCAAACGCGGCGCCCGCTCTCAAGTCGTCCTGAACAACCTCTTCAAACACACCCAGCTTGAAACCAGCTTCGCCGTCAACATGCTCGCCATCGACGGCAGACGGCCCCGCCTCCTAACCATCCGCGACGCTATCGCCTGCTTTGTCGAGCACCGCCGCGAAGTCATCCTCCGGCGCACCCGTTACCTGCTGCGCAAAGCTGAAGACCGAGCCGAACTGCTCGAAGCCTTCCTCCTCGCCACCTCTCAGCTCGACGATCTCATCCGCATAGTCCGCGAGTCGGCCGACCGGGAACAAGCTCGCCAGCGCATCCAAGCTTACCCTTTCACCTTGGACGCCGCCCGCTCTTTGGGCATCCTCCTGCGCGGACAGCCCTCCATCTCCGGAGACGCCTACATCCTCACCGCGCGCCAAGTCCAGGCCATCCTCGAACTCCGGCTCTATCAACTCACCGCTTTGGAACGGGTCAAGATCCAACAGGAATACGAAGGAGTCCTCGCCGAAATTCAAGACTTTCAGGACATTCTCGCCCGGGAATCCCGCGTCCTCTCCGCCATCAAGGACGAACTCCGCGCCCTCGGCTCCAAATACGCCACTCCCCGCCGCACGGAAATCGCCGCCCATGAAGGCGACATCGCCCTCGAAGACCTCATCGCCAACGAAAGTTCCATCATCACCATTTCCCACCGCGGTTATATCAAGCGCACCGCCGCCAGCGAGTTCCGCAGCCAAAGACGCGGCGGCAAAGGCCTCAAGGGAATGGAAACCCGCGAGGCCTCGGCGGACGGCGAAGAATCCGACTTCGTCGAACATCTTTTCACCGCCGCGGTCCACGATTATCTCATGTTCTTCACCAACACGGGGCGAGTCTACGTGGAAAGAGTCTACCAAATACCTGAAATGGCCCGCACCGCCCGCGGCCGCGCTATCCAAAATCTCCTCGACCTCCGGCCCGGCGAACGCATCGCCTCCTCACTCCGCCTTTCCGCCGTCCTGGAAAACGGCGAGGACCGCACCTGGGAGCAGGAACTCTTCGTCCTCTTCGCCACTCGCAACGGCACCGTCAAGAAAACCCCCCTCTCCCATTTCCGCAATTACCGGCGCGGAGGCATCCACGCCATCGTCCTCGAAGAAGGCAATGACCTCATCGCCGTAAAACTCACCAGCGGAAAAGACGAAGTCTGCCTCGTCACCCGCAACGGCTTCTGTGTGCGCTGCAGCGAAAGCACGATTCGTTCCATGGGCCGCAGCTCTCGCGGCGTCGCCGGCATTCGCCCCCGCGGCGACGACCATGTCGTCGCTCTCGCCATCGTCGATCCGGAAACCCTTTTCCTCATCGTCTCCGAAAATGGCCTCGGCAAACGAACTCCCTTCGAGGATTACCCCACCAAAGGCCGCGGCGGAAAAGGCGTCATCACCATGAAAACCACCGAGCGCACCGGCAAGGTCGCCGGCGCCCTCGCCGTCCGCAAAGACGATCACGTTATGCTCATGACCTCCAGCGGACAGACCGTCCGCATCCCCGTCTCAAATATCAGCACCCTCGGGCGCGCCACCCAAGGGGTGAAACTCATGGATCTGGCCAAGGGCGAAACCATCCAGGACCTCGGTCAGGTCGTCAGCGACGAGGAGCTGGACTCCGCCGCTGAAACCGAAGCCCTCCCCGAGCCGCCGTCCGGCTCTAGTCCGGCCTGAAACCCGCGCCTCCATGCCCCCCCCGTCGCAGCGCTTTACCGAACTCCCGCGGGCGCCCTTTACCCGGAAGAGCCTCCTGAAGATCTTCCTCACCGCTCTCGCCGGAGCCGTTATCACCCCTCTGGGCTACATCCACGGGCTCCACGAACCCTTCTCTCTCCTCATGCCCATCATGGGCTTCGTCGCCGGACTCGTCTTCGCGTTCCTCGCCGTCCTCCTTCAGGCGCATTAACCCACATTTCTCATACCCCGGGCTAACCCTCCCCGCTTCGCTCCGTCCAGCCGTGAATATCCGGCTTGCCTCCAGCGTCACTACCCGGTTCCGGCGCCTTTTCCGGCGCCTTGAACCGCATGCCCACCTTTTACTTGGAATCGCTCCACACCGGTTTATTATTTTAATTCTGTTGACGGTTCGGCAAAGTTAACCTGAGGCCCGGATGCCCGATCCACTGCCCGTAAACGGCTTTCGCTTCGCGTTGGAGAATGCTTCCCCCGCAGGCATCGCCATCTGCATCACCCTGCTGGTCCTCTCGAGCTTCAGTTGGGCCGTCATGATCACCAAACTCGTTCTCCTGCATCGCACCCGGCGTCTCAACCGCCGCTTTCTCTCCGCCTACCGCGCCACCGAACACCCCCTCGACATCTACGAGGAAAAGGAAACCTTCAGCGGCTCCCCCGCCTACCACATCTACTCCACCGCCTGCGACGAAATGGCTTACCAAGTCCTGGGGGATCCCGGGGACAGGCGGGGCAACCGCCTCAGCCGGGTTTCCTCGCTGCGTCCAGCCCAAATGCAGGCTCTCGAGCGCGCCATGGAACGGGCTCTTGGAGACAACATGCTTCGCCTCGAAGACAAAAACGCCATCCTGGCCACCGCGGTCAGCGGCGCCCCCTTCCTCGGCCTACTCGGCACCGTCTGGGGAGTGATGGACGCCTTCAGCGGCGTCGCCAGCGCCTCGGGCGCCGTGGGCATCAAAGACCTTGCCCCAGGCGTTTGCTCCGCCCTCGTGACCACCGTCATCGGTCTGTTGGTCGCCATTCCCGCTATGTTCGGCTACAATTACATCGTCCAAAGGATCCGCTTCCTGCTCGTCGAACTCGAAAACTACGCCGCTGAACTGCAAGGCGATCTGCTCAAGTTTTTCGTTCGCTTCGAGCCCGGCCCCGCCGAGCCCTACCGCGAACCCCTCGCTCGCCACGAAGCCCCCTCTCGCCGCGAGGCGCGCTATACCCCGGCTCCTCCCGCCCGGACGCAATGGGAGGACGATCCGGATATTCAGGACCGCCTCCTCTAATCCAAAAGTCCGCCCGCCGCCTCTCCCCCTTGTGAAACGCTTTTCTCGCCGCTCCTATTACAGCGCTTCGACCCTTGCGGAGCTGAACGTCACGCCTTTGCTGGACCTTGCTTTCGTCCTGCTTATCATATTCATGATCACCGCTCCGCTCCTCGCCGAACGGGCCGATCTCATCCTGCCCACCACCAGGGCCCGGCGTGATGCTGTCGATCCCTCCCGGGTCGTCACCGTGGTCATTGACCGCCAATCCCAACTCGAACTCAACGGACAACCAGTGGATGCCGCGACTCTCAGCGCCGAACTCGCCCGCCTGAACAGCGAACAGCCCGGAGCCAGTGTCGTGCTCGGCGCCGATCGCGAACTCACCGTCCGGCAAGTCAGCGCCGTCATGGACCTCCTCACCAACGCCGGCATCACGGACGTCGGCTTTCTCATGCGCCCCACCTCCAGCTCCGAATCGGAGGCACCGTGATCATGCGACGCCCGCAAGCACTTTTCCGTTTCGTCTTTGGCCTCGTTCTGGCTCTGCACGCGCTGGCCCTCGTCTGGCTGCTCTTCCCGCAGATCCTCAGGGCCTCGCCCGCCTCCGCGTTTTCCCCCTCGCGGCTCTCGCCTGCACTCCTCCTGAGATTGGACGCCGCAGCGCCGGCGGAACCGATGCCCCCAGACCAAAACCGCGCTCTGCAAGATCGCCTGCGCGAGAACCGGCATCTTCCCTCTCTTCCAGGCGCCGCTCCAGAAAATGAACCCGCCTCCCGCCTGGCTCTGCCCGCGGCCGACCGGCGCCGCGAGCCTGTCCCCGTCCCCGAACAGGAGCCTGAACCCGAGCCCAAACCCGAGCCTGAGTCTGAGCCTGAGCCCAAACCCGAACCCAAGCCTGAGCCCAAGCCCGAGCCCAAACCCGAACCCAAACCCAAGCCTGAGCCCAAGCCTGAGCCCAAACCCGAGCCCGCGCCCAAGCCAGCCCCGGTCTCGCCTTCAAGAACCCAACCCAAGACGCCTGCAGAATCGAAGCCCGTTCCCAAGCCCGCCCCGAAACCCGTCGTCGCTGAAGAACCTCCCCCCAAGGCCCTTCCGGTCGATGACGATCCCGCCCCCAAACCTGTCCCGGTCGAGGATCCGCCGCCACGCGCGGTCCCAGCCGTCCCCCCGGATACCGGCAGCCCCTCAGGACCCTCGGCCCAAGCCCTCCAAGCTTATTCCCGGCACGTTCAGGAAACCTTCCAGAACGCCTGGCGCCCGCCCCGGGAACTCTTGACCTCTCCTCACGCCCGCGTCGAGGTCACGATCCGGCGCGATGGAACGGTGACCGGCGTCCGGCTCGTCGAGTCTTCCGGCAACGCCGCAATGGACGAAGCTGCCGTAGCTTCGGCCCGCTCCGTTGACCGGGTCGACCCCTTCCCTCCCGGACTCCGCGACGACCTCTACCGACCAAAGATTAAATTCCAGCTCGAGTGATTCCACTCATCCCGTAATGACCCGCCTTGCCCTTCTCGCCCTGCTCGGCTGCGCCGCCGTCTCTCCTCTCCCGGCTCAACTCGAGGACGAACTCACCGTCACCGGCTCGAATCGAGTTCCCTTATCCCTGCGGAGCTTCGCCGGCAGCGCCGGAGCGGCCGCCACGGAACGTCTGCGCGCCGACCTCCGCGACTCCGGCGTCATCACATTCTCGAATCGACCGGACGCCTTCCGCGTTCAAGGGTCCGCGGACGGATCCCAAGCTCTGGCGACCCTGTTCAATCCGGCCGGTCAGTCCGTCTTCGACCGCCGCTACGACGCCGGCAGTCTGCCCGCCTCCATTCACGCCCTCAGCGACGACATCGTTTTCGCTCTCACCGGCCGGCCCGGATTCGCCTCCTCCCGCATCGTCTTTACCGCCCGGCGCGGCCGCTCGAAGGAAATCTTCCTGTGCGACTACGACGGGGCCGGTTTGCGGCAGCTCACCCGCGATGGTTCCATCGCCGTCGCCCCCGCCATCTCCAACGACCGCCGTCTCCTCGCCTTCACCAGTTACCGCAGCGGTTACCCAGACATCGAGATCCTCGACCTTCAATCCGGGGCTCGCCGCCGCATCATCAGTTACCCAGGCACCAACGGAGGCGCCGCGTTCTCTCCCGACAATCGTTCCCTCGCCCTAACCATGAGTTTTTCTGGAAATAGCGAACTCTACGTGACCGGCAGTTCCGGCGGCCGTCCCCGCGCCCTCACCCGCACCGCCGCCATCGAATCCTCGCCTTCTTGGTCGCCCGACGGCCGCGAACTCGTCTATTGCGCGAGCACCGGAAGCTTGCCGCAGATCTACCGCATGTCCTCGGGCGGCGGCACGCCTCGAAAACTCAATCTCGGGTTCAACTACTGCACCGAACCCGATTGGTCGCCCGACGGAAAGCGCCTCGTCTTCACCGCGCGCGCCGGCGGAAGCATGGTCATGGCCGTCCACGAGTTTCCCACGGGCCGGACCGCTCAATTGCGGGCTGGAGAAGACCCGGCCTGGGGAGCCGACTCTCGCCACTTGATCTTCACCTCTGGCGGCGCCCTCTTCCGGCTCGACACGGAAACCGGCGCCTCCGTCCGGATTCTGCCCGATATGACCGGCATCAGCGAGCCCTCCTGGAGCCCCTGACTCCGCGCCGCGCTCCATCCATCCTAACTTGTTTCCCATGACCAGAACCACCCTTCTCCTTCGCAGCGTTCCCCTCCTCTTCTTCCCCGCGCTCTTGCTCGCCTTCGCCGCCGGTTGTAGCGGCCTCAGGAAAAAAGGCGGCGACCCTTACGGACCCGGGGAGGGCGACCCCCTGAACTATGCGGCCCTGCCGCCGCGCATGGACGGGGTGTCCCTTTACGGGCCCGGCAGCGAAAATGTTCAACGCGACCCGGTTGAACCTGTCTATTTCGCCTTCGACAGCTCCGTCGTCGACCTCAGCGAGATGCCAAAGGTCGAACGTCTCGCCGGCATCGCCCGCAGCACCTATATCATCATCGCCGGTCACACTGATGAAGTGGGGACTTTCGAATACAACCGCGCCCTCGGAGAACGGCGGGCCATGGCCGTCCGCGCCGAACTCCTGAACATGGGAGTGCCTGCTCAAAACATCCAGACCCTCAGCTACGGAGAGGATTACCTCACGGGACAAGGGGATTACTACGACCGCCGCGCGGAATTCGGCGCGGTGATCCAACGCTGATCTCCGGCCCATCTGTCGAACGAGCGGCGCGAGCGGCATCCCGAGTCGAGTTGCCGCGTCGCACCATCCCTGAAAAACTCCGCCATGTCTTCGCCTCAGCCGGACGTCCCGGAACGTCAGGCTATCCCGCCTCCACTCGGCAAACCCTGGTCCCCAGGAGCCACCCTCGCCCTCGCCATCCCCATTGCCGGCGTGTGGGTCGCCGCCCAAATCGCTGTCGCTTTGGCCTTTCTCGCTGTCTTGGGACTCCGTCATCCCGGCGTCCCCACGATGGATCTTGCGGCCGGGCTGGAAACCGACGGCCTCCATTTCGCCCTCGCCGTTCTCGCTTCCGCCGCCCTGACAATCCCTCTCGTCCTTCTCCTCGCAGCATTGCGACGGGGAATGTCTCTTTCGCAATACCTTCGCCTCGACCGGTTCCGCTTGCGCGACCTCGTCCTTTGGGTCCTCGTGTTCGCCGCCTTCGTCGCCGTCTCGGAATGGATCATTCGCTGGGCAGGGCAAGATTCGGCCGAAATCTACATTGCCGAAATCTACCGGTCTGCCAGGTTCACTCCCCTGCTCTGGTTGGCCGTAGTCCTCGCCGCGCCCATCGCCGAGGAACTCTTCTTTCGCGGATTCCTCTTCGAAGGTCTACGCCGCTCCTGGCTCGGGACGGCGGGAACGGTCCTGTTCACCTCGGCCACTTGGTCATTGATCCATCTCCAATACGATCTGTTCTTCATTGCCTTGATCTTCTGTCTCGGCCTCTTGCTCGGTTGGGCTCGCGCCGCCTCCGGCTCTCTCTGGATTCCGCTGATCCTGCACGTTCTCAACAACCTCTATTCGCTTTCGCTCACCGCCCTCCAAGGTTGACCCAATTGGGCCGGACCACACCGGCAATCCGCCGGGGTCCATGGGAAGAGAACGATTGGTTAGCCCGGATTTCTCATGCCGTTTCGTCGCGAGGCGCTGCGAACCCCTTGCTGCCCAGGCCGCGCGCAGCCGAGGACGCCGGGCTGGGTGAGTATGCCCTGTTCAAACCCGAGGCAAGCGGACCGCAGGCAGGACGGGGCGCAGCGCGCCACAGCAGAAAAGGTGTGAGAAATGCGGGTTAGCCCTCGGCGCGGAACGCCCCCGCCCTGCCCGGTCTCAGCCACAGGCTGCCTCCCACGGCAATGGCGAGGTTCACGCCCAAACCCCACACGCCGGCGTGAACTCCCAGCGGTTTGTCTGAGACCCATGCCAAGCCCTGCCAAGCTCCCATCATGAGCGTCAAAGCCAATAGGGTCCCCACAAACATCCCCGCCAGAACCGGTCCGCTTCGCATGTTCCTCCAATGCAAGCCGACCAAGACCGCCGGCGCCACTTGGCATAGCAACTCCAGCTTGATCTCGATCAAGGCCCAAATGTTCCGCTCTCGCAAGATCAGGGTCAACCCGACAACGACCGCCGTCAAAACCACGGAACTCACCTTGGCCCAAGCGCTCAGCCGCCGTTCGTCGGTCACCTTGCTCCAGGGTTGATACACATCCCGCGTCAACTGACTCGAAATCGCCAACATGGACGAATCCACCGTCGACATCGTGCCCGCCACAATTGCGCCGACGAAAAGCAAGACCATCCAGCGCAGCCCCGGCGAATTCTCGACCAAATCCTCGAGGAGCAACAGAGTAACCCGGTCGCTCTCGCTGCCGTCCAGCGCTGGAAGTCGCGCCGTTCCGAGAATGCCGAGAGTCACCATCAACAAGGTCGTAAACAAGGGCATGAAGACCATCAGTTGCAGGGATCGGCGCAACACCCGGGCGTCCCGCGCCGCGTAGATCCGCTGGATCGCGTGCGGATACATCGAGATTCCCGCGAACACCAGGACCAGCGTGCTCAACCACGTCGTCTTTTGGGAAGCCGAAGGCGCCGGGTAGAAATCCGGTCGCTGTTCCGCGATCAATTCTCCGGCCGCGCCCATCCCTCCGCTCAGCGTCTGCAATGCCGCAAAGATCACGACGACGCCGACCAACAACACGAGCCCCTGCGCCACATCGGTCCAGGCCACGGCCCGCATTCCTCCCGCTGCTTCATACACCACCATCACTGCCGCCAATAGAATCACGCCCCAAGTGTAACTGATTCGGCCGCCGCTGATCATTTCTGTCAGCTCGCCCAACACCTTGAGGTTGGTCAAAACATAGTTGGCCAAGGCCGCCACGCCTAGCAGCGACGCTAACACCGTGAGCCGGCGGTCTCCAAACCGGTCCTGCACGTAGTCCCCCATGGTGATGTACCCGCGCTGGTGCGCCAATCGATGCAATCGCGGCGCATAAACCAGGTAGGCTCCAACCACCGCCATCATGAACGTCACGCTGACCAGGAAAGTGAACCCGTTCCTGTAGGCCTGCCCCACAAAGCCCAGAAGAGTGTTGCCGCTGTATTGCGTGGCGTAGAGCGTCAAAAACAGAACCGCCAGGCCGAGGCCCCGCCCGCCCAGGTAGAAATCCGCCAGCGAATGCTCGCGGCGCGCCCGATACCCCGCCCACCCGAGCGTCAGCATCAGCGCCAGATAACCCAGCAGACACAGCAACCCGCCCGTCCCCAGCAGGCCCTCTCCCTTCTCTCCGCCCATCTCAACTCGCCCCGTCCTCGTCCTTCCACCAATCAGGCCCCTCCGCCGACGCCTCCCACCCCCGCCCCAGCATCCACGACACTATCACCGCGTAGATGACACTGGCCCCCAGGCTATAGACAGCCCAACCGGGGAATCCCCACCACCTTCCTCCGTCCCCCGTGAAAGCCCAGGGAACCGTCAACGCCAGAACCAAGCCCGGAATTCCGTAGATCCAGAGTTTCTTCATCCCCCGATTCGGGGCCGCTTCCCTTTTCGCCTTCACTACCGCTGAACCTACCACGCCCGGTCCCGGCTCGCGAGCCTCAAGAAACGTCTACTCCTCAAGACCCAGGGCCCGAATCCGGTAATGCCCCCTCACGTTGTCCACCCGCCCAGGATCCTCGTCCGTCCACTCCGCCTGTGGCCCAGTTCCGCTAAGCTCGGTCGCTTGAACCCAGCCGCCGGATGCCATGTCCGCGGCATACTCGACCCGGTAGCGGATTCCCGGCTCCGAAGTCCAAGCCAAACGCCAACCCTGCCCAATGCGCTCGATCGAGAGCAGGCGCAATACGGACTTCGCATCCTCGGGATCCGTGCCCGCCAGCGCCTCTTGGGCGTCCGAAAAACCGTCCCCATCCCGGTCTTTCATTTCAGGTGAGGACCCCGGTCCCGCCACGCCCGGCGTCCCGCCCACTGGACCCGCAATCCAGCCCGCGGGATCTCCAGGATCCACTCCTCCCGCGTAACCAATCCACTCGAGACTCGCCCCCGATCCATCGGCCTCATCCGGCCACGGCGGCCCATCGAGATACTCGAATTCATGCACCGGCGTGCCGCCGCCGAAGGACAACTTGATCCGTTCTCCGGCATTATCGAGTTGCCCTGAGTATTCCCCCACCACCGGAAGACTCGCGCCGTAGCGCAGAACGAAAGCTTCCAAATTGGAAACCACCAGCACGACGGCACCCGGAGCCAATAGACCTCCAGACCCGCTCGCGAAATCGAAATCAATGCCTTTAGTGAACCGCAATGCGGCAAGATCCAACGGCTGCTGCCCGGCATTGTAGAGTTCGATGTACTCGAAATCCCTTCCGGTAAAGCCCAAGGATTCCTCATCGGCGCTGGGATCCGCGGGGTGAAACATAATCTCGCTGATCACCAAGTCGCGCTGCAATTGCACGATGCCCTCTGGCAATCCCGTGGTGAACTGCAGAGGCTCGGACCAGGAACTCCATTTCCCCACGCTGTCCTTCATCCTTACCCGGGCGCGATAAGTCCGCCCTGCGCGCACTTCCGCCGCGGAAACCTCAATCTCCTCGACAAACTCTCCCAACTCGCCGGATTGCCAGGTTGCTCTCCATTCCCAAAGGAAGCTTTCCGCCGGATCGTAATCCGGCAGCCCGGGATCGGTCACTTCCGCCAGCCGCCACTCCATGGCCGCGAAAGGAGCGCCTCCAAAAACCGACGTGCTGAACGTCGACGAGCCAAAGCGCAACCCGTCCACGGGAAACCCTGCCGCTCCCGCATAACGAATCACGGGCCGGTTCGGCACAATCCCATCGCGCGCCAGCCAATCCAAATAGGCGTCCCGGCCTTCCCGGCCCGAAATGCCGGAGTCGCGGGATTCACCCACCGGATCGTTGCCTCCCGTCCAGCTTCCGCCGGTCCAGGCAAAGCGCTTCATGTCCTCCGTTTTGCTCTCCAACGGCCCGATCGTCTCCGACCCGGCTTCCGCCGGAGCGCCGTTCCACCGGTCCCGGTCCGCCGGAACGAAATCTGCGATCACCGCCGCCAGCCGGTCCAACACGGGATTGATTTGATCCTCCCGCCAGATCAGATCGCGAAACGCGCGCACCGTGTTCTTGTATTCGGTAATCATCCCCTCCCGGCCCGCGCCGTTGAAAAGGGCTTGATGGGCGAAATCGATTCCCGCGTTCCAGTTAGGACCCCAACTCGTGTCCGAGTCCCAAGGCAGCGTGTGCAAGCGCCCCAAAGGATTTGCCTCCCTGTCCTCCAGCGGAAAGTAAAACGCCCGGTTCTTCAAATGCTCAGCCAAATTCGGTTGCACGTCATAATGCCGCACCGCCTCCACTACTGTGTGGTAGCGATTGTAGTGCTCGTAATTCACATACGTGTTCAGCCATTCCACGTCCCGTTGCGGCCGGAGGTTCTGCAAAATGTTGGAATAGTCGGAGGCGTCGTCCACCGAGTGCTTGCCTTGATTGCGCTCTACCTGACGGCCATCCAGAACTGAACTCTTCAATTTATAAAGGTTTCCATCAGGGAGCCCGCGCGCATCCAGAAAGTTCCCGTCATAGTCCTCGATCGCGAGATACATTCCGAAAAAATCTCCCAAATACTGCGCGTTGCGCGGAGTCCCGAAAATCGACGGCTGCGGGACTTCGTCTTTCGTCTTTACGACCCGGAAATGATGCCAGTGCGTTTCCGGAGCCGGCACACCGACGAGATCCCACAATACGTGATTCATCGCTTCATACATGCCGAAGTTCTCCCCGCCGCGCGCCCGCATTTTGCTCGTGTTCAGCGTCCGCCATTTCTCCGGATAAGGGTTTCCAAACTCGTCGTGCAATTGGATGTGACGGCCACGGTTGAAGCGGAATCGCATGCTGCGCTTTCCGCTCCCGCCGTAGCGGTCGTTTTTCTGGCGCAATCGATAGGCGATGTTGTCGTAAACCTTCCCATTGTAAACAAATGTGCCGCTCCAGTTAAACGCGCTGCGCGCGTCGTAGTTGTTTCCCGGAATCTGATCGGCCCCGTTGTAGGCGATGCACTGCGCAAAATCCGCGGCGTCTGTCAGCAAGAAATACACCGGCAGCGAAGTCATTACCTCCCGGGAATGCGTATAAGGAACCCCCTCGGCCGCCACGGTCCGGGTCGTCGCCTCGTACTCCGGGACGCCGTCATAGGAAAAGAAGGCGAAATTCAAGGACGGATCGTCCGCATGCGGAACGCGCAGCGCGGCGCCTTTCCCATCCACCGCTCGAATGCGGTAGCGCGTCAAAGAACGATTCCCCCTCGCCGGCAGCACCGCCGTGTAGATGTCGTCCCCCGCCTCCGCATCCGGCCCTTCCCCATCGTCCGTCATCGCCACGGTCTCCCAGTTCGCCGGATTATCAAACTCCGGATTCGGCTCACGCAGCGTGTTCGGATTGCGCAGCAGTTCGGACGCGCTCTTTGCCAGGAAAGCCGGCAGATACTGGCCAGGTTCCACGACCTGCACGAGCAACTCGACTTGTGCTACTCCGTCAGGATCCGTCACCTTCGCCGTGATCACCGTTTCCTGCTGCGTCGTGGGCATCGCGGGGCTGTGCCCGACCTGCCGGATCTGGGGAGGAGCGTTCTCCGCATACACCGAATTGGTCCGTCCTGGAGTGGGCGCGAGCGAGGATCGCCAGCTACCGCCGAGGTCATTGTCCAATGCCGGATGAATCAATTCCATGGACGCCCCTTCCCCATTGGCGGCTATGGGCCAGGGAAACTCGGCACGGTAGCTCACCTCGTCCACCAACGCGTCCCCGGCGTCGCGCAGCGCCACCCTCTCCCCATCGTTGCTCAAAACCCCCTCCTGCCACTGAGCATCCGCTTGGCGTCCTCCCGCGAAAATGCTTCCGAACTTCCGGTCAAAATGCACCGCGTCCTCCGTCAGCACATAATAGCCCCCGCCTTCGATCTGAGCATCGCCGTCGAAGGTGTATCGAATGCCTTCAGTGAAACTCCACCCCGCCAACGAAACCGCTTCCGCTGCTGTATTGTGCAGTTCGATAAACTCGACATGCTCCGTCTTCGGCTCGGGATCATAATGAATCTCGTTGATGACAACGTCGGCCCCGCTCGTCCCCGGAAGAGCGCAACACGTTCCGGCCGCCAACGCCATTCGACGGGTGCGGCTCTGCCAGGAAATACAGCCCACCATTGTCTCTCCTCGCTGATTTCTCCTACTTGAGAACTGGCGGTCCGATAAAGAGCGGGTCATCCAGATACACCCGCATCCGAAAGGCCCCGGAAGCGCTTCCCTCGACCTGCGGGTCGTCGATGCGCAACTCCACACTCTGCGTGCCGTCAGGATGCGAAACCGTCGCCTCTTCCACTCCGCCGGAGGGCCTCCAGTCCTCGAAATCGGGCGACCACTGCGCCATGTAGTTCAGATCCCGGCTGGCCGCCTGCCGCCGATAAGTTAACCTCCACGCGCCATCATCGCCCGCGGCCAATGCCGGCAGATGCTCCGGCGTCAGACTCCATGGCGTCATCCCGAAAGCATAGGCCGCCAAATTGCTTACTCCGTCCGCATTGGGATCCGCCTCAGGTCCTGCAACCGCCGCCTCCTCCATTTGTTCCGGAGTGAAATGCGCCGTCGCCCAGTCCACATAGCTTATTCCCACCGGCGGTTGGCTGGAACCTGCGCCTGGTGTCCCGCCGGCCTGCTCGCTGACGACCCAGCTCTCTTCATCGTTCCACGTGTCGAAAGCCGCGCCGTCATTCACAATCTGCAAAGAGTGGCCCGCCCCGCTGTTCCCAAACCAATCCCGGTCATAGCTGAACTTCAAAATGTTCTCTCCCACGGCGTCGCTGAGCTGCAAGCGCTCCCCCCCATTGTCGAGCCAGCCCTCATACTCGCCCAGCACATTGATCCCCACACCATAACGAGACTCGAAGGCGGCCCGGTTGCTCACCACCACGCCATACGCTCCGGGCGCCAAAACACTGCCTTCCCCAAAGACAAAACTGATGCCGTCCGAGATCCGGACTCCGGCAAGGTCCAACGGCGCCGTTCCCGTGTTGCGCAGTTCGATAAACTCGAAATCACGGGCATGAAACGTGCCGCTGCCCTCAGCCTCTTCCGGAGCCGCGTGCAGCTCGGTAATTCTCAGAAACTCTTGAGCTGCGCTCGGATTGCCTTCCCAACTGTATTCCGCCAAGAGATTGCCTTCCCTGTCGCGCAGCCATAAGGTCTCGCCTCGCGCCGAAAGCTGCCCGTCGTAGCCCCCTTGAGCCAGCAGTTTCATGCCGCCCTGCGGTCCCTCGCTCCGGGCCCGGAACGCCCGTAGATTCTTGGCCACATAAACCTTGCCCCGGTCCGGCGTAAACAAGCTGCCCGTAAGCAAAACCGTCCCGTCCCGGAACGTGTAATCCACCGCTCCAGAAATCGTCCATCCCGACGCATCCACCGTGTCCCCGGTCGTGTTCTGAAGCGCGATATACTCCTCTTCCTGATTTCCGGACGCAGGATTGAAATCCACTTCCACGAAATTCATTTTGATGTTGGTGGGATGCCGCCCCGGCAACTTCGCCAAACTGTAAATGTAGTCCCTGCGGCCCGGAAAGAACTCGTTGCGGAGCCGGTCCACCGCCGCGCGCATGGTGTCCCGGTTTCCCCAAGATCCCCACTTCTCATAGTCCAAATCCGCGTCCGATTCCACTCCCTCCGGATCAATCAATTCGACGAGTTCGTCGAGCCGGCGCATGAAATAGTCGCTGTCCGGCGCAGCGTCCGGAGCCCCGTAAAAGTAATCCATCATCGTCCTCATCCTCCGGTGGATCATTGTGTTGAAATCCCCGTTCTGCATAAACAGGGTAGCCAGGGCATTGCCGTTCACGTGCCCCTCCACCGATGCGTGTGTGGTCTGAATGGGATCATAGAAATAGTTGGCGCCCGAGGTCCACAAACGCCCGAGCGATAAATCGACGTCCCACGGAAGCTCGACCCACTCCCCGCTGCCTTCCGTGTCGCGATACACATAATAGTTCTTGTGCCCGTAGTCGGTGTTGTTGATCACCGAGTTCAGCGTCAGGAAGTTCACCATTCCGGGGATGTCCACATTGTCGTAAATGTAGTCGATCCGTTCGTCCGTGGACCCCCGGTTGACGCCGTCGATCAGCGCCTGCAAATCGCTCTTGTCTTCCTGCTTTCGCGTCTTCTTCTGCCCCTGCGCAGTCGACTGCAAGCGGTCGTACATCTTGTAGAGAGCCCCACCCTCGTCGAGCCCGGCTCGCTCCAGGTAACGCTCGTCCGCGTCTTCCACAAAATCAGCGGTCGCAAAAAAATCTCCGTTGAGCTGCACCCGGACCGGAAAGGCGAAGTGCCCCGCCACTCCCCCGATGTCGAACATCTCGTAAGCCAGCGTGTTGCGGACTTTGGACTTGTCCCCCCAAGTGGTGAGCAAATCGATGTCCCGAACCCGTCCCTGGTCATTTCGGTAACGAAACCGGTGGTCGCTGTTAAAGTCGATGTTGAAACTCTTCTTCGGGAACCCGGAAGAACTTTGCCCGTGAATGGTGAACTCCACGTTGTCGTAAAATTCTCCCAAATAAAAAAGAGATCGCCGGCCCGGATTCTGCGCCGCGTTGGCGTTCTCCACAAAAACATGCAGCACCGAAAGATTCGACGTCTCCAGTTCGGAGTCGGCGGCGACCGTGCCGTAATACTCTTCCGAATTCAGCGGATCATGAAAGGTGGGGAGCTGGGAGCGATTGCCGGATACGCCGGAAGCTTCCACCCGCCACCGAATCATCTGTCCTTCTTGTACGACCGGCCCAAACACACTCGTCAAGGGGATGGACGCCGTGTAGATCCCGTCTCCCGCGTTTTCGTCGGGAGCTATCCCGTTGTCCAACATGGGTCGCGCCCCCTCCGGCTTGAACATCGCCCGCGAGAAGAGCGTCACCGATTCGATCTCTTCGATTGTCCGGATCACCCGCGCCGCGATCACGACTTCCGCGTCTTCTCCCAAAACCGGAATCTCCGTTAGATTCTCGACCGCCGTGACAATGGGCCCGATCCCCTCATTCCCCGAGCCGTTGGGCTGGCCCGGCGTCGGTTCGGCAAAATACACCAGCGCCCCGTCCTCACCGCTCAACCCGTAAGAAATGTCGGAACCCAGCGGCGGAAACCCGGGATTGTACTCGTGCTCAATGGTGAATGCGTCCGGGCGGTAGAGCCCCAAATATTCTCCTTCGCTCGTCAACTTGAAGTTCGTGTGCGTTTTCGAGATGCTTTGATCCTCGAAGATGCTCAACGGCGTGTGCAGGTTCTTCCCGGAAGTGAAAATCACCAGGTAACGACCCGCTCCCAAGGTGATGTCTGGGAATCTCCAACGGAAAGGATCACCCGCCTGGTCCGTCAGATACCATCCTTCCAAATTGACATCCTCCGTCCCCTCGTTGTGCAACTCGATCCAGTCCTCATAGTCTCCAAACTCCTTGTCGGTCAAAGTGGAATCGTTGACCGCTTGCAATTCCGAGATCACGATCCGGGCATGCACAGACGAAGCGGCGAGGCAGAACAGCGCGGTCGCCACACCAGCCCGCGCCCATTGGCGGAAGAGGCGGAAGAAGGGGTCTTTCATCGGGAGGATCTCAGGGGGGATGTATTTCATAGGGACTCCACTATCCGCTTTGGAAGCGAAGCGCGGCGTTACAACCTTGTAACTTAGGGCATTTCCCGCTTCCCGGCAATATCCGAGTTCCGTTGCAGCGGAGCCGCCCTTCCCATGCTCCTCCTCTCGCCATGAGCAAGGTCCTCCATGTCAATACCTTCGGCCAAAAGCGAGGCGGCGCCGAAAACTACATCCGCGAAAGCGCCGCGGCCCTGTCCGCATTCGACCACGCTCTGCTTTTCCTCCGGGATCCCAATCCCGCCTACCTCGGCGCCTTCTCCGCCTCCCATCAGACCCTCAGTTTCTCCGCCCCGGATTCCGCAGACTTTCTGCGCCGTTTTTCCCCTGATCTCATCATCCTCCACAACCATCCCGGCCAAACAATCGCCCCCTTCCTCCAAGGCCGCTCCGCCTCCAGAAAACCGGTCGCCAAAGTGTTCCACGACTACGCCATGATCTACACGGGAACCGGTTACAACCGCCTCACCCTGCGCCGCAGCCGGGACCCGGCCGGTTGGAGGTCGCTTTGCGGCGCCCTCACCCGCGATGCCTTTACCCGCCGGTTCGTCTTTGATAATCCCTGGCGGAAAAAGCGCCTGCTCTCCGAAATCGACGCCGTCGACGCCGTGGAAACTCATACCCATGACATGCGGCGCACCCTCCAACGCAACGGCATCCGGCGTCCCCGGTTTTTCCTCAACCCCGTCTGGGGTCCCGTCTTGGAACGTGAGACTCCGGTCCCCAAACCCGCTCGAGAGGAGCGGACCTTCGTCTTCCTGGGCAACCTCATCCGCGGCAAAGGGCTGCACTTGCTCTTGCGTGTTCTCCGGCGCGTGCCCAGGCCATGGCGGCTGCGCGTCCTGGGCGATGGCTACCAGCGCGCCTCCCTTGAATCCTACGCCCGGCGCCACCGCTTGCCCGTCGAGTTCCTCGGACATGTCCCAAAATCCGAAACCGGAGCACAGCTCGAAAGGGCCCAATTCCTGGCTGCCCCCTCCGTCTTCGAACCCTTCGGCTACGTCTTGGTGGAAGCTATGGCCCACGGCCTCCCTGTCCTGGCCTTCGACGCCGGCGGACCCTCGGAGATCATCGTCGAGGGCGAAACCGGTTTTCTTGTCCGCCCCTTTGATCTCGATGCCTTCGCCGTATGCATCGAACGTCTTCTCGCCGATCCCGGCCTGTGTCGATCCATGGGCGAAAAAGGCCGGGCGCGCATGCGCGAACATTACACCCTCGATGCCCACATGGAACGTACCCGTCTCATGTTCCGGGAACTCGGGCTTTAGCCCGCATTTCTCAAGGCGCCTCCTCCTCGACCTCCTCGACCTCCGCGCTCACCGGGTTGCCGGCCTCCCGCCATCCCTTCAGACCCTCGGTCAAATGATAAATCCGGGTAAATCCAGCCTCCTTCAGCTTCTCGACCGCTATCTTGCTCCGGTTCCCAGACCCGCAATGCAACAAGAACGGTTCCGAACGGTCCAGCTCGTCAATCGCCGCATCGAAACCCGGATCCCGGACATCCACGTTCACGGCGCCCGGAATATGTCCTTGAACATACTCCTCGGCTGTCCGCACATCGAGCACCGTCACGGCTTCTTCACTGGCCAGCAAATCCTTGGCCTCCTGCGGGCTGAGTTCGGCCACCCCTTCGAGCGTCCCCGAGCCCTCTTCCGCGGAGCTTTCCCCGCCGATTTCGCTCGTGCCCGGCCGCCCGCATCCGCAGAAGCAAACACACGCCACGGCCGACAGCGAAAGCACCCATGAGGTAATCTTGTTCATGGACCTACACTCCCGCCCCTCCCAGACCTGTCAACATCTCCCGCCCTCCGCTTGCCGCGAAGCGACCGTTCTCCCCCGCCCTGAGCTGCCGCGACGCGCGGTCGCAGAAGAATCACCTGTAACATAATGTGTCAGACACAAAATACAAAAGTTGACGGACAGTCGCGGCGGGTCCAGGGTGGCGGCATGAGATCGCACAAGAGTCACCGGACCCTCAACCGGGCTCAATCCGGTTGACGAGCACGGCCCCAACATGGGAGGTATGCGCGTGCCCCGGCGAGAATCCAACGAACTGCTCGTTCTCGCTCTCTATTTCCTCGGCGTCGTCCTTGCCGGATCCCTCCTCGCGCCCTGGCTCTTCGTAGGCGGCAAAAATCTGGTCGCCAGCGGGACGCTCGATCTGCCTGGATTGCATTGGTTGGAAAACGCCCTCGAGCGCGGCGACTTCAGCCGCTACTTCAACCGCGCCGTCCTCATTGCCGCGCTGGCCCTGCTGCTCCCCGTATTTCGCTGCCTGCGGACCAGTCGCCAGGGCGGGCTCGGCTTGCAGACCAACCCGGTCTGGTTCCCCGATCTTCTCGCCGGATTCTTCCTCTCCGCGGGCTTCCTTCTCCTCCTCGGCGGCATTCTGCTGCGGCTCGGTTACTACGTCCCCGAGAACGAGCCCCGCTGGGAAAGAATTCCTCCCATCTTCGTCCGGGCGCCCGTCATCGGACTCCTTGAAGAATGGTTCTTCCGCGGAGTCATCCTCGCCCTTTTCCTGCGAACGCTCCCCACCCTTTGGGCCGTTGTGTCCACCACCTTTCTCTACGCCGTCCTCCATTTCCTCAAACCTCCGGACTCCGTCATCGCCGCATCCGACGTCACCTGGCTCAGCGGTTTCCAGCAAACTGCAAGAATCTTCCACCGCTTCGTGGAACCCGTTCCGCTCCTCGCCGAATTTCTGACCCTCTTTCTCATCGGCTGGGTCCTTGCTTCCGCCCGGCTCCGCACGCGCTCTCTGTGGCTCGCCATCGGCCTGCACACCGGCTGGGTCTTCGGCCTGCAAATCTACCAAGCCCTCACGGACCGGAGTCCCGCTCTGCGCGAAGCCGCTCCCTGGTTAGGCAGCAACCTCAAGACCGGCCTCGTCCCCCTCGGCGTCGTGCTTCTCACCGGCTTCTTCGCCAAGTTCTGGGTGCAATTGAGCCGAAGCCCACAACCCGAATCGCCCTGAACTCACGCCGGTGCCGCGCTGCGCCCAAGTCTTCATCGACGGATCGGCCGACCTCGAGTTCACCTACCTCGTCCCCGAGGAACTCGCCGGACGAGTCGCCGTCGGATCCCGCGTCCGCGTGCCCTTGCGCCGGCAGAAGGTCCACGGCACCGTCCTTCTCGTCGCCGAAAACGCCGAACCCAAACACCGGCTCCTTCCTATCGATGGCCTCCTGCACGATCGCCCGATCCTGACTCCGGGCCTCCTCAAACTTGCCCGTTGGTCCGCCGGTTATTACTGCGCCTCTCTGGAATCGATCCTGCGCGCCATGCTGCCCGACTCGGTTCGCGCGCCCCAGGCCCCTATCAAAACCCGCCGCGTCGCCCGCCTCCTTCACGATCCCGGACCCGAAGCCCTCGAAGCGCTCCAGCGGCGCGCCCCGCGTCAGGCGGAAATGCTAACGCTTTTGCGGACCGGACCCAGCCCCCTGCCCCTCGCTGCCCTGCCCTCCGCCCCCGCCGTCCGAGCCCTCGTCGCCCGCGGTTGGGTCGCCCTCGAAGACGAGCAAGTCGAGCGCGATCCGCACGGAGCCGACCTCTTCGTCTCTTCCCAGCCCCAGCTTCTCTCCGCCGAACAGCAATCCGCGCTAGACTGCATTCTCGAGGCCGTCGAACAACCCATCCTCCGCCGCCCCATCCTGCTGCAAGGAGTCACCGGCAGCGGAAAAACCGAAGTCTACCTGCAAGCCGTCCATCATGTCTTGCAAAGAGGCCGGACCGCCATCGTCCTCGTTCCCGAGATCGCTCTCACTCCCCAAACAGTCCACCGCTTCAAATCGCGCTTCGCCAGCCGCCAGCGGCAGATCGCCGTCCTCCACAGTCACCTCTCTACCGGCGAGCGCTTCGACGAGTGGCATAAGATTCACCGCGGTGAGGCCGCCGTCGTCATCGGCGCGCGCAGCGCCCTCTTTGCGCCCTTGGAAAACCTCGGCCTCATCGTTGTCGATGAAGAACACGAATCCTCTTACAAACAGGACGCCACTCCCCGCTATCACGCCCGCGACCTCGCCGTCGTCCGCAGCCGCTTCGAACCCTGCGCTCTCGTCCTCGGCAGCGCCACCCCCAGCCTCGAATCCTTCCTCAACACCCAACGCGGCAAATACGATCTGGTTACCCTCAGCCGCCGGGTTGACTCCCGCTCGATGCCCCTGGTCCGGCTCGTGGACATGCGCCGCGCTTCCCAAAACAGCGGCAGCCAGCCCACCGTGCTCTCCGAGATCCTGCGCCAGTCCATCGAACAACGACTCACTCGCACCGAGCAAGTCCTGCTCTTTCTCAACCGCCGCGGCTTCGCCTCCTCCCTCCAATGTCAGGAATGCGGCGTCGTTTGCGCCTGTCGCCACTGCAGCGTATCCCTGACATTCCATCAGTCCGAAAAGCGCCTCATCTGTCACATCTGCGGTTTCCAACAATTGGCGCCCCGCCGCTGCCCCCAATGCCGATCCCCCTCGATCCGCTTCGCCGGATTCGGCACCGAACGGGCCGAACACATCCTTCGCAACGTCTTCCCCACTGCCCGCATCGCCCGCATCGACGCCGACGCCATGCGGCGGAAGAACACCCTCCGCGATACCCTCGAGGCCTTCCGCACCGGCCGCCTCGATATTCTGGTCGGAACGCAGATGATCGCCAAAGGCCTTGATTTTCCCAACGTCACCCTCGTCGGCATCCTCAACGCCGATCTCGGACTCCACCTTCCCGATTTCCGTGCCGGCGAACGCACCTTCCAACTCCTGACCCAGGTCGCCGGCAGGGCCGGACGCGGCGACCGCATCGGCGAAGTCCTCGTGCAGACTTTCTCTCCGCACAGTCCCGCCATCCAGTTCGCCCGCCACCACGACTACGAAGGATTCTCCAGCCAGGAACTCGAGTTCCGCCGGGAATTTGGCCTGCCTCCCTATGTTCACGCCGTCCTGCTCCACGTCCGCTCGAAGAACCAGCGGCTGGCGGAGTTCACCACGCAGAACCTCGCCCAACGCCTCGCCGCCGGTCTCCCTGCCGGCCTTGTCCTCGGGGAGCCTTTGGCCTCGCCTCTCGAAAAGGCCTCCGATCTTTTCCGCTTCCAACTCATGATTCGCGCTCCCACCGCTCCGCCCGCCGTCCGCCATCTGCGCTCGGTTCTGGATCGTATGACATTCCCCTCCGAAGTTGTTGTCATCGTCGACGTTGACCCCGTCTCCCTTCTCTAAGTGGTCATGAGCATAAAGGTTGGAGTGTGCCGTGGCCCTGATCGTGGGGCGCATCATCTGCGAGGCCGCAAGCTGGGCTTATGCAACCAGTGGGCCAAGCCCCTCCCTTCGGTTTCCTTCCGAGGCGCACCCCGGCTCTCCTTGCCGTCAATCCTCGGCGTGCTCCCCATAGAACCAAGTCACCGGAACGGCCCGGAAGCGCGAACTGATCCGCCCTGTGCTCTCGTCGCCAATCCCATAGGTCAACAACGCGCTGCCCCGATCAAAAGTCAGGCTCGTGTAGGCGTAACTCTTTCCTTCCTCATCCTCCAGCACCCGCCACGGTTTCCAGGTCCGCCCTTCGTCCGGGGAAACCGCCGCCGCCAAGGGCCGCCTCGGGCCTCCGTGATCCTCCCCCTCGCGGACGAGCGGATTCCATAGCATCAACCAGTCCCCCGTTTGCGGTATCCGGCGCACCGTCGCCGGAGATTCCGGGCTCGGCACACCCCAGGCTCTCGGCTCATCCCAAGTCTCCCCGCCGTCGGTAGACAGGCTCCCATAAATCTCTCCTAACTGCGTCCGCACATACATCACCACGCTTCCGTCCCGCCTTTCGATCAAGCCCGGCTCCATCGCGCCGCGCCCGGGCAAAACCACGCTCCCCGAGCCTTCTTCCCAGCCACGCCCGCCATCGTCGGAATACAGACAGAACGCCTCGAAACGATTCTCCGTCTCCACATCGGAAGTCCAGGCTACCGGACAGAGAACCCTCCCGCCGCTCAACTGCAGCACCCGGTCGTTGTTCATCACATGATAACCCGGGCGCCGGCACAGATCGATGGCCTCGCCAAAGCTCGCTCCGCCGTCCTCCGACAAACGCATCCGCACCCGCAAATCGGACGGTCCATTTTTGATCAGATAAAACAGCCCAAGTCCAGATTGCTCCGGGCTCTGCAAGGCAAGCAGGCTTACGGACATGACATTGCGCCCGCCTTCATTCGGCACAAGCACGCGAAGCTCTCCCCAGGTCCGCCCACCATCCATAGACTCCCGCAACACCAACCGCGCCGGGGCGTCGTCTTCCGCCGCTTCGGAAAACTCCGTGACCGCGTGGAGCAATCGTCCATCCGGAAACCGGGCCACCGATCCCTCGCTGTAGCGCGGGTGCTCCTGGCTCGCGGCATACACGTCGACGGCATAGCCTTCCGCCCATCTTCCTTCCGCCGTCCCAGTCCACCGCGCCGCGGAATCCGGCAGTACCGCCCACAAAGCCCGGCGCATGGCCAACTCGGATCCCGGTCCCACCCAGCTCCAGTCGTCGCGAAAACCTTCCGCGTAATCCCGTTCCATCGGAATGTAACCAGGCCAGCAATCGCCATAGCCGATACAAAAAACCTCTCCCCCCTCTCGCAGTTTCTGCGCCATGCTCTGGTATCCCACGAAGGTCTCTCCGGGAAAGAGCAGCACTTGCGCTCCTCCCAGATCAACGGCGGTCAAAGCCAAGTCCTGAGCCCTCGATCGTCGCCCCAACAAAGTGCTCAGGCCCATCGCCGCCAGAATCCGGTCCCGCTCCGGCTTCTCGGAATCCCGCAACGTGTCCTCCAACGCCGGCGCCGAGTACTCCTGATCCTGCCGGTAGGGCAGAAGCAACGGCGATGTCCTCACCTCCAGTTCCGTTAAAGGAACCCGTTTCCCCGTCTCCCAGGCCCGGCGCATGCCTTGATAGAGCCGGTCCGCCAACATCTCCCGGCTCTCCGGAGAACCGTCGTTGTACTTTCCCGCGGTCAGGTCGCCGCTGCAGCCCGAGGCATAGATTTGCATCACTCCGGGCGTTTCCGCCTGCAAGCGCGTCCTGGCTTTCCCGGGAAAGTCGCTGCTCACTTCTCCCTCGCCATAACGGCTCATGGGATGCGTCGCGTAGACATGCAGCGCCGCCAAAGGCTCTTCACCGGACCAAAACGTCAAACATCGCAACCAAGGATCGATCAAGCCTTCTGGAGCTTCGGCCATGAAGGGGTCCGCGCCGCTGCGCGAGCCCCGCTCGAAGGTAATCGCGCCGTTTTCCAACCTCACTCTTCGGCTCGAGGCGATTCTTTCCACCCGGGCCGCTCCAGTCCCGATATGAGTGAGCGGCCGCCTTTGCCCCTCGGCTTCGCGAAGCGCCGTCGTCACCCTGTTGATCGCCGCTTCCTGAAAGGCCACATCGAAGAGTTCTCCGCCCAATCCCGCGTCTTCGAGCAGCGCAGCCGCGGTCTGATCCGTCAGCGGAGCGTCGTGTTGATGCACACACCACAGCAGCACCCGGTCCGGCTGAGTCTGCGCCGCTTGCGCCAGAGCCTCTCGCCATAATGTGTATGCGTCATTGCGAATCTCGCACCAATCCAACCCCACGAAGACCACCGGCGACCCCCGGCCCCGCAGCACAAAACCGCGCGCCTCCAAGGGAGAAGCAATCTGTTCCGCCTTGCGCGGCAACACACCCATGCAGCGATGTCCGAGGGGAATGGTCACGTCCGCTTGAAACGCGTAAAACTCCCACCGCTGTTCTTCCTCTTCCGTAAGCCGGTACAAGAGAATACCCGTCGCGGTCATGGCCAGCACCATGACCACACACAGGGCGACCCAGGTGGAGATTTTCGGCATGATCTCGACTCCGCGAAACAGGCGCCATGCGCCAGACGACCTGTGTCGTCAGACCTGCACTCCGGCCGAGTCGCGGGCCAACATGGCCGAACCAAATACGGCGGCTTCATCGCCGAGTTTGGCCGCGACCACGTCGTACTCGTATCCCGGCAGGACCGGCTGCAATCGCTTCACCATTTGCTCCTTCACTCTGTTGATGAACTTCTCCCGAAACGCAGCAGACATGGTGGCGATGGTGTGCCCGCCCAAAATGAAGCCATGCGGATTGAACATCAGCCCCACCGAGAACAAAAGCTGCCCGATCGCCTCTTCGCGCAAGCGGAACAGTCCCAGGCACAGCTCGTCGCCCTCATCGGCAAACCGGGCCGCTTCCTCCGCCATCCGGTGAAAGTTCAGACCGCCCGTATTGCTCCTTCCCACCTCGCGCAACGGATGCCGGTGCTCGGGATCGAAGCGGGCATCGGCGAATCGCTCCTCCAACTGACGGGCCATGGCCAACTGCGACGCGAAATACTCGACCGTGTCCTCACGCGCCGTCCCTTTGCGCCCAGGATACCAGAATGCGTAGGGATCCATGGTCATGCGAAATCTCCCAAACTCTCCCGCCGCGCCCTGACCGCGAAAAATTCCTCCGCCCAAAATGATGCCCCCGCCGATCCCCGTGCCAATGGCCACCACCACGATCAGATCGTGTCGCCGCGCGCCATTCTGCGTGGTCCACTCACCGTAAGCCGCGAGATTGGCGTCATTTTCGATCACCACCGGCATCCCCTCGAAGTACTGCACCAGTCGAACTTCCGCCGGCCAATTCGTCCAGGCCGGATGCTCCATGTTGGCGCGGTCTTGGACGATGCCGTCCTTCAAGGGCGCGGGCAGCCCGACGCCAATTCCCCGCACTGCTGTCCAATTCGCTCCGGATTCGCGCAGCAACAGCGTCGTCAGTTTGCCCAAATTGCGGAGAAACCCTTCCGGACCTTGCTCCGCCTCGATCTCGACTTCCAGCACGGTCACTCCCAACGGTTCGCCCGACCCCGTGTACATCCGTCCCATCAAACGCTCACCGCCGAGAATAAACCCGATATAAATGGCCGAACAGTCTCCGTTCATGGGCAGCGCCAGCGCGCCTCCTCCGCGAATCCGCTCCTCCGCTTAGGC
Source organism: Verrucomicrobiales bacterium (assembly GCA_035513055.1). Taxonomy (GTDB): domain Bacteria; phylum Verrucomicrobiota; class Verrucomicrobiia; order Verrucomicrobiales; family DEV007; genus DATKCT01. Next base: position 33,090 of record DATKCT010000008.1, on the reverse strand, counting down.
GGCGCAACCGGATCCGTCCGCAGGCCTCAGAGTGAACGCGCGTGGGAAGCGCAATGGGATCCTAGATGCCGCCACCGCCGAATTCAAGCGACTCTGCCGATACGCTTTCTGCTGTGGCGCGCTGCACCCCCCAGCGACACCGGCCAGTACGACGCCCGCGACACCGCTGCCCATACCCTTTCTGCTGTGGCGCGCTGCACCCCATCCCACGGGGCTCAAGCCCGTATCGCTTCTACCCGCCGCCCTTCACGATCGTTCGGCCCCAGCCGGTGGGATGCCCCCATCGCGTCCAGCATCGTGTTGTAGACGTCGATGCCTTCCGCCCCCACGTCCACGATTTCCCCGGTCTTGAAACGGCCGTTGGCGCCCGTGATCGCGTGAAAGACTCCCGAGAGTTCCCGTTTGACGTCGTCATGACGCCCGTCTCCCGATTCGGTCGATATCGTGATCAGCGAGTTCTCCAAGATCGTGCGGCCGTTCGACTCGCGACAGTCTTCGGTGTTCAAGCGGTTCAGAAAATAAGCGACCTCTCGCATTTTCATGTGCGCGTGCGCCCGAAGCGCCTCGTTTTCCTTCTTCGGATTGAACTGGTGCCACCACTCGTGGCTGCATCCCTGCGAGCCCGTAGCCCGGTGCTGGCCGGCATCGTCGAAGGTGAAAATCTTCCGGCCGTCGTATTCATACTCACCGCTCAGGCGAATCCGCTCTCCGGCAGCCAGGAAAGTGACGGAGCCGAATCGAACCCGGTCCATCTGAATCGCCAAAGCGTAGAGATCGGCCATAAGTCGCCATTCCGATGTGAGTTCCTCAAGGGTGATGTCGATGCCCTCGCCACCCGGATCCGCCTGGCCTCCGTGCGCCAGCAGCGAGCGCGGGGGCAACTCCGGTCCACCCTCCACCCGATCGCCCATGGCGTAGGCCCGCTGCTCGAACTCACGCACCCGGTCGAGATGATCGCGGACCCGGCTCTTCGACGCCGCGCCTAACGGCGAGTGGGAACCGGTATAATAGTGATACTGATCCAGCACCGCATCGAGCACGCTCCGCTCCAGTCTCCGCTGCCGCAGCCCCGCTTCGCTATCGTCGCCGCCAAGCTCGACCGTGCCGAATACCCGCTCGAACAGGTCGCGCGGACGCTCCTGCATGTTCGCCGCCACCGTCCCGTCCGCGTTGTAGCTGTGCACATAGCGGCTGACCCGGCTGCGGCGGAAAAACGTCCCGGCCACCACGGTCGGAGCTACCCCCGGAGGAAGACCCTCGGGGTAGTGAGCGGCGCGGACAACTTGGTCGATCGACGCGCCTCCGGCCCGCGCTTCCCCATTGGGCGGCGTGGCCGTGAACGCCCCCGAGGCTCCGTCAAAGTGAGCGTTGATGCCCGATTCATCACAACGCACTTGGTCGACGTTGCGCAGGAGCAGGAGCTGCTCGCGCAAAGGCTTCAGCGGTTCCAGGACCCCGTCGAAGCCTTCCTGCTGAAGCGGCGCCGGGATTCCCAAGCCAAAAAAGACATTGAATGCCCGCACCGGAACCGTCGCGGCAGTCGAGGTCGAGGTCGAGGCCGCAGCCGCGGCGGACGGCAGCATCTCCTCGAGCAAAGGAAGTCCAATTCCGATGCCTCCCAATCCCTTGAGCATCGTTCGCCGGTTGATGAGCGCATTTCTCATGGTTCTGTTAGGATAATGGGTTCAATGCCGGCCGGCCCGGCCGCAGCGAGCAAACTCGCACAATCCCGCCGAGAAGAAACCAGAAAACCGAGCCGCTCCCACCGCCTCCGGTCAAACGGTCTCGATCGCGAAAATCTCGAAGTCACTCTGCCGGTTCCGTGCGGGTCATCTGCACCATATCGCTCATCACGATGGCCGCGATCAACGCTTGATAGGTGGCGCCCTTTTCTTGGGTTTCGCGGTGAATCTCCTTCAAAACCGCTTCGTCCGTCCCAACCAAAGGCCGCCCCAACGCAAATTGCGCCGCTTTCCAAGTCAGCGTCTCCTGCACACGCTCGTTGGAGGCCAAGAAATCCATGAGTTCTTCCACCGAATCGTAAGGAGTGGCCTCGGCCTCCCCCGGAATCAGCACCTCGCCATCCTCGCGCAAGGCGTTCCCGAAGGCATCGGTCTCCCGGTAGGCCCCCAGCCCATCGAAACGTTCCAAGCCAAAGGCCAGCGGCTCGAACTTCGAATGGCATCCCCCACAATTCTGGTTCGCAATCCGCTCCTCGGAAACCGCCCGCTGCGAGCGCCCCGGCTCCGAGGGCACAGGCGTCGTGTCTGTCCCCGGAGGAGGGTCTTTGACCCCGCCGCGGAGGACGTCGTGAAGCACGAAAAGCCCCCGCGTGACCATGGAAGCGTCGTCCCCGCCAACGGTCAAAATGCTGCCCTGCGTGAGGAGTCCTCCCCGGGCCTTCACCCCCGAGAGATCGTGACGCTCGACGCGACCGGGATCCCCATCCGCACTCGCGTATTCCAGTCCGTAGTGCCGGGCCAGACGCGGCGTCAGAAATGCGACCTTGGTATTGAAGAGACTGGCCAGCGGGCGTTTCTGTTCCCATACAACCTCCCGAAAGTATTCCCTGGTCTCCTCCCGCATATCAGCCGCAAGCTCGGGATCCCAATGGGGATACCGCTCCCGGCTCGGCTGCAAATTCTCCAGGCGATCGAGATCCAACCATTCCTCGATGAACCGGATGGAATGTTCGACCGCGCGAGGATCCTCGAGCATCCGCTGGATCTGACCGGCTAGCCGGTCCCTTTCGTGCAATTCCCCCTTCTCTGCCGCCCGCATCAGTTCGCGATCCGGCGGGCTGCCCCAGATGATGTAGCTCATCCGGGAAGCCAGTTCGTAAGCGTCCACCGGCCAGGGACTGCCGTCCCCAAGCTGCTTCTCGATCCGGTACAGAAAGCGTGGCGATTGCAACATGGCCTGGATGATGAGGGCCACGGAATCTTCGTAGGTTCCGCCCGCCGCCGCCGCCGCCGTCGCAATCCCGCGATACGCAATGATCTCGTGATCCTCGACCGGACCGCGCAGGATCCATCTGCCCATATTCGAAATCAGTTCTCCCTTGTCGTCGTCGGTGAACCTGCGCTTCTTGTCGAACTCCTTCGAGAACTGCCCCGGATTCATGCGACTCACGATGATCTTGGCCAAGCGGGCATAAGCGTCCACGTGCTCGAGATCGACATTCAGATTGTAGGCCGTGTTGCTGAATCCGTCGGCTCGCAGGTCCGCCGGCAAAAGCTCTCGCGCCTCCGCGGCAATATCGACGCCGGTCACGCTGCGCACCGTCTCGATGTATTCGCGCAGCGTGAGGCGCCGCACCCAGTTCTGTCCGGTGCGCCCGTCGCGCTTGTGGGCCAAAGGATCGATGACCTCGCTCGTCCATGGAGCACCGGCTTCAATCCACTCGCGCAACCGGTCTTTTTCGTTTTGCGAGAGCACCGGCCGGTCGTCGGGCATCTCGCCGGATTCCACCAACTCCCACAACAGACTCCCCTCTGGCTTTCCAGGCACGATCGCAGGCCCGTCGTTGCCGCCGGCCAGCGTCGTTTCTTTCCTCGAAAGATCGAGCTTGCCTTTGCGATTGCTGGAATCATGACATTCCAGACAATGCCGGGCCAAAAGCGGGGCGATCTCCTCATCGAACAATCGCGCGCCAGCCACATCGGCCCCTTCTTCAACATCGTGGTCCACATCGAGACCCGCCTCGAAATGCCGGGCGACCTCAAAGGGCAGCAGGGACCGGCTGTAGATCGCAACCAAGTAGTACGACCCGCGCCAAGGACGATCGCCGGAAAGCTCGTTGGCCAGGGCGAATCGAGCTGAGCCGTCCCAGTTCGAGGTGCTTCCGGGATCCCGGTTCTCCGCCCTCTTCTCGCCGTTGACGTAGAGACATGCCCTCCCGCCGCGGTCCCGCGTGTAAACGATATGAGTCCGTTCTGCTGCGACGCTCTGCTCCGGCGCCGGTAACGAAGGCATTCCGTTGGTGGAGGCCCGCGTCGTGCGAAGACGGACCTCGAAGCGGTCGCCGTCCTGTCCCACCGTAAAATTCCGTTCGCTGCCGTTCTTCGAAAGCGTCACGATGCGCGCCGGTCCCGTGAGGCCCGTGTCCGCCGGCCGGATCCACGCTTCCACGGTAAGTTCACCCGATTTCCGGATCGCCTCGGTGAGGCGCCCGGACGAATCGTCCGCTCGAATCACCGTGTCGGCGACGACCTCGAGCGATCCGTTGGCTCGGCGAACGGCCTCCGGATTCTCGATTTTCAAATGGATGGGCTCGCCGGCTTTGGCACGGTCTTCCACCACATCTCCGTCCTGGGACCGGAAATCGTAGAGGGCCTGCAGCCCCGCCCGGCTACGGCCTGCGGCATCCGCCGCGGAAAACATCATGGAGCCCGCCCCGGCGGCGGCCACCGCAAAAGCGATGATTCTCCTCCTTCCCACCCGGGCAACGCGGGCACCGCGAGATGAATAGTGTCGTGCTAGTTTGAGCATGATCTTCCTCTTTTCCGCCTCAGCGGTATGGGTTCTCCCGAAAAGTTTTGACGCTCCCTAGTCATTCCGCAAGCCCGGATCCGCCGGGCGCCTCACCCGCCCGGTTTCCGGCGACTGGTCACGGGTCCTCCAGCAGGACTCATCGCGCAAAGAATGAGTTATTTTTTCCTCGCTCGCCTCGCCCCCCGGCGCCGCGTCCTCAGTACCGGAGATTGAACCCGAACTGGACGAAGGGAGAGTTGTCGATGTCTTCGTCGAAAAGCGTGCGCCCGCGGGTCCGGTCCACCTCCAATTCCCGGCCGAAGCTGTAGCCGCCCGCCGCGTAGGCCCAGATCCGGTTCCACACGCGGCCTTCCAGTTTGAGACCCACCCGCGTCCCTCGCAAAGTCGCTTCGAGGTCCGGCGCCCTTCGCCCTCCCTCCACAAACCAGGCCGTCGCATCGTAGCGCCCGAACAAACCGGCCAGCCAATGGTCCCCAAGGTTGTAGTTAATCCCAGCGATCGGAGGATACAGGTAGACTTCCCAGTCCGCATGGGGACGCCAACTGAAGGCGACCCCGGGAACGAGGAATTCGTTATCGACGGCGTGCGAATAGTAAACCCCGGCGAAAACCCGCAACTCCGGATTCACCATGTATCCCGCCCCGAGCGCCGCCGCGAAAGTGAGAGCATCGCTCTGCCATCCGCTCGCATCGCCCGAGTAGCCGGGCATCACCATCGCTCCCCAGAGAAAATCCTCGGAGACATCCTGTAAGAAGATCAGCGGCAGCCGGAAGGCGTGCAGATCGTCGTCCGGGACCGGCGATCCGCCGGATCCGTTCAACCAGGTCCCCCGGTAACTGAACATCGGGATCAGGTGGGACCGATCCCAACTCAAAGGGGGAAGCGACCCCCACAGCGTGAAATCGTCGATGCTCAAGTCTCCCGGCAGGTCGTCGAAATCCGCCTTGAACTCGTGCCGGTAACTGACGCTCCCCATCGCCAGCGGCGCTAGGTTGGTCGCCGACCCGCGCCGCCCGAAATGGAGAACCGCCATCGGATCCTCTATCCCGGTCGTTAGGACCGGTTCCGGTGACGCCGGAGCGAGGTCTCCCGCGCCGGCCGGCAGAGGGAGGAACGAGGACCAAAGCACTGCCGCCGCCGCGGCCCGAAGAAAGGCTCTTGGAAACATGATCCGCCTTCTTTCGCCGTCGCGGCGGGAATGTCAATCGCATCGCCACCGCCACACATTTCTCATGCGCTCCCGTGGCGGGCTGCACACACCATCCTGCCTTCGTTCCGCTGCGGGCCTTTGGCTTCGACAGCCCTGGGCCGGCTAGGCGCTGTGGAGCGTGTACCTTCCAGTGATCGCTCGGCGCGCCTGCCTCATTCCCGCACGGGTGACTTTTTGACGCCCTCGATCCTGAAACCCGTCTGACCCAGACAAAGTTCTGGCCAGCCGTGGTCTTCCCCGGTTCACTACGAAGCACGGAGCAACTCAACGCCCTCGACACGATTCCTCCACCTCGTTCCGGGGAGCGCCCACCGCCAACTTCCTTCCCTTCGATTGCATGAACCCCCCCGAGTCCAGTCCCATTCCCGATTTGGAAGCCATCGCTCAGCGGCCGTTCCTCGGAAGGCTCGCCGCCTACTCCAAGCTCTGCGGACCCGGTTGGCTCCAGGGCGCCATCACCCTGGGCAGCGGATCCCTGGCCGGCGCCCTCTACTTGGGCATCATCATGGGCTACCACATGCTCTGGCTTCAGCCCCTGGCTATGATCCTGGGCGTGGTCATGCTCTCGGCCATCGCCTACGTCACCCTTTCCACCGGACAGCGGCCCTTCGCCTCGATCAACCGTCATGTCAGCCCCATTCTCGGCTGGGCCTGGCTCCTCGCCACCATCATGGCCAATCTCGTCTGGGCTCTGCCCCAGTTCAGCCTCGGAACCGCCGCCCTCACCCAAAACCTCATTCCCGCTCTCTCCAACTCGACCACCGGCGGCAAATTCGCCGCCGGATTGTGCCTCTTCGCCGTCAGTTACGCTGTCGTCTGGTTCTCCGCCTCGGGGACCCGCGGAATCGCCGCTTTCGAAACCATTCTCAAAACCATGGTCGCGCTCATCGTCGTGAGCTTCTTCGGCGTCGTCCTGGCCATGGCTAACCAATTGCCGTGGAAAGAAATCTTCGCCGGCTTCGTTCCCGATTTCTCACTTCTGACCGCTCCGGCGCCCGGTTTCGCCGCCGCCATCGAGGCGACTTCGGAAAACGCCGCGTCCTGGCGGGCCCTCATTGTCGAAGATCAAAAAGACAAGATGATCGCCGCCTTCGCGACCGCCGTCGGCATCAATATGACCTTTCTCTTGCCCTATTCTATGCTGCGCAAAGGCTGGGGCAAACCCCATCGCGGCCTCGCCATTTTCGATCTCGCCACCGGCCTCATCGTTCCCTTCGTTCTCGCCACCGGATGCATCGTCATCGCCTCCGCCTCCCGTTTCCATACTCAGACCGCGGATGTCCTTGAGGGAAACGCCGTCCGCCCGGAGATGGCCGGAGCCTACCAAAAGGTGGTCGACACCTTTCTGAAGGTTCACCACGGTTCTGGGGTCTTCGGCGGGATGGCGCCGGAGGATCGCCAGCAGTTGCGGCAGGGCCTGCCCGAGGCAGACCGGACCCTGGCCGCCATGCTCGCCAATCGCGACGCGTTCAATCTCGCCAGCGCCCTCACGCCACTCACAGGAAAGGCCTTTTCCCAGTGGATCTTCGGCCTCGGCGTCCTCGGGATGGCCGTGTCCACCATCATCGTCCTCATGCTCATCAACGGCTATGCCGTCTGCGAGATCGCCGGCCTGCCGCCCCAGGGCCCCCCCTTCCTGATGGCTGCGCTTCTTCCAGGATTGACCGGATGTCTCGCCCCGTTTCTTTGGACCGGCGGCGATGCCCAAGCCGCGATCGCCGTGCCCGCTTCCGTCATCGCCGGAGCCCTGTTGCCTATCGCCTACTTCACCTTCTTCCTGTTGATGAATTCCCGGGCCCTGCTCGGTCCGAATGCGCCCTCCGGCGCCAAGCGCGTCCTGTGGAACGTGGTTATGACTGTGGCCGCCTGCGTCGCCGCTGCCGCCTCCGTTTGGGTGCTCCGAACCAAGATGCTCGGCGCGTTTCCCATCGGAAAGTTGGCCATCGTCCTCCTGGCCCTGCTTGCCGTCGGCGGGCTCATCGGATTCCTGCGCCGAAGCCGGCAGCAAGACCCTAACAAGGTTTAGTCCGTATCTCTCCTTTCCAGGGCGCCCCCGGACTTCACACCACCAGCACCTCCCCTTCGCCGAGCAGGTGCACGCGATCGGCGACCCCCTCACGCACGGCGGAGTCGACCAGCCATTCGAGCGGTTCATGAAGCGGCTCGCTCCCGAGCGGAAACGTCGCATAATGCATGGGCGCCATCTCCTTGGCCCCCAAAGCCACAAAAGCTTCCACCGCTTCCTCGGGATTCATGTGCACGGGCCGCCCGCTCGGCGCCCGGTAAGCGCCGATCGGCAGCAGGGCCAAGTCGATCGCTTTCCGCTTTCCAATCTCCTGGAATCCACCGAAAAAGGAGCTGTCGCCACAGTGATAGATAGCGCCGTAGTCGGAGGAAATGAGGAAGCCCCCAAAACCGCGGTGCACGTCATGCACATACCGCGCCCCCCAATGCCGGGCCGGAGTGAATTGCACCTCGATTTCCCCGAAACGGAACTTGTCCCACCATTCCATCTCCACCACCCGCGAGAAATACATCTTTTTGACCAGGTTTCCTACGCCCCGGGGTACCAGGATCGTCTGACCACGCGCCACATCGGCCAAGGTCGGGAGATGGAGATGGTCGAAATGCGCGTGCGTCAGCAGCACCAGGTCGATCCTGGGAAGTTCGTCGAGATGGATGCCGGGGCGCCGCACCCGCTTGACGATGCTGTGCCAAAGCGCCCAGTTCGGGTCCACCAAGATGTTTTTGCCCGCGATCTGCACCAAAAACGAGGCGTGCCCAATCCAAGTCACCCCCATCCGGTCGCCGGCCACCGCCGCGAAATCCGGACTCTTCACCCCGCCGCCCCGCCGCGCGAACAGAGTCGGAATGAGCACTTGATTGAAAAACTCGACGTTGCGCTGCCGCCATCCCTCCTTCGGCATGATGCCCACCTGATGCGCGTTCCCGTGGTGCTCCCCCCCTTGCCGGAGCATCCGCGTTTTCTCGCGGAGATGCGTGACGAACGATTGAACCTTCTCCATGATGACAACCTCCCGGCCGGAGCCGGAAGCAAACTGATTACCTTCCATGCGATCCTCCGCTGTGGCAAGCTGCAAGCGGCAGACCCGGCGCCAGATGCGCGCGTTGCTCGCTTCGATCCCGCCGCCGGAACGTGCCGGCGCCTCCCGGAAAATCGTCGATCGCCTCGCCATCCACCCGGGACTGCAAGGGCCACGCATCGTGCTCGTCTACGCCGCGCTGCCCTCCGAACCCGATCTCGCCTCCCTTCGTCATCGCCTTACACAGGCCACCTGGGTGTATCCGCGGGTTCAGGCCGGAACGCAGCCCATGACGTGTCACATCGTCCGAAGTCCGGAAACAGAGTTGATCCCCTCCCCATTGGGCCCCCTCCAGCCCGATCCCGCCCTTTGCCCCGAAGTGGATCCCTCCCGGATCGACGTCTGCCTGGTTCCCGGGCTCGCCTTTGATCCCGCCAACGGCTTGCGCCTCGGCCGAGGCGGAGGACACTTCGATCGCTTTCTCGCCCTCCCAGGCTTGCACGCCCATTGCCTCGGGGTCGGATTCCAGATCCAAGCCCTGAGCCCGCTGCCCTGCGAAACGCACGACGTGCTCCTCCACGAGATTCTTCTCGGCTGAGCTGGCGAATCGTGCGCCCCTTACCGATAGGACATCACCTTGGAAAGAAAACGCCGCGCCTCCTCGCTCGCGGTCCGGTCAAAGACCTCGCTCAACTCTCCCTCCTCCACCAGTTTCCCTTCCGCTAAAAACAGGACGTGATCCGCCACCGCACGCGCGAATCCCATTTCGTGGGTAGACAAAATGATCTCCTGTCCTTCCTCTCGGAGCTGCTGGATCACCGCCAGCACTTCGGCGGTCATCTCCGGATCCAAAGCCGAGGTCGGCTCGTCAAGAAGCAACAGCCGCGGCCGGTGCGCCATGGCCCGGGCAATGGCGACCCGCTGCTGCTGACCCCCGGATAGCTGCCCCGGACGCTTCTCCTCATGGTCCTGTAATGCGAAACGGCGCAGACATTCCAAGGCCCGCTCCCAGGCTTCCGCTCTCCCCATCCCATGCACTGCCCGCAACGGCAGCGCCACGTTTTCCGATGCCGTGAGATGCGGAAACAAGTTGTAGGCCTGGAACAAGAATCCATTGGATGCCCGGAAGCGCCGCAGTTCGCTCTCGCCCGTCTCCGCATCGATCCTCTGATTGCCCACCATTGCCCAGCCCGCGTCGGGATTCTCCAGCCCCCCAAGGATTCGCAGCAACGTCGACTTCCCGCCGCCGCTTGGACCAATCAAAATGAGACTGCTCACCCCCTCCGCCACCCGGAATTCCAAGTCCGCCAATGCCGCGCGTCCGTCGTAGCGGCGGGTCACTTGGTGCAACTCGATTCTCACGCGGGCCCCGGACCAGGAAAGGAAAAGTAGGCTTTGGCGTTTCCGTAGCAAATGTCCTCCACCATCCCGCCCACCAATCCGTAATCGTTAGGGAGAAGACCGCTTTCCATCTCGCTTCCCAGCAGATTGCTCAGAATCCTGCGGAAATACTCATGCCTCGGATAGGACAGGAACGAACGTGAATCCGTCAGCATACCCACAAAGCGCGAGAGCAAACCGTTGTTCGACAGCGCGTTGAGCTGCTGCTCGATTCCCTCTTTTTGGTCGAGAAACCACCAGCCCGATCCGAACTGAATCTTCCCGGGCGCGCCGGCCTCCTGAAAGCTCCCGGTCATCGCCGCCAGCAGATAGTTATCCCGCGGGTTCACGTTGTAGAGCACCATCTTCGGAAGCCGGCCCTCCGACTCCAGCCGGTCGAGATATTTGGCCAGCGCTTCCCCTTGGGGCTGATCGCCGATGGAATCGAAACCGGTGTCTCGCCCTAACTCCGCCAAACGCCGGCTGTTGAGATTGCGCATCGCCCCCAGGTGCAACTGCTTGACCCAGCCCTTCTCCGCATCCAGACGCCCGCAGAGAAGCATCACGGCGGAGCCAAACTGCTCGCTTTCCTCAACAGTGACCGGGACTCCTGCGCGGGCCTTCTCGTAAATCGCGGCCACCACCCGCTCCGGCGCGAAAACTGCAGGACACCGGCTCAAACCGTGGTCCGACAAGCGCGAACCCCGTTCGTGAAAATACTGGTGTCTCACCTCCAATGCCTCGCAAAACCCCGCGTACGAGCGGATATCCACTCCCGCCGCGGCGCCGAGTTGGTCCGCATAGCGCACAAATACCTCGCCCGGCCCGATTGCCACTGCCTGGTCCGGGCGGAAGGCCGGAGCCACCCGGCAGTTCAAATCCGAAACCGCAATGGCCTGATGGTGCTCCAACGAATCCGCCGGATCATCCGTCGTGCCCACAGCCTCGACCCGGAACCGTCGCAATATCCCGTGCGCACAAAACCACGGTTCCCGCATCTGACGTTCCGTCTCCTCCCAAATCTCGCGAGCGCTCTCGCTGTTCAGGAGGGCATCGATTCCGAAATACCGCTTCAACTCGAGCTGTGTCCAATGGTAAAGCGGATTTCGCAGCGTCTTCGGAGCCGTGCTGGCCCAGGCCAAATACTTCTCGTATGGATCGGCGTCTCCCGTGCAGTAGACCTCCTCGATGCCGTTGCACCGCATCGCCCGCCATTTGTAATGATCCCCTTCCAACCAAATCTCCGCCAAGTTGGCAAAGCGCCGGTTCCTCGCAATGTCCGCCGGCGGAAGATGGCAATGGTAATCAATGATCGGTTGCCGCGCCGCATGCTCATGGTAGAGACGCCGCGCCGCCCCATTCTGCAGCAAAAAGTCGTCGTGAATGAAAGGCTTCATTCTTCCTATCTTCCTAGTGTCCAGCGCTGCGCTCAACGCGCCAGGTCGTTCTCGCACATCGTGGTGAACCCATTGCGATCCAACACGCCGATGGCAAAATCCCGGTCCTCCAAATTGAGCGCGAGCAGCGGCCGGCCCCGGGGCCGGACCAGCAAGCCGTAGCTGAAATGGATATTGATCTCCGCCTCCAAGAGCAACTGCAGACAGCGCCCCAGTTGCGAGACGCCTTCCCGCAACTCGACCACCACCAAGTCGCAAAGACTGTGCGGCACCCCTTTCTCCAGAAAGACCTCTCTCACCGTCGAGGCATCGCTGACCACGAGCCGGACGATGGTCACGTCGACCGAGTCGACCACGCTGAGGCCGATCACCTCGACATGATGTTGCCGGAGCAGTCCCACCAACGCGCTCAATGCCCCCACCCGATTCTCCAACATCACCGAAAACTGGCGAACGGGAGTCCCTTTCTCTTGCGCGATCTCTTCGCTCATGCGGCGGGCACACCCTCGCACGGACATTTCTCCGTTGTAAATAGAATTCCCGGAAACAGTCTGTTGCCGCCGTGCGGCACCCCTGCTTCACGTTCTGCCCGGCCCGCTTCGGAGCCAGCCCCATGATCGCCATTCGCCTCCGTGAACCAGGACGTTGGGAGACTCTGGATCTCCCCGAACCCGGGTCCCCCGGTCCCGGCGAAGCCCTCGTTCGCATCGACCGCATCGGGATGTGCGGGACCGATTGGCACGCCTTCGCCGGACGGCAACCCTTCTTCGATTATCCCCGCATTCTCGGCCATGAACTGGCCGTGACCGTCCTCGAAACCGGTCCCGGCTCGCCTGCTGCGCTTCGACCGGGTCTCCGCTGCTCCGTCCAGCCCTATCTCCATGATCCCAGCAGCCCCGCATCGCGTTCGGGAAAAACCAACTGCTGCGAACGCCTCAAAGTGCTCGGCGTCCACATCGACGGTGGCATGCGCGAACGCATGCTCTTGCCCGCCGGCCTGTTGCATTCCTCGACCCTTCTTTCTCCAGATCAACTGGCTCTCGTCGAGACCTTGTGCATCGGCGCCCACGCGGTCGAGCGCGCCCGCATCGCGCCCTCCGAACTCGTCCTCGTCGTTGGACTCGGCCCCATCGGGCTCGCCGTCGCCCAATTCGCCCTGCTCGCCGGAGCGCAAGTCTTCGTCGCCGATCTCCGCCCTGAGCGGCTCGAACTCTGCGCGCGCCATCTCGCCATCGCTGGGGTCTGGCCCGGCCTGCCTGCGGATCCCGCCCTCGGCATCACCCCGGCGCCCGTTCCCGGCACGCTTCCCACCGCCGTCTTCGACGCCACCGGTTCAGTCCATTCCATGGAACAAAGCCTCTCCCTCGCCGCTCACGGCGGACGCGTCGTCTTCGCCGGTATCACCGCGGACACCATCGGCGTCCCTGGACCCCTCCTTCACCGCCGGGAATTGTCCATCCTGGCCAGCCGCAACGCCTCAGCAGACACTTTCCGCCGCGTCCTAGACGCCTTGGAATCCTCCCGCATTGGCACGGCCTGGTGGATCACCCACCGCCTCTCCCTGCGCGACGCGCCCACAGAACTACCCCGCCTCGCCGGCGATCCCGCCCTGCTCAAAGCCCTCGTGATCCCGGGCTAACTTGCTTTCACGAATCCTGCAGAACTCGCGGCCAGGAGTGCCCGCGCTCGTTCTTCCGCCAGCTTGTGACCTTGGGGCTAAGCCGTTTTTCCCCCTCCACTCCCGCGCAGAATCAAATGAAGCCTCCGCCCACGATCAAGCGCACCATCGACACGAGACCCACAGCAATGTTGACGATCAATCCCGCGCGCGATTTCTCCCTGGACAAGGCTCCAAAGATCACTCCGATCACACAGATCGCCAGCACCAACCAGTTCAACCACCCGAGAAACGGCACCAAGCCGAGGAACATCAGAAGGGCGGCGACAATTCCAATTAAGATTGAGAGCATATTCATGGTAGGAGAAGAATCCGGTAAGCAGACTGTCCCTGGACGCTATTGCAAACTACAAAGACAGCCTGATCCTGTAATCTCCAGCCCGCATTTCTCATAGCGGTTTTGTCGCGGGGCGCTGCGAACCCCCCTTACTGCCATCCGAGCGAAACGAGACCGCCCAGTGGTGAAGCGCAGCGCCACCACCGGTGTGCGTTGCAACTCGATCCGCAACCCGGGAGGGGCGCCAGTAAGCGGCCGGCCATGCCCTCCACCTGCACATGCCTGCTTTATCATGTCTTCAGAAGTCCGGGATCCAATTCGATGAGCGGTGCCTTGATTTCTTCCAGGTCTTCAGCGCGGGTGCGTTTCTGGCGGCGGCGATCGAGTATATACCGCCCAAAAGTCAGCAAACCGTCCGCTATTACGGGCTCTACCCGAACCGCCGCCGGGGGATGGATGCGAAACCGGGAATACCCCCTCCGGTGATGGGATGGGAACTCAGAAGAGTCCATCCCTATTCTCTCAGCAGTTGCAGATTGGACGTCACCGTTTCCGTTTCTCGTGTAGCGTGCGCTTCTCGTCCTCCGTGAAAGGCGCGGCCTCAATAGCGGCCTCGGCTGCCGCGGGATCCATCCGGTACCACAATGAGGCGACGCGGCCCAAGGTGCGCGAACGCAGGCCGCCGTCATGGATGGACGAGGCCCAGGCGAAAGCACTTGTGGCGTCGTCGCGCACGACAGCTTCCGCATAAGTGGCGACGGCGCGATCGGTTTCCGGTCCCAGACCCCGCTCTCGCAGCCACAACCCGCAAGCGTTCGGCTCGCTGTTGACCCAGTCACTGACAATCGTTTCGAGGTGCCCGGGGAGACTCTTCTCGTCCGCCCGCTCGAGGAGCCACGCAATTCCGTCATCGCGCCCGGTGTACATCTGCTCGCGGGCCAGCGATCGCTCGATGGCGTCGACCTCTTCACTGGAGATGCCGGAGAGACTCTCCGAAGTATCGATCCATGCCGCCACGTCCTCCGGCGAAGCGGATTGCGCCCAGGACCGCACAAGGGATTCCCAGGCGTGCTTACGATCCGGCGGACTCTCGAGAGTTTGAATCTTTTCGATCAATCGTTCGCGGAAGGTGGGATCGCCGCCGCCGTCCACCAGGCCGTTCATCGCCGAGAACCGGTTGCCGCCGTGTCCGATCTGGTGGACGGCGTCGAAAGCCGCATCGAGGTCTTCCTGTGCCCAGGCGCTGAAGATGGCGAGGACACCATGCTGGATTTCATACTCGTTCTCGACCGCGTCGCCCGCTCGTTTCCAGCCGGCAAAGGCTCCAGCCGGATCGGTCTTGGCCCAATGGCGGAAGATGCGTTCAAAACCGGCTTCGCGAACGGGGAAGGGAAACCGGGTTTCCAACGTGTAATCCAGGGCGCTCTCCGGATCCCATTGCGCCCAGCGATCGATGAGGATCTGAAAGATCTGACCGCGGAGATAGGGGTCCTCGATCCCCTCGGTCTGCGTCATTGCGGCCTTTACATCGGCGAGGGAGTAGCCGGCCAGCGCGCGACGGACCTTCGCCATGCCTTCACGATCCCGCGCAGGTATGGTGCGGATCCATAGGGAGACGAGTTCTGATGGACGGATCCGTTCTTCGTCCGTCGCCGTCGCCGGGTTGTCACCCAGAATAGAGACGCGCGCCGGCACTTTGCCAGGGACAACAGGGCTCCGTTCGTCCGCTTTACTGGGAGGGATTCTCGCGGATTGATACCCGTAGTAAAAGCCGGACGCGGCGCCAAGCGCGCACAAGGCGGCGACGAGAGGGATTGCGCTTTTCATCGAGGTGAAGCTGCCGGACAGGCTCATCGCTCTGTTGTGCTTCCGATGACTTGCGCCGGGTCGTAGCCCATCTTTTCGAGCCAGGCCGCCGCCGCCTGGGGATCGCGCTCTACCCAGGCTTTGCCCACAAGGGACTCGATGAACTCCTCCTTCCAGGCCTCATCCGGGACCTTGGGCCAGAGCCAATCGGCGGCGCCTTCTGGATCGCGTTCGAACCAGCTTCCGGAAATCTCCGCCGCTGCCCGAAAGGCCGGCACCGGATTCTCGAAAGTCATAGTGTCAAACCACGCCGCCGCTTCCTCAGGCTCACTCTTGGCCCACCTTTCACCAAAATCATCGACGATATCGATTCGCAGGGTTTGGTCCCGGATCTGTGCAATGGTTTGCGCGATGGCCGCGCGATGTTGTGGATCGTCGGCAAAACGCATGAACGCCCATTTCGCCGTCTTCTGCGTGTCAAACGGAAGGGACTCGAAAACGGCGACGGCGGCTTCCGGATCGTTTGCCAGCCACTGCCGCATAACTTCGGTTAGGATGGTCTTACGTGTATTGTCAGGCAACGTATGCTGCGCGTGACCTGCCTCGAGGGACTCGTACCAGGCGAAAGCGGCTGACGGGTTCTGTGAGGCCCATCCCTGGGAGATCGGCCACGCGATCCGGTCGAGTGTCTCATGGTCCAAGCGCTGCGCCGCAACCTCGAAGGCCGCCTGACCTTCCAGCTCGGCCCAGCGCTGGAAGAGGTGATGCAAAACCAGCAGGCGCGTATTCGCGGCGACGCCGGTGGATTCGACGAAATCGAGGGCCGGCGGCATCTCGGAAGCGGAGAGCTGCGCGAGGAGCTTTTGTGCTTCGATCCCCGCCGTGGCCGTGTCGACAGGATTGTCGAGGACGGCGGTCACCTGTTTCATGATGCGGTCAACGCGGCTTCCGTCCGCTTCGGGATCAAAGCCGGCGGGTGGAAGATCCTCTGTGGATCGTGCATGGTTGGCCGTTTGGGGCGGGAGGGAAGCTGGCCGAGAAATCCTGGTGGAGTCCGGGGGGTCCGGCCGGGAGAACATTTGTCCCAACTTCATTCCGCCGGCGGTGAAGAGCGCAATGGCGGCGCCGGATCCGATCACCAGCATCGTTATCTTCGTTGTAGAATTCATGGCTGTGGGGAGGAGGGTGGAACCGAGGGACGATGATGGCAAAACGGCGTTGGCGGCGGCTTCGAGGGCGTCTCTCGCGACCGTGCTCGCCCAGGTAGCCGGGACGCTCTTGATGAGTTCCGCGGTCAATCCGGCCGCCACCGCCGCCGTGGGGACGAGGACACCTTTCCGTTTTAACGCCGCGCTGAGTCTCTCCACGGCGCGATGGGCCTGCCGGTGCGTGGCCGATTCCGATTTTCCCAACCGTTTTCCGATCTCGCGAAAGGTTTTCCCCTCAAAGAAGCGGAGGAAGAGGACGTCGCGATCCCGGGCGTTGAGTTGATTCATCGCTTCATCGAGATGGGGAATCACGTCCGTCCACGCTTCGCCGGGAAGTGCGCCGCCGTTGTCCACCGGGATTTCCGAAAGTTCTTTCATCTTCCGTTTGCGGGCATACTCCGAGCGCATCGCATGCGCCGATTCCAGGACCGCGGTGCGGTGGAGCCAGCCTGCGAGCACAGCGCCGGGTTTCAGGTTGTGAGCTTTCCTGGCCAGGATCGCGAAGACGTTCTGGGCGATCTCCTCGGAGAGGGCGTGGTCGCCTGTCTTGCGCAACGCCACGGCCATGACCATCCCGAGGTAGCGCTCGACAAGGGCGGCAAACGCTTCTTCGCTTTGCTCCTCGCAATACCGGCGTAGTAGATCGTGATCGCCCATTACATCATTGCAACTGCGTGCGGACAGAGGATCTTGCAAAGAATTTCCTTTCGTTGGGAGGCGACTGGCTCGAAGGGCAGGGAGTGCCGCAGGGCGTTGGCGGGATACTCGGAATCGACGAGCCCGTGAGAGGCTTGTTTGAGGCGAATTCTTTGCGCGACAGAGGACTCCGCTTTCCTTACCGAAGCGCATTCGCAGCTCTGCCGTCGCTGATTTTTCAGAGAATGGCAGGCGGTTCCGCAAGTCCCCCGCCCTCGCGCGGCATGGTGCTTGCCCGCGCCCCTCGCCTCGTCTAAGCTGCGCGATGGTCAAGCTGCTCCCTTTCCTTTTCGCGGCAACTTTCCCCGCGGCTGCTGCCACGGTGCGGATCGAGAATGTTCCTGAAGACGGCTTGCAGCCGCAAGCGCTTTCCGGTCGCGACGGGACCATTCATCTGGTTTATCTCAAGGGTGATCCCAGGTCTTGTGACGTTCGGTATGTCCAGCGGAAGGCCGGAGGGTCCGATTGGTCGCCCCCGGTTTCCGTCAACAGCGAGGCCGGCAGTGCGATAGCCATTGGCACGATCCGGGGCGCGCAGATCGCGCTGAGCAAAAAGGGCAGGCTGCATGTGGTATGGAACGGCGCAATGAAGGAGGGAGGGGATAGCCATGGGTCGCCCCTTTACTACACCCGCTTCGATCCGGAAGAATCCCGCTTTGAACCGCAGCGCAATGTGCTCGGCGATACGCGGGCGCTCGACGGGGGAGCATCCGTTGCGTCGAACGAGGACGGAAACGTCTTTATCGTTTGGCATGGTCAGACGCCGGAGAAGGCGGGCGAAGGATCGCGCGCGGTGTTCACGCTCCGATCGTCTGATCATGGCGAGACTTTTGAAGGTCCGGACATCGCCAACGCGGATTTCCCCGGTGTTTGTGCGTGCTGCTCGTTGAAGGCTCTCCTGACGCCGACGGGTGAGATTTTCATTCTTTACCGCTCGGCGCTTACGGTCCGGGACCGGGATATGACGCTGCTCAGTTCGCGGGGTGCGGGAGAACCGTTTTCGCGACGGCTGTTGGATTCATGGGAGACTCCGGCCTGCCCGATGAGCAGCGCGGCCATGATTGCCGGGCCTTCCGGCATCCACGGGGCCTGGGAGACGGACGGGAGAATTCGTTCGGCGATCTTAGGCAAGGGGATCGAACCATTGGAGTTTGGTGAGGGGCAGGCGAAGCATCCTGTGCTGGTCATGAACGTGCACGGAGAGACCTTGCTGGCATGGGCTCGCGGCACCGGTTGGGAGCGGGGAGGAGCGTTGGCTTGGGTAGTGTTGGATCGCGCCGGGGCGCCCACCGGCGAGCCCGGCACGGCGGATGGCGTCCGGGTTTGGAGCTGGGTGAGCGCTTTTGCTGAACCCGATGGAAGTTTTGTCATTCTCCGTTAAGGGCACGCGTTTCGGAGGGAGGGCCCTCCATTTCCGGCGGCAGGCCCTTCCGAAAAGGATTCAAAGTGCTTCGAGACGATCTCCTCCTCCCCAAGGCTTGGCGCGAGGCGGCCGGACTGAGCCACGGCGGCGTCGTGGAGGCACGGCCGCTAAGCGACGGCAAGCACAGCCTCTTACTCACCCCGCTTCCGGCCAGCCGCGCCGGGGCAGTCGGGTTGCTCAAGGCGATGCGCCAATGCCCGCATGATTTTCCGGACGTGTCCCGGCATGAGCTGCCGTTTCGATGAGCTATCTGATCGACATTGAGCGGGTGGAGATAATGGCGCAGTCAGAAGAGTGAATCTAATCTGGACAATTGCATCAAAGACGCCGCGTGTGTCTCTAGGCGCACCTTTCATCGCCTTTAGTCTCTCTAGTTTTCGGGTAGGGGACCACCCAGGGTCTCTCGATCGACTGGAGGAGCCGTGGTTGGTCCCAGTGATGCGCGCGATTGAACCCCCACCAACCCTCGCCTCTGGGCAGGCGGGAAGGCCAGGCTTTGAGAAGCGAACTCACCTCGCACGGGATCGATCTGCCGTTTCCGACGCAACAAATCCTCTTCCACGATCAAACGGAAGATGGCGACGGCGACCGCGCGCGACAGCGCGAAGGATGGCCTGCCGGGAACACGGCTGTGCCCGCGTCTCGTAAGGTGGCCGACGCCATCCGGCACGTATCAGGATCCCAGCGGCGCAGGGCCGAAGGCGAATGACCCGCCTGAGCGCGTCGTGGGAATACCTGCGCGGGACGTATTGGGCCGTGCCGTCGGCGATGGCCACGGTGGCCGTGGGACTCTCGGTCGCCATGATTCATCTGGACGAAGCGGCGACGGCCAGCCTGCTGGACCGGCTGTCCTGGGTCTTCGACGAGATCGCACGGTATGGCCGGTCCAGTGTCTCGGTCACCTGCCGGCTGCTCGAAGCGGTGCGCAGTGTCGGATCGTGTGTGCAGCGCGAAGCGGACCGGCTGGCGCTGCTGCGGCAGGCAGCGGAGATCGCCGGGGCGGTTCGCGAATCCCCATTCAGCGAGGGCGACCGCGAGCGGATTGCCCGATGCCTTGTTGGGGTCGAGCGCTTCCTCGGTGACGGCCGAGGGGCCGCTTGCAGAGGACAGCGGCGAGATCGGTCCCCTCGCGGACGGTGTCGAGAAAGGGGCTGACCCGGTCCATTTCGAAATGTTACAAAAACGTAACCGAAGAGACACTCGCCGGAAACGGGAATTCCCTTAAGAGCCCTATCAGCCCCCAACCATGCTCACGCGTTACGAAGAGACCCTGCACCGGGACATCGAACGGATCCAGGCGAATGTATCGCACATGGCCGAACTGGCTGCCAGCGCGCTCGAGGCGTGTTTGCGCGGGCTGATCGAGCGGAACCGGCAGGCGGCCTACTCGGTGATTCTCCGCGACCAGCGCATCGACGCCTTGGAGAAGGAGATCGACCGGCTGTGCCTGGAGTTCATGGTGCGGCAGCAGCCGGCGGGGAAGCACTTGCGTTTCGCTTATGTGACGATCAAGATCAACCAGGAGATCGAGCGGATTGGGGACTATGCGGAGAGCATCGCGCGGCAGATTTTGAAGCTGGCGAGCATCAATTGTCCGGTGCCGTTGGACCGTTACCGGCAAATCGCGGCCCTGACGATTCCGATGTTTAAGGATGCCGTGCAGGCCTATCTTACGGAGGACGAGGACTTGGCGCGGCGCATTCAGTCCGTCGAGGAAGAGGTGGACGCTCTCAAGAGCGTGATCAACGCCGAACTCGTGCAGTTGGAAAAGCGGGGCGAGATTCCGCTGGAGGCTCTGACGCCTCTGATGACGATTGCGCGCCGCTTCGAGCGCGTGACGGACCAGGCGAAGAACATTTGCGAAGAGACGCTCTACATGGTCACGGGCGAATATCAGAAGCACGCTGCGGGAGAGGTGTGGCGCGTGCTGTTCATCGACGAGCATCATTCCTGTCGCAGTCAGATGGCGGAAGGAATCGCCGCATCATTGAACCAGCCCAATTTCTTGTTCGCCAGCGCCGGGCTCGATACGCAGCCCGTCGACCCGCGGCTGATTTCCTTTTTGAACGAGAAGAACATCGACATTTCGCGGGCCGCAACCCGGTCGATCGAGAACGTGCCGAACTTGGAACATTATCAGATCGTCATCGCGTTGGCTCCTGAGGCCAGGCGCGTGTTTCCCGCGAAGACGCGGACTGTGTGTTTGGACTGGAGCATTGTCGATCCTTCGAAGGCGCAGGGGTCGCCCGAGGAAGTGAAGAAGGCGTATGAGGATGCCTACCAACAATTGCACATTCAGATTCAAGACCTTGTGGAGGGAATTCTCGGAGACAAAATCGACTAACCGAAAACAGGAGAAAGCAACCATGAATACGATATACAGACGGATGAAGGCGCCGGGTTTGATTCTCGGCATGCTCGCCGCGCTTGGCTTGGGCCTGAGCGGCTGCAAACGCAGTGGAACTCAAGGCGGGAAACTTACAATTCAGAACATCGGCTCGGACACGATGGTCAACCTGGCTCAGGCTTGGGCGGAGGCCTATCAGGCTGTCGAGCCCTCCGTATCCGTGGAGGTTGCGGGCGGAGGCTCGGGCATCGGCGTGGCGGCTTTGCTGAACGGCACCTGCGAGATCGCCAACAGCTCCCGGCACCTCGAGGAAGAGGAGATAGCGAAAGCGAAGGAGCGTTACGGGTCAGATCCGAAGGAGGTTCCGGTCGGGTACGACGCCTTGGCCATCTACGTGCATGCCAGCAATCCGCTGACGGAGATTGCCATCGAGGAGTTGAGCGAGATCTACCGGGAAGGCGGGAGTGTGAACAAGTGGAGCGACATCGGTGTGCAGATTCCCGGAGTGCCGGACGAGATCGTTCGCGTGAGCCGCCAGAACAACTCGGGGACCTATCATTATTTCCGCGAGGCGGTGGTAGGCAAGCAAGCCGATTTCAAGCAGGGTTCGCGTGACATGAACGGGTCCAAGGACGTAGTAGCCTTGGTGGAGGACACTCCGGGAGCGATCGGGTACAGCGGCATCGGGTATCGCACGGACAAGGTGAAGGTGTTGAACGTGTCGAACAAGAAAGGCGATCCCGCCATCGAGCCCACTGTGGAGACCACGCTGGACAAGACCTATCCGATCGCCCGGCCGATGTACTTCTACACGCCGCCCGGCGTGGATCCTCATGTGACCAAGTACATCGAGTGGGTCCTTGGACCGGAGGGACAAAAGATCGTTCTGGACAAGGGCTACATCCCGCTGGAGCAGAACTAACGGAAGCGCTTTTCCGGCGGTTGGACGCTGAACGGGAAGCGGCGGAATCGCCGCTGGACCGGAAGGCTCTTGCCCGAATACGACGCTATGCGCGCTAGACGATCCAGTTGGGCAATCGCCGTCGAGAAGGGCATCGAGGGGGTGATTCGCCTTTGCGGGATCAGCGCGATCGTCTTCGTCTTCGGCATTCTCTTCTTTCTTGCGCGAGAAGGGCTTCCCATTCTGTGGAAGGACGGCACGACGTTCGACATAGGTAAGTTTTTCGGGACTACGGAGTGGTATCCCACTTCGATGGCCAACAAGCGGTACGGAATCCTGGCGCTCATCGTGGGCACCCTTTCCGTGGTCACGCTTGCTATGGCGATTGCGGTTCCGTTCGCGGTGGGCGCAGCGGTATTCGTATCGGAATTCTGCGGACCGAAGCTCAAGGAGATTCTGAAAGTGATCATCGAGTTGTTGGCGGCTATTCCGAGCATTGTCTGGGGGTTTATCGGACTCACGGTGATCAGCCCCCTGGTGATCAAGGTGTTCAACGTGCCGGTGGGGCTGAACGTGTTCAATGCGGCATTCATCCTGGCGCTCATGGCTATGCCGATCATGGTGAGCATCGGGGAGGACGCCCTCAAGGCGGTGCCGGACGGGTTTCGCGAGGCCGCTCTCGCGCTCGGCGCGACGCGGTGGCAGATGATCTGCCGTGTGCTGCTTCCCGCGGCGAAGAACGGTCTGCTTGCGGCAGTATTGTTAGGAGTCGGGCGCGCCGTGGGAGAAACGATGGCCGTGCTGATGGCGACTGGGCATGCGATCAACATTCCGTTCGTCACTTCCGACGGCGAATTCAACTGGATGTGGATGTTCGAGAGCGTGCGGACGCTCACGGCGACGATCGCCGCGGAGCTGGGAGAGACCAGCGAAGGCAGCGACCATTACAGAGTGTTGTTTTTGATCGGAATCCTTCTTTTAACCATCACGTTCGTCATCAACCTCACGGCTGACGTCATCGTGAAGGGCATTCGCAAGCAGAAATGAGCGTTCCGACCACAGCGGTTCAGGCCGAGTCCGCCCAAGTCCCGGCCGCGGCCGCTCCATTCGTCGTCAACGAGCGTGTCCGGCGCAAGCTGCGGCGGGAGCGTGCGGCGCGGGCGGTTTTCGCTCTGATGGTGGCACTCATGCTGCTGCCCTTGTTCAGCATTCTGGCTTATTTGGTCATCAAGGGGGCTCCCATGATTTCGTGGGAGTTTCTGACGACCAACCCGAAGAGCGGCATGATAGCCGGCGGGATTTGGAGCGCGCTGCTGGGCACGATTTGGCTGGTGGTGGTTTCGCTGGCGGTCTCTGCGCCGATCGGCGTATTGGCGGCCGTCTATCTCAACGAGTACGCGCGCGACACCTGGTTTACTCGCACCGTGAATTTGGCGGTGCTCAACCTCGCGGGAGTCCCGAGCATCGTTCACGCATTGTTCGGGATGGGGGCCTTCGTTCTGTTTTTCGGGATGGGCCGCTGTGTGTTGGCTGCCGCGTTGACGCTGGCGGTCATGACGATGCCGGTGGTGATCACGGCGACGAGGGAGGCGCTGGGCGCGGTGCCGATGAGTTTTCGAGAAGCCTGTTGGAACGTCGGGGCCACGCGATGGCAAACGATCTGGCGCATTGTGCTGCCCAACTCGATCAGCGGGATTCTTACGGGAGTCATTCTCGAGATCAGCCGCAAGGCGGGCGAGACGGTGCCCATTATGTTCACCGGGGCGGTGTTCTACCGGAACATCGCCGAGGGCGATCTATTCGCATACAGTTTAAGAGAACAGGTGATGGCTCTTTCGATGCATTTGTATACGGTGACGACCCAGGTCACGGGCGTGCCGGAGGCGTTGCCCTTCGCGGTGGCGACCGTGTTGATCGCCGCGATCATCGGGATCAACTCGACGGCGATCGTCTTCCGCATTTGGCTGCGCAATCGCAAGAAATGGTGACATGAGCGCCCGCAAGAAAATCGAAGTGGAGGATCTGCGCCTGTCTTACGCAGGCAAGGAGGTCATTCACGGCATTAGTTTCGACATCCGCGAACACGAGATCTTCGGCGTCATCGGGCCCGCGCAATCGGGGAAGACTTCCTTGCTGCGCTGCATCAACCGGACGATCGAGTTTTCCGCCGATGCGCGTACCGGCGGGGTCATCAAGGTGGACGGTTTCGACGTGCGGCGGCAGAATGTGTTCGAGTTGAGACGCAAGATCGGGATGGTCGCTCCGTTGCCGGTGGGATTGCCGTTGACCATTTACGACAATGTTGCGTTCGCTCCACGGTGTTCGGGGTTGAACCAGAAAGGGGAATTGGAAGGCATCGTGGAGCGTTGCCTGCGTCAGGCGGCGCTCTGGGATGAAGTGAAAGACAGGCTCAACACGCTTGGGACCAAGCTTTCCGGGGGCCAACAACAGCGATTGACCATTGCGCGCGCTTTGTCGCATGACCCGGAGATCCTCTGCTTGGACGAGTTTTCGATCGCCATCGACCCCGTCACGACGATGCGGATCGAGGACGTGCTCAAGGAGTTGAGAAAGAGCATGACGATCATCCTCGTGACGAATCTTACGCAACAGGCTCGCCGTTTGGCGGACCGGACGATGTTTCTTTGGAACGGGGAGATCATCGAGTTAGACGGCAACGGGGTGATCTTCAGCGAGCATCCCAAGGACCGGCGGACCTACGAATACGTGCAAGGTATTTTCGGATGAGGCGGTTTGGAGGAAAGACGGCCGTTCGCGAGGCGGCGGATCGAGACGGGCTCCTGTGCGAAAGCGGGGATTTTCAGTCTCCGGGCCGCGGATTTTTTGTTGAGCGCATTGTATGAGCGATCCGGGTTCCCACGCCATCACGACGCGAAACCTGAGTCTTTGGTACGCCAAATTTCAGGCGCTCATCGACGTCAATCTCGACATTAAACACGGCATCATCACGTCGTTGATTGGGCCGAGCGGTTGCGGCAAGACGACGCTGTTGCGGTGTTTCAACCGGGTCAACGAGCGGTACGGCTATGTCACGACTACGGGCGAGATCAAGATTTTGGACAAGAACATTTACGATTCCGATGTCTCGCTTATCGAGTTGCGGAAGTCGGTCGGCATGGTTTTTCAGCGTCCCAATCCGCTGCCTATTTCCGTGTATAAGAATGTCGTTTTCGGGTTGCATATCCACAACGACCGGAAACCGCAGCGTTCAGAATTGGACGATGCGGTGGAGAAGGCTTTGACGGAGGTGGGGTTGTGGAACGATTTGAAGGACCGGCTGCACACCAAGGCGACGGGGCTGCAACTCGAGCAGCAGCAGAAGCTTTGCATCGCCCGGCTGTTGCCGTTGAAGCCGCAGGTGATCCTCATGGATGAGCCGTGCAGCACGCTGGACGTGGAGGGCACGCGCCACATCGAGGAATTGATGTTTGCGCTCAAGGGGCGTTACACGATCGTCATCGTCACTCACAACATGGCTCAGGCGCGCCGGGCTTCCGACGAATGCATTTTCATGCTCTTGGGCGAGGTGATCGAGCACAGCCGCACGGAGCAGCTTTTCTTGGTTCCGAGCAATCCGAAGACGGCGGAGTATATCGAAGGCCGGTACGGTTAGGCCGATGGATCTGGCCTCTCAGGCGCGGGATGCGGACTCAGTCGGCTCCAGGAGGGAGGAGACCGGGTTCGGGAATGCAGATCCCTTCCTTCCTGCGGTCGCACGGCGCGGCGTTGCAGAATAATCAACACGCCCAATTGGCAGGACCTCCCGCTCGTCCAGCCTAAGAGCGGTTACTCGGTCCGGACACGGGCGCGGTAGAAGCCTTCCGGATTGTCGAGACGCTCCGCATCCGCATCGATAAAAGAGGTCGAGCTGTCGCCAGTCGCCCCTTCCACAGTGGCTATCACCACCCATGAGTTGGGATTCACCGCCATCGTCTCAGAATACTCGATGTCGTACTGCTTACCTTCCACGCTCGACCACGCGATCTCCAAGCCCGCATCGTTCCGCACAGCGTTGGTGACCCGGAAGTAATCCGACGCATCGTTTGGATCAGTTCCCGCCACGGCTTCCTGCGCATCGGTCTGCCCATCCCCATCGGAATCCGTGTCGCCGCCCCCGTCGCCGGGATCGAGATCCCCA
This sequence comes from Verrucomicrobiales bacterium, assembly GCA_035513055.1. Classification (GTDB taxonomy): domain Bacteria; phylum Verrucomicrobiota; class Verrucomicrobiia; order Verrucomicrobiales; family DEV007; genus DATKCT01. Next base: position 7,070 of record DATKCT010000008.1, on the reverse strand, counting down.
AAGTAGCCCTGACGATCCACATAGGTCCACCCGCGCGCCCAGTTCTCCTCGCCAAACGCTCCGCGATAGTTCACAGGCAGGAAAAACCCGCTCTGACCAGCGGGAAACCCGCTCAACGTGGCGCCCAACAACGGACTGTCGTTCCGCGGCCTCGGATCCAAGCCCCCGTCCGCCTCACGGCTAATCCCGCGCAGCCGCGTCTCCGCCACTTCCACTCCCCGCGCCGCGTCCAACAACGCCAACTCCTGCGGCGTCCCGTTCAACGTCAACGACGCCAAACTCCCGTCATACGTCCCAAACGCAGTCCCTACTGTCGAGTTCTCAATCCGCAACTCCCCATCATCCACCCGCGCGTTCGTGAGATCGTCGTCCACACGCACGAAAAAATCCCCAAAATCGTCAAACGCGCTGTTGTGATACTGCCCGGCCCAGTTGTCCTTCAACCGGAACGTCCCGTTCTCCTGCGCATTTACGCCCTCCGCGCCGCTCCCCAGCCACGTCGCGTTATACACCATCGTCCGCGCATACGGCTCGAGACTCTTGTCCGGACTGTCCCCTCCGTCGTGCTCCCCTCCCTCGTTCGACCCGTTGCCCACGTCCTTCTGGATCGCAAACCAAAACTGCCCGCGCCCGCGATACCCCTGATCGATGTCGTAGGCCTCATCCTCGTTAAACGCCATCACCATATACCGCGTGTCCACCGTCCCGCCAAAAAACTCAATCCCGTCGTCCGAATTGTTATACACCTCCACATACTCGATCTCCGTCCCGCTCCCAACCGCTCCCAGAGTCAACCCGTTGATCTCGTTGTCCGGCTCAAACTCGAATCCCCCATACCGGATCGACACATACCTCAGCTTCCCGCTGTCGTCCGCATCGTCCAATCCCCCATACGTGATGTTCTCATCGTTGCCGCCCGTCGGAAACCCTTCCACCTCCCGCGTATTCTCCACAGGATTCTCAGGATTGAGAAACGGATTGCCCGCGTCGTTCAACACCCCACGTCCCAGCAACAACACCCCGCCCCACAGCGAACTGTCCTCCAAGGTCAACTCCAAGTCCCTCTCGTCCCGCGCCGTAAACTCAATCGGATGTTCCCGCGTCCCTTCCGCATACAGCTTCGATCCCCGCGTGATCACCAGCGACCCAAATGTCCCAGCTCCCACATCCTCATACCCATAGATCTTCGTCCCGGCTTCAATCGTCAGCGTCGCCCCGTTCGTCACAAACACAGGCTCGCCCAACAAATAACTCTTGTCGTTCGTCCACACCGTGTCCTCCGTGATGTCCGCAGTAACCTCCACGTCCGCTGGAGCCGCCTCCGGAACCGCAAAATACCCCAACTCCGCCAGGTGCGTCCATCCGTCCGCCCAGTTGTCTTCCGCGCTAAAGGCTCCCTTGTAACTCACCTCCTCGTAAAACGGATCGTCAGGAGCCTCGCTCATCGCTGTCGTATACGCCGCACCCCCAGCCATCGGCCGCGGATCCAACCCCCCATACGGCCTCCGGCTCGTTCCGCCCAAATGCGGGTTCTCGTACCGGTTCCCATTCCCGCTGACCTGCGCAAGCTCTTCCGCAGTCCCGTTCTGCGTCAACGACGCCGCCGTCCCATCGTAACTCTCAATGTCATACCACAAGTTGTTGGCGAACAACAAATCCCCAGGCGTGTTCGCACGGTCCTGCGTCGGCTCGTCGTCAATCCGCATCGCCGCCCCCTCAAATCCCGTGAAAATCGAGTTGTGATACTGCCCCGCCCAGTTGTCCTTCAGCCGGAACGCCGTGTTGTCCTGCGCGCTCCCTGCCCCTACTCCGGCTCCCATGTAGGTCGCATTGTACACCAATGAGCGCGCAAAAGGTTCCAGGGTCTTGTCCGGACTGTCCCCTCCGTCGTGCTCCCCGGCATGGTTCGACCCGTTGCCAATGTTCTTCTGGATCGCAAACCAAAACTGACCGCGGCCCCGGTAACCCTGATCCACGTCAAAGGCCTCATCCTCGTTGAACGCCATCACCATGTGATGCGTGTCCACCGTTCCCCCGAAAAACTCGATCCCGTCGTCCGAGTTGTTGAATACCTCGACGTGGTGAATCTCCGTCCCACGCCCCACGGCTCCCAGCGTCAACCCGTTGATCTCGTTGTCCGGCTCAAACTCGAATCCCCCATAGCGGATCGATACGTAAATGATCTTCCCGCTGTCGTCTTCGTCGTCCAACCCGCCATACGTGATGTTCTCCTCGTTGCCGCCCGTCGGAAACCCTTCGATCTCGCGCGTCTTCGACACGGGATTATCCGGGTTGATGACCGGGTTGTTCGCGTCGTTTAAAATCGCGCGCCCCAGTACCAACACCCCGCCCCACAGCGAACTGTCTTCCAGCGTCAGATCCCGCTCCCGCGCATCGCGCGCCGTGAACACAATGGGATCCTCAGGCGTACCTACCGCCATGATCTTCGATCCCCGCGTGATCACCAGTGAGCCAAATGTCCCCGCTCCTACGTCCTCATATCCATAGATCGTCGTGCCGGGCTCGATCGTCAGCGTCGCCCCGTTCGTCACAAAGATGGGTTTGCCAAACAAATACGCGTTGTCCGCCGTCCACGTCGTATCTTGCGCGATGTCTGCCGTAAGCTCCACATCGGCTGCGCGTGCAGACGGCCCGGAATTGAGAACGAGGAGGCTCAGCAGAGCGATTGCGGCCAAACCAGAGAAATGCCGGATATTCATAAGAAGAGAAGTGTGCAGGGTTAAAGGCTCAGGCTGCGGTTCCGCAAGCCTTCGAGAGTTTCAAATTTCGCGTTCAGGTGCTTCGTAGAACTGGGCTCTCTAATCCGAAAAGGTTTTCGTGTTAAAGAATCGTTACAGTTGACTCAACTCCTTTCGAGAGCCCTTGGATCCGCTCTTAGCTTAAACGGATCCAGCTCCCGTTAAGGCCGGACTCGATGCCCGGCAGGCGCTTTTCTGTTACGGTTTAGACAGAATTCCCGGGGGAATCTCCCGTGGCTTTCTCGTCCATCCTTCTTCGGATCTCCAGCGACGGTATTCCGCTCAAAAATCCCAACTCGCCCCGATCGCAAATGTCCGTCCCGGCGAATACTCTTCGTAATCCAAATCCTGGCCCTCATAGAATTTCCTGAAATCCGAATCGAGGAGATTCCGCGCCGAAAACTTCAACGTCAGCCCGTTTTTAAACTCTTTGGACATCACGAAATCGAGCGTGTGCACCGCCTCGCGAAAGATGTTGGGCACGTTGGGGTCCGCGCTCACGTCGGTCAGGATGTCGTCCGTGAAATTGTAGATAAGGTTCGCGTTAAATCCCCAATCCGGGTTGTCGTAGCCGAAGATCAAGTTGAAGATCCATTCCGGCTGACCCTCAAAGATCGTCGCGGATCCCGTCGCCCCGGAGGCTGTCTCCAGCGGGTCGATCATCGAATCGATATACGTCAAGTTTGTGGAAATCAGCCAGTTCTCAAAGAAGTACTTCCGGTATTCAATCTCCACCCCGCGCAAGGTGCCGGCCGGACTGTTCTCCCATGATCGATAAAAGCCGCTGTTGGCCGTCGTCCCTACCGTCGTGACGATCGGCTGGTCCATCTCTTTCCAAAACAAGCTGAGCGACACGATCTCGTCCGCTTTCGGATACCATTCCCAGCGCACATCGAAGTTGTCGATGACCGTATCCACGAGTTCTTCGTTGCCGCGCACCTCCAATCCGTCCGTCTGGTCGACAGTGCGGATGGGAGCGAACTCGTAGAAAGTCGGCCTCGCCACCGTACGGCCATAAGCCAAACGGATCGCGTGTTGGTCGTCCTCCCCGAAGGTGTAATCCAATCCGATCGACGGCAGCGCATACTCGTTGCGGATCGGGTTTCCAGGACCTCCCAGCTTGGCGTTGAGCGCGTCGGCCTGATCCGTGCTGTTGAGAGTGCGAATCACCTCGAACCCCCGGTCCTCCGACTCGAAGCGAACTCCCCCCACGATCCGCCACCTGTCGTAATGGGCCGTGCCCATCACGTAGCCGGCGGAGATCTCAGAAGCCGCGTCCACGTTGCGAACCGTGTTCCCGGCGCGCGTCAAATCCGTGAAATAGATCGCGTTCCCGTTTCGCGCACTCCCGTCGATCCGGTCCGGATTATCCCAGTCCTCCTGCAAGTCGATCCCGAGTTGCTCATCCCGGGCCAAGTTCGTGCGCAACTGGCTGCCTAAATCATACTTGAACAGCCGGCCCCGTACGAAGCGGTCCTTGTCGTTGAAGGAGAAACCTAATTTCAGTTCGCTGTTCCGTTTCTCTTCTCCGTATCCCCACAGCGGGATCGTCAAGTCCGATCGCAAATTCAACCCCTCTTCGAAGGTGTTCAGAAACTCGCGGAACGAGTTGGCCGGATTTCCGCCTAACGGATTCCCCTGGGTGAGTTGCGTGCCGCGGTCCGGATCCAGATCGCCAGGCCCTATTCCGGGATAGCCTTCCAGACTCGAGTCGTCGTAATCCAGTTGGAAGCTCCGGAGAAAGCGGGTGTCCGGCCGGTCTTCCTCCGCTTCAGCTCCGCTGACCAGCCAGTCCCATTTCAAGCCGCCCCAGTCCTCGAATAAGTGAGTCCCCTGCAACTGCCTCACTTCCAAAGACCGGTCCAGATACTCAATCTCGTCGAACGAGCGGTAGACCCGCGCCGCGGCTCCGTTGTATCGCCTCACAAAACCGGGGTTCCCATCCACCGGATTGCTCACCGTGTTGTCTTCGTCATTCACCACGCGACGCCCGAGGGTAATGCTGTCAGCCGACGCATTGTTGGACATGAGCGTAAAACCAATCTGATGACCCTCGGCGAATTCCACCGCCGTGTTGATCAGGCCGCCCCAAGTCACCTCTTCGTCGGACCGCACTTCCTCCTGCCCCTGCCTCACCTGAAAACTCCCAAGATTGTTGGATCCCCGGTTGATCTCGACCTCGTCCCGGAACTGAAACTTCCGGTCCTGCGTCAACGCCAACACCACGCCCAACTTCCCAATCTTGGACTCGAAACTGTCGCCCAATGTCACTTCGAATCCTTGATTGGGGTCGGCCGTGCTGCGTCTCGGCCTCATCGAGCCATTCGTATGCAAGAGCGTCCAGACCTCGTCTGCCTCCACCTGCTCCGGGCTCGGCGGATCCGTGGGCCGCGCAACCCCGCGGGCAAAATCGGCAGGACTGCCCACCGGAGGCAGCGAGTCGTCCACCCGCCCCCAAATGTTCATCGCGCGGTCCGGATTCCGGTAAACCCGCTCCCCCGTCACCAGGTCGCCATAACTGACGCCCGCGCCCACTTTGATGATGCGCTCTTCGGGAAAACGCAGCGTCCGGATGTCCACGCTGCCCCCAGCGAACTCCGCCGAGATGTCCGGCGTGAAGGTCTTCACAGCGGCGAGATTATCCACCAAGTGCGTCGGAATGAGATCGAGTTGCACCGCCTTCTTCGACGGGTCTGCACTCGGGATGAGCGCGCCGTTCAAAGTCGTTGCGGAGTAACGGTCGCCTAACCCGCGGATGACTGCGTAGCGCCCATCGACAATGTTCACTCCCACGATCTTCGAAGCCGCCGCCGCGACATCCCCGAGCGCCAAACGCGAAATCTCGTCCGCCCCAATCAGGTTTGCCAGGCCTGCAAGTTCGCGCCGGTCGAGAAGCAGCACCTCTGTCCCTCCCTCGACTAGTTCCGCCACCACGACGAACCTTTCCATCTCCCAGATCGCGTCCTCCTCCTCCGCAGCCCGGCGTTCCAGACCGCGCCTGACCGTCTTCGTAGTTCGCGGAAGGACCTCGATGCCTTCGATCGTCTCGATGCGATATCCCGTCTCGGTAATCAACACGGTATAACTGCCCTCGACGATGTCGACCTGCACAACCCCCTGCGCACTGGTGAGCCCGCCCATACCCGTCTCGGTCACCAAGACGCTGACTCCCTGCAACGCCGAGCCCGATTCCGCGTCATACACTTCGACCCGCAATACCCCGCGGCCTAAGAGTTCACTCGGCGACAGCTCAGGCTCTCCGCCGGGTTCTTGGCCGCTCCCTGGCTCGGCTTCGGGCTCACCTTCAAGTGGAGGCTCAGGTTCTCCAGTCTCTGGATCGACGCTCGCAGGCACTTCGCCCGCTTCGGAGCCAGGTTCCTCTTCTTCGCTTTCTCCTGCCGGTTCGCCTCCCCCTGGCACTACTACTTCCTCCTCAACTCCGGCTTCCAACTCACGTCTCTCAGCCGGCTCTTCCATTCCATCGACCGCCTCAACCGGCTCTGCCCCATCCGGGTCCCCTGCCTCAACCGCCGCCTCCTGCGCCCACACCGCTCCGCTCCCGAGAGATCCGCTCCACGCAAGACTGACGCACAATGCCAAAGCAACTCGCAATCCTATCCATGCCTGCCGCTCAAACGCGACGCGCCAGAGCCAGGCCCGCGCTCCCTGCCCACAACGAGAGCAGGGCCTGCCTGCCGCTTGAGCGGAGCCGCAACGGCGCTTCGATGAGTTCTTTTTCAAGTGATCGAGACCGCGAGAGACCTAGATCAGCCCCTCGCAACATCGAAAGGCAATCCTGTGAACATTCCGTAACACGAATTACTCGATACGTGTGCGCTCCCCGGACTACCTTCCATCCTCGCTCCGGACGCGCGCCCGCTGGCGACAGCACTCGCTGATCCGGCTTCGGAGCTGCCGTAGCTCCGATCCGGTTCCAGCGTTTGCACATTTGCCGCCCTGCTCCCTCAAAGCCAGTCGCGGCCTCTCGACAACCGGATCGGATCGCAGTGCAACGAAACTGGAACAAATACAGCTTTGAGACCCAACGGCAGTTTTCCCACTCTGAGGTACGGAAGGCGAGGTTGCATTCCGGTTCCACATACCTGAACCGGAATTCTCGTTTTCCAGCAAAGCTATGGGGGTAAACGGCCCTCTCGCGGCAGCGGGGGGGCCGTTTCATTCTAACGAAGCCCCTCGGCTACCTCACCACCCTGCAACTTGGCCGCCCCACACCCGTCCCGCCCGTTTCCCTGACCTCCCTGCGTCAATGAACCCCCACCAACCCTCGCCTCTGGGCAGGCGGGAAGGCCA
>DATKCT010000007.1:0-6952 GCA_035513055.1 Verrucomicrobiales bacterium | reverse complement strand
ACACCCTTCCCGATTTTTTGCGTTTTAGCAAAGTTTCGGAAACTTTAACAAAATTCCTCCTCAACCGAATCGACTTCACAAGACGGGAGAGTTCCCGGTTTGCCGCATGATAAATATTCCTCCGAACTTCTTACTCTCCAGAAAATCAGAAAAAACCCTTGATTTGATCTGATACTACTGACCCCGAGTTCCTTTTCTGTCCTTTTATGATTAAACGGCCGGACAGCCGCCGCTATGGCTTGATGAGTTTCAGATCTTGCGCTCGTTCCACTCCCGCGGCTACCAAATCAATGAAATTTGCTCGAGAAAAAAGAGTGCGAGGATGCGACTGCCGTTTTAGGTACTTACCGACCTCAGCAAGTGTGCGGTACAACGGAACAACGTCTTCTACACGCACTCGCCCGCCGGATGGGCGCAGCGCATCCACGATGCAGTTAATCGATCCGCGGATGGAGCCTCCGTGGATGTATGGATCTCTGCCGTTAAGGTCGCTGAGGGTTCTTTGAACGCGATATTGAACGCGCTCAATCAGAATGAATGCATGAGGCGGCTCAAAATGCCCAACCGCACAAGCCAATCCGAGTTCAAAGGGCATGTTAAACCGCGCAGGCACTCCAACCCTACTCAGGTCATGCACTGAGACTTGGGACGCAGAGATGATTTCAAGCAATCGCGTAAGCCGACCAATTCCGGTTTCGGCGATCTCGAGCACGCAACGCGGAGTTCGGCCAACCGCGATAGTAGCGGCTATCAGCTCTATAAACTGCTTTTCGTATTGATTGTCGAACGGAACGTTGAGGAATACGGCATTCGGGTCGCGTACTGAGGCCGGCATATTCAGGCTTTCTTGATGCGTCCTTTCTCCTCAAGACTTCTCAGGATGCCGCGCACTGCCGTACGTCGGCTTTCAGTAATGCCTAGGCTGGATCGTATCTCTTTACCCGATGCCTTTTTAGCAACGTGGGTCCTGATCTTCTTACTACCAGAATGTTGGATCACATAGACAGAACCAAGATGTACTCCCGAACCCGTGGAATGGCCGATCGTCGTCCAGTTTCGTGAACTAGGCTGCTTAGCCATTCCGCGGGCGGCCTTTTTGCTCGCTCCTTTTTGGGCGCCAGCCTTCTTGGAGGCTTGGCCTGACTCGATGACCGTTACAGACACAGCAGATCTCTTGGCAGCGCTCTTAGAACGTTTGGCCGACGTCTTCTTAGCGGCCGAGGCTCTCTTTCTGGTTGATGCCTTTTCTTTCATTGCGGAATCATAGGCGAACTCGGCGCGGGCGCAAGCGCCGAGTAGCGAGTAGCGAGTAGCGAGTAGCGAGTAGCGAGTAGCGAGTAGCGAGTAGCGAGTAGCGAGTAGCGAGTAGCGAGTGGCGAATGGCGAATGGCGAGGGGGAGGGGGAGCCGGGGAGTCGGGGAGTTGGGGTCAGTCGCTCCCAAAGCCGATCGAAGTGGACGAGTTTTCACCCTTGGCTCCATCCAGACTCCTCGACTATCCTTCACCATGCGCACCCATCCTCACTGTTTCCCCACATTGCCCAATTGCTCCATCGCCGGCGCGCTGTTTCTCCTTGCGGCTCTTCCGGACAACAGCACCGCGGCCAACGTCCAAGTGTCCAGCCGCTCCGCCCTCCAAAACGCCTTACAGCGGGCGCAACCAGGCGATAGGATCGAGATCGGTCCCGGAACCTACCGGGGCGGGATCTCAGCGCAGGATCTGTCTGGCGAAGCAGGAAACCCCATCGTCATCCACGGAATCGCCGGCGACGATGGAACCCTTCCCGTTTTCTCGGGCGGAAGCTCGGCATTTCATTTTTCCAACTGCTCTCACTTGGTGATTCGGAACCTCCGCGTCACGGACTGTTCGGGCAACGGGATCAACATAGACGACGGCGGTTCCTCCGGCACGCCCGCCCAAGACATCCTCGTGGAAAACGTGGTCATTCAAAACATCGGTCCCATGGGAAATCACGATGCCCTCAAACTCTCAGGCGTAACGGATTTCCAGGTGCGCGACTGCGCGATCAGCGGTTGGGGCGGTTCCGGAATCGACATGGTGGGATGCCGGGATGGAATCATCGCGGACTGCCGCTTCGAAGGAAAGGAAGGTTTTAGCCAAAGCAACGCCGTCCAGATCAAAGGCGGCAGCAGAAACATCCAAGTCATGCGCTGCTTCTTCAAGGATCCGGGTCACCGGGCCATCAATATCGGGGGAAGCACCGGGCTCCCCTATTTCCGTCCGGAACCTGAAGATTTCGAAGCCAAAGAAGTCGAGATTGCCGGAAACCGCTTTGTGGGCGGCATGGCGGCGATTGCTTGGGCCACGGCACAGGGCGGGCGCGTCCATCACAACACGTTCTATGGTCAAGACAAGTGGATCCTGCGGATTCTTCAGGAGAACCAGGATCCCCGTTTTCGACCCTGCGCCGGTGGGGTGTTTGAAAACAATGTGGTCGTCCACGACAACCGTGTGCAGGTCCATGTCAACGTCGGTCCGGGCGTCGATGCCGGCTCCTTTACGTTCCGCGAAAACGTTTGGCACAATAGGGAAGCGGCAGGCGCCCGGGCCCCTCAGCTTCCGGCAAAAGAAACGGAAGGCGTCTACGATGTCGACCCGGAGCTGGCTTTGGCGGGGGAATCCGAATTGCAAGTGCGAAGCAGAAACGCCCGTCTCGCTGGAAAGGGTGCGGAAGGCTTCGAACCGGCCGGAGGAAAAGGGGCGCCCCCCGGCCGGTCCGATCCGTGATTCACGCGCTTTTTAACGCGCAACGACCCGGTAATACCCGTCTTCCCGTCCCAGACGTTCGGGATCGTCGTCGCTCAGCACCACTGGTTCGCCGTTTCCAGCGACCGTGCCCGGCAGATCGATCCACGACGCACGTTCCAAAGACTCGGAATACTGCAAGGTGTAGTTCTTCCCGGCGACCGTGGCGATGGTGACCTCCAGCGAGCCGTCTCCGGCAAAACCGACATCCGAGATGAATCCGGCATCTTCGCCCGGAACCACCGGCGCCGCGCCCAGGGCTACGCCGGGATTCTCAAGCAGATAGACGACATCTTCGCCCGGCAAAGCCCGGCCGTAAATCTGGATATCGTCAAGGACGCCGCTCAAGGGCAGCACTTCATAATAGGTGCCGAACAGGAGCGTGGTGGTGAGATTGCCAGGGAACGCCGCCACGCCGCCCGGACCTGAACTCGCGGCTTCCACTCCGTCGATCCAGAGTGATCCGATAGAACCTTCGCCGGTCTCGCGGTAGGTCAGCACCACATGATGCCCCTGGCCAGCTTCTAGCAGTCCCTCCGCGGTCGTCAATTGACCCTCGCCCTGTCCGAACCAGGTCAACACTCCTCCGCCCAGCACCAAGGCGAAGGCGGGATCGGTCGGGTCGGATCCCAACGCAAAAAGGCTCTGCGGTTCCATCACATCCTGTGCTTGCACCCAAAGCGACACACTCAAATCTCTCCAGGTGTCGAAACTGCTGCCCGCTATTCGAATGGCCCCGCCGCCGTCCAACTCCAGGGCCGTTCCATCGGCTATCGCGGCCGCTCCGAAGGTCGCGCTGCCGGCCCCGGTCCAAATCGCGCCCGTCCGGCCGTTTCCGGAATCATCGGAGACCTCGAGACTGCCTTCCGCATCGTCAAGCCGGTAGTGGGCCCAGGGGCCCGCAGGGTCCACCAGCCCGCCAATCAGGCGGACGATCGTCCCGCCTTCAGGCTCGCCCGGATCGTTGGTCCGAAGCACGAGATTTGCTGTATACCGTCCGATCCGCTCACCTGGTTCAAAGGATAGCAACACCGCTCCGCTATCGCCCGGAGCAACCACCGCAGGCGTGCTCTGCACCGAAAAGGCTTCCGCGTCGGCTCCGGAGACAACCGCTGACGTCACATCGAGCGCCGCGGCGCCCGCATTGTAAAGCCAAATCGCCAGGGGAAACGGGTCTGATCCGAGCGGCAGCCGGGGCAACTCCAGTTCCGCCTCGACAGCCAGCAATGGACCATTCACCGGTCCGGGGTCCGCAGCGCGGGTCCGGTAAGCGGGAATCCCTCCCGGTTCGCCGCTGTTGATCAGCGTGGCTGTTCCGGCGCTGCGGTCATACCGATAAAACTCGACACTGGCGTCGCCTCCGCCTTGATACCAGAGCAAGCGGAAAGCATAAAGCCCCTCGCGCCGCACCAACACATCCGCGAGGTTCTGCGGAGTAGAACTGTCTCCACGGCCGCCATCGTAACGGCTCAACTCGAGTGTCTTCTCCTGCGGAACCCGTCCCGCGGTAAGCAAGAAACCATCGTCGCTGTTGACCCCAAAGGTATGCACTCCCGGAGTCAACCAAAGGTGCGAGGTGAACTCCGCCGAAACATATCCGGTGTTTTCCGCCGCCATCAAGCCGGCCTCGGCCAGTCCGGCGTCGCCGCCCACCAACCCGGCCTGCCCCCCTTCAATCAGATTGAAATTGACGGTATCAGGCTGCGCGGTGCCCGAGAAATCTCCGTTGGTCAGCAGTTGCGCTTCCGCGGCAGCCACCGAGTCCGCCCGCGGCGCCACGCTTTGCACGGATCGCGCCTCGAACCCGCTTTCACCGGCCTCCGCCACTGGTGAAGCCCAAGCCGCCGGCAGCTCCAGCGCGTCGGACGACACTCCGAACTGATACGTTTCCGTCCGGGTCGAAGGGGGATCGTCCCCATAACTATAAGAAAGCGTCAGCGAGTGAGTGCTGCCCCATTGGAAAGTGTAAGGCTGATACTCGATAATGGTTACGCCGTCGCCCCGTTCCACCCGGGCCGGCGCCTCCAACCCGTCCAACAAAACTGTCGCGCCCACAATCACGGTGTTCGAAGCGCCATCCGCGATCTCGAATCGCACCGGCGCAAAGCGATCCACCTTGCTGTCTCCGGGAAGCGGACTTGCAGCCCGGACGAAGGGCGGCGCAACCGGTGAAGAACGGTAGGAACGAAGCGCCTTCGGATCCTCCGGATCATTGATCAGAATGCGTCTCTTATCGGCAATCGAATACACTTCCAACTGGGCGCCTTGGTTTGTCCGCCGGCTGTGATACCACAGCAACCGCAACGGGTAGAATCCGGCTTCGTCCACCAAGACATTGAAATAGTGATCCGCCTCGTAGGAATACCGCCGCTGTCCATCAAACTGGTCGACTTGCTGCCCGAGCCGGTCATGTACCGCCGGCCCCATAGCAACCTTGTAGCCGCCGGTGGTGTTGATCCCGAGCCGGTGAAAGCCAGGCTCGAGTTCCAAATAAGCGACTATCTCCATCACGACCCCGTTGGTGCTGCCTCGCGCTCCCGGCAGACCCGGAATGGGCTGATCGGTCCTCCCCGTGGAAGTCCGGAAGTTGCCAACCTCCACCGGCGCGTCTTCGTACCAGTTGATTGTCCCGGGAGCGGCCATGGGCTCGACCGTCCAATGCGTCGTCACGCCGGTGGCTTCGTTGTAATACAGCCGCCCATCTTCCGTCCGGAACTCCCCGGAGAACTGCCTCTCCGCCAAGACGCCGGTGTTGAGATGCAGACTCTCGACCCCGCTCTGCGCCTCACTGATCTGCGTCAGATACAACTCGAATCCCGTTGCGCCGGCATCGACCTCCGTAGCCGCATACGAGGGCGGCAAGATAGAATACTTGGGCGTCGTAAACGGAATCGTCCGCCCGTGAATCTGGTCCGATCCTACCAATTGATACTCGACACGCAGGGTGTGAGCGGTCTCCGGCGCCAAGGGCGAAGGCAGGAGCCCGCGAGCCGAGGTCTGGCCGCCAGTCTTGGCCGCCTCCGTGTCGAGCGAAGTTCCATCAATGAGCAACACCACCGTGCTCTCGTCCACCTCGCCCCGTTCGTCGTCCACCAACTCCGCTGTGGCCGCGTAAGGATCCGCGCCCGCATCCACGATCAGGTCCACGTTACCTGCCGAGGGAATCACCAGCGGAGCCACCGCCGACTCCACCCAATCCACGGACCAATCGTCCGAAGCGCCTTCCTGAAACGCGGAAAAGCCGACCGTTTGCCCTAGCTGCAATCCGAGAGCCGCCAAGGGCAGTCGCGCCTCCATCGAGTTCCCATTGGACTGCCACTCGTAATCCTCGACCAGCGGCGGAGTCCCCTGTTCATTGCGCGGATCATAGGCGTAAACTCCGTCCGGAGCCCCGTTTCGCCAACCCACCTGAATCACCAACTCGGCTCCTATCGGGTTCTGCACGTTGGTTGGATTCCCTTCGTACTCCGAATTGCTGAACCCCGTGGCCGGGTCGTTGTCGGTATCAAACAGCCAGTGATAATAGTACCGGTTGGTCTTACCCTCAGGCGTTTGTTCCACCGAGGGCGTGATGATGCCATGCACGGCCATGCGCACATACAGCCACTCGCTGTCCACCGACATTTGGATGAGCGCGATATCCCCGCTGGAATCCCCGAGATCAGCCGGGTCCTCGACCGACACGATGCCCGTGGAGTCTCCCTGAGGAATTGTCAGGGTCGCCGACTCCATCCAATCCACCATCCAATCATCCGACGCCCCTTCCTGATAAGCCGAAAACGCGATGGTCTGCCCGCTCTGAACGCCCAGCACTGACAACGGCACCCGCGCCGTCATCGTCGCCCCGTTCGACTCGAACGGAAAATCCTCCAGCAGCGGCGGAACTCCTTGCTCGTTGAGCGGGTCGTAAACAATCACGCCGTCCGGAGCCCCGTTTCTCCAACCCACCTGCACGACCCGCTCGCCGCCGATCGGATTTGCGACGTTGGTCTGGTTCCCTTCGTACTCCGAGTTGCTGAACCCCGTGGCCGGGTCGTTGTCGGTGTCCAAAAGCCAATGATAGTAATACCGGTTGGTCTTGCCCTCAGGCGTTTGCTCCACCGAAGGCGTAATGATGCCTTCCACCGTCATCGAAAGCACCAATTCATCGCCCTCCACCACCGCCTGGATCTCCCGGATGTCTCCG
>DATKCT010000006.1:0-2897 GCA_035513055.1 Verrucomicrobiales bacterium | reverse complement strand
GCCTCCTGCCCGCGCCGTGCAGCGGGCGCCGCTTGCACCCACACGCAAGGCGGCGCGCCCGCCCCTGGGGCCGGAGTTCAAACTTCTGTCCGTCCCAAGCAGAAACGCACTTCCCGGTTCAACTCAGATGAAACGGCCCTGTTGCCTTCCCTTTTCAGCTTCCCCTTTTCGTTGCATTGACCTTCGGACCTGCTCACACTGTGCGTTTCGCGGCTCCCGGCCCCCCAATGGAACTACCCGCCTCTGGCTTCGCACCTTTCCTCCTCGCTCCGGATGCCGCCCTGAACCCCATCGCGCGCGACGGCACGGGAATGACGGTGCACGCCACGGAACGGCGCTCGGGATCTCCAGTTTATCTCCGGGTTTTCCCGGCTTCGGAACTGGCGAGCGACCAGCGCCAACAAGGCTTCGTGGGTCTGGCCCGGACCCTCATCGAGAATGACCCCTCCTGCTTCACGCGCATCGTCGACACGGGGTGCGAGGACAATCTCTTTTACTATGCCATGCAGGCCGATCCGGGCGCGTTGCTCGAGAAATGGACGAGTGTCCGGCCCCTCGGCGCCGAGGCGCTTGTCCGGCTGCTGACGCGCTGTCTGGAGGGCCTGTCCGAGGCCCAGATCTATCCAGGACTGATTCCCCGTCTCTGGGCCGGGAACATCCACCTGACCTCCGGCCCGGATCAAGCCGGCTATGAAGTCCGGCTTCTCCTGCATCATCTCGTCCCAGCCCGGCCGCCGCTGGACGAACCTTCCGCCCTTCCGCCCGAATGCTCCGGCGCCGAACCGGAGAACGTGCCGGGCGCGATTTTTTCGGTGGGCATCCTTCTCGAACGTCTCCTCAGGGAGGCCCCAGAACCGGCGCCGCCGGAACTCGTGCGGGCAGCCCACCACCTCAGCGCGCCCGATCCGTCGGCCCGGCCCACTTCGTTCGCAGACGCGGTCCGCATCCTTGAGTCCTCTCTGTCCGGTTCCGTCTCCGTCCTGCCCGTGCGGCCACCTGCTCCGCCCACAGCCGCGCCGGAGCAGCTCAATCTGGACGCCGTAGGGCGATTGATGCTCGAACTCACCCGCCGCGCTCAGGCCGAACTTCATCTCACCAGCCGGATCGACGCGCTCGAAGCTCGCCTGAGAGACAGCGAATCCGCCAAACACGGTCTCGAGGAGGAAATGGACGTGTTGCGCCGCCGCGCGATCTCCGGGCCAAAGCCCTCCTCCGGGTCCGTCCCTCCCGAGTCTTCCCCCCGCGCGCCATCCCCTGCTCGGACCCGCGCGGCGGAAACCCGCCCTCTCGATGGCCGGGAAATTCCGGAGATCGCCGCACCTTGGATCCTGTGGTGTGCGTTGGGGGCGCTCGCCGCCCTCCTGTTCGCGGCTCTCTATCTTCTCTTCCAAACGCTGAACACCAGCCCGCGCCCGCTGAGGATGCCGCCACAAGAAGCAGGGCTGTCCGCGCCCGGCAACCCGGCTGGTTCCTCCGCGATCCCATTCGACGCGGGATCCGGGCTGCGTCTCGTCCATTTAGAATCGCTCGAGATGATGCGCCAGAAGGATTGGTTAGGAATCCTGGCCGTCGTTCAGGAGCTGCGTCACGCTCCCAACGGGGGGCCCAACGCTGCCGAACTCCGTCAACTCGCCGCCGCGTTGGCCTTGGATCTCGAGAGTTCGCTTCGCCACGTTCCCACCATCGCATCCGAGGAGGGTTTTCGGCAACTGCACGAATACCTGGCCGCTGTTCAGCAAGAACCCCAACCCGCTTCCGTTCCCTAAGTGGTCATGAGCATAAATTCGATGGCGTTTGCGGCGAGGGATTTTTGGCGCAGGCGAGGCGCGAGCGACGAGCATACCCGTCAGCGGTCTGTTAGGAGCGAGCAACGAAGTCTGCGCCGAAAGAAACCGCCGCCCTGCGGGTTGCGCCAGGATTGGCCTGTGGCTTCGTTGCTCGTCAGTTACAGCCCGCTGCGGGGATGCGCCCTCCTCGCGCTTCGCCACAGGCCAAACCTGGCGCAACGAACGTCATCGTATTTATGCTCATGACCACTAAGTAACACGATCATAGTTTACTCCGTTGTTTACCTAGCTGTTGCAAAAGCTCGTGGAGAGATTCCCGTGTCTTCCCCCCGTCCTTTACGAGTTCTCCTCGCCCGATCTTACAGGGAGCATCATTGGCAAGTACCGCTATGAGCCGCACTAGTGCACGGTCTGTGGTGGCGATGACGTCGGTACGCGGCAGCATGGCCACGATTTGATTGTCTCCTGGTGTTCCCCTGGTCCATTTCATCGACTCTTGGGCGATAGAGCCGATTGTTCGCAGCCAAGCTGTTGGAACCTCGCACTTCTTGATCTCATTGCACCACAAGCGATCCCAGTCATTCTTCGCCTCGAGGATCCTATTGAGCTTTACAAATGGCGACAGCCAATCAAATTCATGCTGAGACAGAACCGTCCGGTGAATCTGATTGAAAAGCGTTTGGGAACATTTCCACCGCCATCTTTCAATGGCGCCTTCGGTGCCCACAATCCATTCTGGTCGCGGCTCCAGCGTAATCCTTGCGTTTGTGAGGGCGTCTCTCCCGCAGACCTTCTCGATCACCAATTTCTGACGTCGCATCACCTCTGTCTCGCGACGGGCAGCCGTGAGAAGTGGTAATTGGAGGCGACGGACTGTAGCAGCCTCCTCTCGGGGTTCTGTTCGAAGCCTCGTCCAGAATCCATTTACAGGGCTTCCGTTAACCATCTGTACGGGTTTTGTCCAGTCGCTCTTGAGCTGTTGGAATTTCTTCTTATTAGGAAAAATCTTAATCCACTTCGGCCTATACCTACGGAGGACCACGAGAATCTCGTTGCTTTCGTAATAGTCGTCCGTCATCAGCCGTTCCCACTTCTGTGAGCTGATTAGGC
>DATKCT010000005.1:0-12881 GCA_035513055.1 Verrucomicrobiales bacterium | reverse complement strand
TGGCAAAACCGGGAATCGGTGGCGCCGGAGCCGCGGCCTGTCCGCCGAACCACACCGCGCTGCTCCCCTCCCGGAGGACCGCCCGTTTGAACTTCAAGAACGCCGCGACGGCCTCGCCCTCGGGGGCGGCCGGATCCAAGGCGAGGCGCAGCAGTTTCGCTTGCTTCTCGGGTGTGGACGTGGCAGTCTCCATCGTTGTTTCGCTGTTGAGAAACCGCTCCTCCTTGTCCGGGCCGGGGCGGTTTCTCGTTTCAGCCGATAAGTTGCCGGAGCACCGTCTCGCGGTGAAACCTCACCATCCGGCCTAGCCGTACCGGGTTTACGATCCCGGCCCGGACCAAGTTTTCCAGGTGCCTCAAGCTGCACCGGAGTTCCCCGGCCATCTCAGGGCCTGTCAGCAGCAGGGCGCCGGGCGGTGCGATGGCATCGGTTTTCGCGGCACGCTGGCGGCCGGACTTGGTGCGCTGACGGGCGGCGGGTTCGGAACGGGGGGCGGGTTGAGCGGTCGGTTTCGTGGCCATGGGGGCGACGAAACGCGTTTTGCGGAACCCTGCTGGCCCGAAGTTTTAGAACAGTAAGGACCGCAACTGTTAGGGTCACCCGTCCAGCCAACCAAGGCCCAGCCTTAAAAGAATGCGCTTCAACGCTTTCCGGTTCGCCTTTTTGAGTGTTTTCAACTTATCCGCATGCAGGATTCTGGCCTGTTCTGCACCGGGCTTCCACGGCCGCGGCCGTGGTTTCTCAAAATCCCGGGGGAACAGCCGCTTGTGAATCGCCGCGACGGCCGGAACGCCCCCGGCATCGACGGCGCACCGCTCGACGGCCCGCCGGACCTCGACCAGGCCGGCCGTTGAAAGGTCCTCTCCGCCGGTCGCGAAATCCCAGTCCCTCCCCGCCTCCCGCGCACCGATGGCGGAAGCGTCCCCTAACCGCTCCGTTGCCCACGGGTCGCCCATCGCCTTCTGGCGCAGGGCACCGACGAAAGCCTTATCGGCGTCCCGCCGGTTCGGCCGGATGGATGGCACGAGATCGGCCGTCAAAGGATCCGCCATCGGGGGCGCCGGTGGCCGGCCTTGCCGCGGTGTTAACCGCTGCCAGAGCGGAACCGTCACCGGAACTCCAGCGTTCTCTTTGCAAAGCCGCCCGAACTCCAGGCGCCGCACCGCGGACGCGAAGTCGCGCAGTTCCGGCGAAACGAACCGGCTCCAGGGCATTTCCGCAGGCGTGGTCACCCGCGCCCGCCACTTCCCGCCGGCGCACCAAACTTCGATGGCGCCCCGGCTCACCTCCCTCCACTGCCGCGTTTCGGGCTCCGGCGGCTCCACCCGCCCCGCCGCCCTGGCGTTGAAGCTCCGGATTGAAATCTCCTCCGGCGGCTCGCTCCGGCTAACCTCCGACCACTCACGCCACTGCGGGGCACGCTCGCCGTCCGGCCCCTCAAAGTCGCTCCGGTTGACCCGCAGTTCCTTCCCGCTCTCGTTGCGGATCAGCACCGTCGGCAGGAAGTACGGAGGGCTTGGCAGCTTCTCTGCCGGACCGGTCCGCAGCCTCTGGGCGCTGAAGGTTAAGACGCGCCTTTCCGTGCCTTCGCCGGAGACGACGGCCTCGACGCACCGGATTTTCCACGGCGACGCCTTCCGCTTCGCGCCTGCCTTCCGCAGTTCCCAAGCACGCCGGATAACCTCCTCTGGGATCGCAGCAGCCGGAACGGGTTCGGCGAACGTGAATGATTCGGAGCGGATTCGGCCCGTCCAGTGCTCAAGCCATCCCTCGACGGATCCGCAGTCCGGCCCCGCGGCCGCCAGCTCCTCCGCCGCGGCCTCCCACCGTCCCGTCTCCGCCTTCATCTCGCCGCGCTCGAAATCGGAACGACGTTCGGTGCGGCGCCGCCGGGCATGATCGAGAAGTAGCTGACGGCATCGCTGCGCAGAACCGGACGCCTGTAGTGCTTCAAAATCACCGCTTCACTGTTGCCCATTTCGTGGGCCACCTCGTGGCGGTTGCCTCCGAGAACGGCGAGCCGATAGGATCCGAAGCTATGCCGCAGCCCGTCCGAAACCGGCCTGACCTCGGCGGCCCCGATGGCCTTCCGGATGCGCAGCCGCCCCCACGATACGTTTTCCGAATCCGCCTTGGCGAACGGAAAGACTCGCCCTGACGCCTGCCCATGGCGGGCCAGCCATTCGCCAAGGGGCGCGATGATCGAAACGAACCGGTTCCGCGCGCTCCGGCCTTTCCGCTGCGAAACGCGAATCACGGAGCGGACAAGGTCGATGTCCTCCCACCGCAGCGCTTCGACGTCCGAAGGACGCAAGCCGGCGAAAAGCGAGATGGCGAGAACGGCGACCGTTTCAGGGAAAGACTCTTCGGCCTTCGCCAGAATCCGCCCCACTTCGGCAGGCGTGTAAATGCCCACTTCGGTTTCTGAAACGCGCGGCCGCGCAATCGATGCGAGCGGGTTCCGGTCAATCCACCCGTGGCGGATTCCGTAGCCGAACAGGAGCGAGAGATAGCGGGCGTAGGTCCGCTGAGATTCCGGCCCAACGTTCAGCCGATGTAGCCAATCGGCGAGTTCCTGCGGCGTGATAGATGACAGGGACCGCTGCCCGAAGTCCGCCGAAAACCGCCCCGTCATCCCGCGGATGCTTCGTAGGTGGCGCTCTGAAGATCCGGAACGCTCCTTCTCCTGAAGGACAGCCCCGAAGGTCGCGCCGACCGTCTGAGACGCTGCGGCCCTCTCAGCCGCCTCCACGGCGTTCTGCAGCACGTCCTTCAGCACTAGGCCCGCCTCAGCCATCCGGCCGCGCCACGTCCCGAGGGCGGCCCGCTCCGCCGGCGTGACCTTCCCGCCTTCGACTCCGTGGCTCTCGAGCGCCTGGCGTTGCTGCGCTTCGAAGAACCTGGCTCTTGTCCGGTCAGTGAAAAACTTCCGTTTCCTCGCGCCGCTCCCATCGGGGTAGACGACAACCCACTTGTGTCTTTCCCCCTTGAACGGACGGAGCGAGACTGCCTTGCGCATGCTTCTGCATAGGGGCGAAACGAACGGAATTCAACGGAAAACGGCGGAATCGTGCCAATTTTTTGCCACCGGTTTTCATAACCCGTTGAGAATCAACAAAAGTCGCCTGATCTGCAATCAGCGCGGCAACGCGGCCGGAGATGACCTCAACCGGATTTTCGACCAGAACGTCGATCCGGTTGGATCGCTCCGCCGGTTTCTCGATGGGCGCAGCTTTTCCTTGGCCGTGTGTCTGCACGAGGACTTCGACGGCCGCGGGATTTATATTTACGACTTGAACCGGTCCGGCGAACAGCACAGCGCCCGAGCCTTGATCACGGCCTGCGGATCCCCACACATGCCCATCGACCCACGGGAGAGAATCGACGGGCGCAAAGCTTCGGGTGGCGTCATCGTCCGCCGCAGAATCGATCTGCGGCGGATTCCTGGGTTGCCCGAAGCCGTGTTTCTCTATCATGCTGGGCATGCGGAGCGCAGCCTCACTTTCGAGACTCCCTCGGAATATGATCTCTTCGAGCGGGTGGAAGTTCATGGAAGGTTTCTTGACCTCGTTTTGGACAGAGGCAACCGGGATGCCGGGAGGATCCGTTAGACGCTTTTGGACAGCAGGCTGCGCACGATGATGAATTGGTGGCTCCGCTATCGCGATTGGCTGCACACGCGCTGGCCGGCGGGCCGGGTGGAGAAACTCCCCGTAGTCGGGGAGGACGGGGAAACCCACGTCTCCGGCCTGCGGATCGTGGGCGACCTCGGCGGCGCGCCCTTGCTCAAATTCGCTTCGGACACGGGCGCCCGGGCGGTGCGAGCCATACTGCGCCAGCCCCGGTTCCCGCCGGCTCAGGGGAAAGACCCGGATTGCTTCGATCTGGCCATCATCGGCGGCGGCGTGTCCGGCGTTTCGGCCGCGATCGAAGCGGTCCGGTGCGGGCTGCGTTACGTGCTTTTCGAATCGAGCGAACCCTTTTCCACGGTGGTGAACTTTCCGCGAGGGAAACCGATCTTCACCTATCCGACGGACATGACGCCGGCAGGGGGACTTCAGTACCCAGAACGGGCCAATGCCAAGGAACCGCTTCTGGAAGAACTGCGCTGGCAACTCGACGAAAGCGAGATTGAAGTGCTGTCAGGGAAAGTGGAAAAAGTCGAGCGGCGCAGAGGAGAGTTCCTGGTGCGCCGGGCCGGCGAGGCGGCGCCGCCGGTCCGCGCTTTGCGCGTGATCGTGGCCATCGGCCGCAGCGGCAGCTTCCGGAAGTTAGGTGTGCCCGGCGAAGATTTGGATAAAGTAACCAACCGCTTGCACGACCCCCGGGATTTCCAGGGACAGGACGTGCTGGTGGTGGGGGGAGGAGACTCGGCCTTGGAGACGGCCTCTGGCCTCGCCTGTTGCGGGGCGCGCGTGACCCTGAGCTACAGGGGCCCGGAGTTCTCGCGGCCGAAGCCGGAGAATATCGAACGTGTTCGGGCCTTGGAAGCCGATCCCGAGACGAAGGTTTGCCTGGAATCTCCGAGTTCCGAGAGGGTTGGCAGCACCGCGGACTCCGGAATGCGAGGCGACGCGCCGCCCGGCTTCTTGCGAGTGGAGTTTGGCTCCGAAGTTGAATGCATCGAACCCGAAACGGCGCGGCTCCGTTTTTCCGGAGGGCGCGAACCGCAGAGCCTTCCCAACGATGCGGTATTCGTCATGACCGGACGCGAGCCGCCCTTGGACTTCCTTCGGAAATCTGGCCTGCGCATCCGGGGAGATCGCACGCGGTGGTGGTGGCTTTCTCTGATCGTGGTATTGGCCCTCTTCACCTTCATCTATCATTGGAAGGGAAATGCGCCGGTGCTTCCGGTCCGCAAGTGGTTCGCGGCGAATCAGTGGTTTTCCTTCAATCTCCGGGATTGGTTGGCCGGTTTCGGTGGTCCCTGGACTGATCCCGCCCAATTTTTGGGCGCGTAGCGCGGCGCCTCGTTGGGCAAGCCGGATTTCTACTATGCGCTCGCCTACTGTCTGCTGGTCATCATTTTCGGCATCAGACGGATGCGGCGGCGGCGGACGCCTTATGTCACCGCCCAGACCTTGACGCTGACGGCGATCCA
This sequence comes from Verrucomicrobiales bacterium, assembly GCA_035513055.1. Classification (GTDB taxonomy): domain Bacteria; phylum Verrucomicrobiota; class Verrucomicrobiia; order Verrucomicrobiales; family DEV007; genus DATKCT01. The sequence goes on along the minus strand of DATKCT010000005.1, from coordinate 7,780 downwards.
AGTGATCCCGCTTTTTCTTTTGCCCTACCTGCTGTTGCCGTGGATGGGGAACAACGGCTGGTTCGATTCGGGTCCGGGGCAGTGGATGGCGAATGTATTGTTTCCGGCGGACGCCAGCGGCGAGCGGGCCTACTGGCATGCGTTCGGGTTGATCTTGGCCTGGCCGCTGTTCGTCTACAACGTGTTTACTGGTGAGCCTTTATGGGGCTGGCTGGCGATTAGTTTCCTCCAGACGTTCGTCCTCATTCCCTGGATGGTGCTGCGGTGGGGGAAAGGCGCTTACTGCGGGTGGATCTGCTCCTGCGGGGCGTTGGCGGAGACTTTGGGCGACGCCCATCGCCACAAGATGCCCCATGGCCCCCTGCCGAATCGCTTGAACATGATCGGGCAGGTCTTTCTCGGGCTGGCTCTCCTTCTGCTCGTGTTTCGTCTCTCGTCCTGGATCCCCGGTCTGGGCTTCCTGGAAGGGCCTTACTACTGGATCCTATCCAAAATACCTGTCTTCATATTACCAGTACTTCGTCGATTTGCTCTGGGCCGGCATTCTTGGCTTTGGACTCTATTTTCATTTCTCCGGACGGGTTTGGTGCCGTTTCGCCTGTCCTCTGGCCGCGCTGATGCATATCTATTCGCGCTTCACGAAGTTCCGCATCTTTGCGGACAAGTCCAAGTGCATCTCCTGCAACGTCTGCACTACGGTATGTCACCAAGGCGTTGACGTGATGAATTTTGCCAACAAGGGGTTGCCCAGGGAAGACCCGCAGTGTGTTCGCTGCTCGGCCTGCGTTCAGGAATGTCTCACGGGCGTCTTGAGCTTTGGAAGTCTTGACGCGAAGGGCGGGATAGTGACGGACCGGCTGGCCGCTTCTCCGGTGCAGATCCGGGAAGGGAAAGTTTCATGAACCTCTCCGGTGAAGGTGAAGACGAATCCGTGCCGGGGACCAGCCCAGGCGGCGGCTTGGATCTCGTGCAGTTGGGGCAAGGGCACGGATTCCCAGGTCGCGCCCCCGTCGAAGGAACGTACGAAATCAGCGCGGCTGATGAATCCGAAATCGCCGTAGGTGATGCCTCCCGCGCTGTAGATGGTCTGGGCATCCGGCGCGTCGATTTCGGAAAGGAAATGGCCTCCCAGGGCGTAGATCAGCTCCCAGGCCGTTCCCCCGTCCGTGGTTTGGAAGACGGCGCCCTCCTTGATGAAGAATCCGGTGGAGGCCGACGTGAATCGGATGTCGAAAATGCTTCCGGCGAAACTCGAGTAGTCGCCGATTTCCTCCCAGTGATCTCCGCCGTCGACTGAGCGATAGAGTCCGCTGCGGCTGGCGAAGACTTCGGAGGCGTTCTTGGCGTAGACCGCGAGAAACGTCGCGTTGGTGGGCAGGGTGGCGGTGGGTATCCACGTGGTTCCTCCGTCGGTTGTTCTGAGGATGATGTTGAGCCCGCCGATGTAGCCGTTGGACGCATCGGCAAAATGCGCCGCAGCGAGAGCGGCGCCGGACCGGATCTCTCGCCGCAGCCATTCCTGGGTAAACGGCCGGTCCGGCGCCCCCGGACGACCCGAATGCCTCCACTTCCGCCATCGGCCGAAGCGGGTTGCCGCTTGCCCGCCGCCGGGGAAACCCCGAGAATGGAGGGATGAAACTACGAAATTGGGCGCTGAGGAGGTGGCTTTGGGGAATTGCGGCGAGTTCGACCCTGGCCGCTGCGGCGCAGCAAACGGTCTTGACCTTGCATCCCGAGAACAGCCGCTACTTTCTCTACGGCCGCCGCCCGGCCGTATTGGTGACTTCGGCTGAACATTACGGGGCCCTGCTCAACCTGGACTTCGACTTCAAGGTCTACCTGGAGACATTGCAAGCGGGAGGATTGAACCTGACCCGAGTGTTCAGCGGAGCGTATGTCGAACCGCCAGGGGCATTCAACATCGCCCGCAATACCTTGGCGCCGGCGGAGGGACGCTTTGTGTGTCCGTGGGCCCGCAGCGAAGAGAGCGGCTACGCCGGGGGCGGAAACCGCTTCGACTTGAACCGTTGGGACGAGTCCTATTTCGATAGGCTAAAGGCCTTGGTCCGGACCGCCGCAGATTGCGGCGTCATCGTCGAGTATGTGTTCTTCTGCCCTTTCTATGACGAAGCCCAGTGGAATCTGAGTCCTCAGAACTCGAAGAACAACGTGAACGGCCTCGGCACAGTGGGACGGGAAGAGGTCTATACCTTGGACTGCAACGGCGGACTTCTGGCTGTGCACGAGGCTTTGGTGCGTAAAGTCGCGCAGGAATTGAACGAATTCGGGAATCTCTATTACGAGATCTGCAACGAACCGTATTTTGGCGGCGTGACCATGGAATGGCAGCACCGGATCGCAGATGTCATCGTGGAAGCGGAGCGGGAGGCTCCGGTGCGGCATTTGATATCCCAGAACATTGCCAATGGAAAAGCCCGAGTGATGGATCCGCATCCGGCGATTTCCATTTTCAATTTTCATTACGCGTCGCCTCCGGACACGGTGGCGCTGAACTGGGATTTGGAACGGGTGTTGGGCGATAACGAGACCGGATTCAAGGGCGTCGGCGACCGGCACTACCGGATGGAGGGTTGGGAGTTTCTCCTGGCTGGCGGTGCCTTGTTCAACCACCTCGATTATTCCTTCTGCGCGGGGCATGAAGACGGGACTTTTGACTATCCGGATTCCCAGCCGGGAGGAGGATCCGTTGCTTTGCGGAATCAGTTAGGAGCGCTCAAGCGTTTCGTGGAAAGCTTTCCCCTGCTCCGAATGCGGCCGATGCCGCAGATCGTGCGGGGAGGCGTTCCCGAAGGCGAACGGGCGCAGGTCCTCGGGGCTCCGGAGGTTGGTTATGCGCTGTATCTCACCGGAGGAGCGCCGGTCGAGTTGGAGGTCGAGATTCCCGCAGGGAAATACGGCCTGGAATGGTTTGATCCGCTGGAAGCCCGGGCCGCGGCATCCGAGGCAAAGGAGCACGATGGAGGGATTCTGACGCTGGCGGTTCCGGCCATGCGCGAAGATGCTGCGCTGGCGCTGCGGAAGGTGGATTGAACTACGGCAGTAACTGTTCCCAGGGCGCCGCGGCATCGAAGACGCTCCCGTCGCGGTCTTGCACCCGGAGGTTCAACGGCCCCTGGCTTCCGTCCCGGAAAACCTGACCTTTCCAGTCAATGACGCGCTGACCCGCCCGCAATCCGGCCCGTTCCGCCCCGGAGCCGGGCACGACGCTGACGATTTCCCATTCGTTCCCCCGGGGCTCGATGTGGAACCCATAGCCGTAGAGCACTTCGGTGTCGTCGCCGAGGTTGGGATCGGGGACGAAACGCACCTGGTTTCCCGCGGGATGGAAAGTTACGCCGAAGCGGCGCATGATGCCGAATCCGAGCCAGGACCGGTCGCCTTGGTTGTTGAAAAACACGATGGGTTGGCGGACTGGATGGCCTTGCAGGTAGAGATCGTCGTTCAGTTTGCCTACCCACGTGGTGGTTTTGTAGTTGAGAGTCTGGAAAGTGGCTCCGTAGACCGGAGCGCGAGTCAAGCTGAGGTGACGCTGGGCGCGCCCCGGCATCATCAACGAATGGCTCATGCCCGAGTCGAGGATGAAAGGGAAGTGGCTGTTGCCGATGGCGACGGGAATGACCGGCGAACCGTTCACCAAGCGATAGGTCATGAATCCGCTGGGAACCATGGGGCCCTGAGGATCCGGCATGGCGGCGAGGAAGATGCGGTGTTGCGGATAGTCGAGCGTCCAGAGACAGGCGTTGAAGAAATTGAAATTCAAGAGACCATCCCGCGTTCCCGGCAGGGCGTGCACGAGCATGTCGACATCCTGGAAGCGGGCTTCGCCCAATTGCAGTTCAGCGGCCCGGGCGATGTTGTGCATTCCGAAAGATTCTCCGGCGGGTTCGGAGATTTGAACGGGCATTTGACGCAGGGGCAAGCGCAGAGCCTGCGCCGTCTCGGGCCGGATCACGGCGATCTCAGCGCCAGTGTCGATCTCGAAAACGAACGGTCCTTTGCCGTTGATGCGAATTTTGACGTACGTGGCCTGGTCTTCGAGGTGAAGGCGGGCGCTGGTTCCATTGCGAGGAAGGATGGTGGTCGCCGGAATGGTGCGGGGGACGAAACCTTCCTGCTGGGCCAGCGGCGTTCCCTGAAAGCGGGTTACGGAGCAGGCGCCGGTGAGAAGGGTCAACAGCGCCGGGAGAAGCACGGCCAGTCGCCAGGAGCGGAGGGGCAGGAAGGGAAAGGCCAAAAGATCGGAGGTCGAGGGTTGCGGCGAAGGAAACGACGGTTCCCGGGGGGGCGTCAACCTGACGCTCCAAGGCCGGGTGCGCCGGCGGGGATGAAAGGTCGAGATTGGCGCATGAATCGAAGCTGCCGCGTTTTGCGACAGCCCTTTGCAGGGGCGGGAAATCGCGTTACCATTCCACCGATTGTGAGTGCATGCGAACGCGAACGCCGGTGGCGCACTCTGGCCCGGGCTGCGGCTCTGAAGGTCAATCTTGGTTGGCTGCTCGAGAAGTTCACGCCGTTGCTGCTGGCCTCGAGCATTCTTTGCGCCTTGCTCATCCTCCTTTTTCGGGCCCAGGGGGCATCGCTCTCCTTGGGAGCGCTCTGGCCCTATCTGGCCGCCGGCGTCGCTCTCACGCTGGGCATTGCTTGGATGCGGGCGCAGCCCTTGTTCGAGAGGCTCGAGGACGGTCTCGTGCGCCTGGAAGGACGCAACGGGATGAAGAGCGCCTTGACCGCGGCGCATTGCGGAGTTGCGCCCTGGCCAGAATTGCCGGAGGAAGTTCGCAGCGGGGTGACTTGGCGCTGGAATTGGCTGGTGCTTCCCATTCTATCGGGATTGGCCTTTGTCGGCCTGTCGCTGGCGCTTCCCGTCTCCGCTCTTCAAGGGCAGCATGACCAAGCGGCGTCGGAACCCCTGGCATGGCCGCAGATGGAGAGTTGGCTCGATCAGATTGAGGAAAATCGCGTCGTCGAACAAGAAGACCTCGATGAACTGCGGGACCGCTTGGCCGAGTTGCGTTCGATGCCCGAGGAGGATTGGTACGAGCACGCGGCCATGGAAGCCAGCGACACTCTGCGAGAGGATATTTCCCAATCCATGCGAGAGCTGCAGCGGAATCTGGAGAGCGCCGAGCGCAGTCTTGGAGTCTTGGACCATCTGGCAGAAGATTTGCCCCGGGAAATGCGAGACCGGCTGGTGCGAGACTACCAAGAAGCCGTCAAGGAGATGGGCTTGGGAGGCTTGCCCCTGAACCGGGATTTGTTGGACCGGCTCGAGGGGCTCGACCCTGCCCAACTCAAACAACTCAGCCCGGAGCAACTGCAGAATCTGCGCGATCAAATGCGCAAAAACGCTCAGGCGTTGCGTGAAGCCGGCGGCGAGGGACTGGGGGAAGGCCTGAGTGAGGACGAGCAAGAGTTGCAGCAGTTGATCGATCAGTTCACACAGAATTCGGGTCCCGGGGGCATCGGCGATCCCAATGCGCCCGGAAACGGAAACGAGCCCGGGCAAGGCGGCATCACCCGGGGTCCAGGCACGGCCCCAATCACGTTGAGCGACGAGGAAAGCAAGGTCGGGTCTTCGAAGCTCGAAGGGGTAACCAACGAGGATCTCAGCCGGGCCTTGCCGGGCGACCTCCTGAAAACGGCCATTGGCGAGCACGATATCGATGAAACCGGTCCGGCCTTACAGGAGGCCGGGTCCGTGGATTCGGTAGGCGGCGGCGGCGACCGGGTCTGGCGGGACAATCTCTTGCCCAGCGAGAAAGAGATTTTGAAAAGGTATTTTCGCTAGTCGACCCGGGAGTTGCGGAAGAAAGATTCCGGCGTCCAGTAAGGGGACATGATTCCGTGGTTCGAAGACGGCCGCTTTCCGCTCTATCTGGCGCCCATGGCGGGCGTGACGGATCTGGTCTTTCGCGGCCTCTGCAAGGAATTGGGCGCCGACGTAATGGTCACGGAGTTTGTGTCGGCCGAAGGGATCCTCCGGCGGGATGAACGCACTCGGAAGTACACCGAGTTCGAAGAAGAGCAGCGGCCGGTGGGAGTGCAGCTTTTCGGCGCGGATCCTGAGCGGATGGCCGAGGCGGCGCGGCGGGTCATCGACTGGAAGCGGCCCGATTTTATCGATCTCAATTTTGGCTGCCCCGTGAACAAGGTGGTGGCCAAGAATGGAGGCTCATCGCTGCTTAGAGATTGTCCGGTCCTAGCCCGGGTGGCGGCGACGGTGGCGCGCGCCGTCGAGGTCCCGGTCACCGCGAAGATCCGAATCGGCTGGGACCGGGGCAGCGTCAACGCCCCCGCTGTGGCCCGGATTTTGGAAGACAGCGGGATCGCCGCGGTGGCGGTGCACGGGCGGACCAGAGCGCAGGGATACTCGGGTGAGGCCGATTGGGAAGCCATTGCGGAATGCGCTGCTGCGGTTTCCATTCCCGTGATCGGAAACGGCGACGTTTCCTCAGGGCGCGACGTGGTTAGGCGTCAGCGAGAATCCGGGGTTCGCGGCGTCATGATCGGAAGGGCGGCCATGGGATATCCCTGGATTTTCCGGGAGGCCAAGCAGTTTGCCCGCAGTGGCCGCGACAGTCCGCCGGTGGGTGTAGGGACGCGCTGGGATTTGATGCTTCGCCATGTCCGGATGGCGCTGGAATGGGGGCGCTACGGCCCGGAAATGCAAACATTGCGAGCCATGCGCGGGCGATTGATGGCCTATAGCCGTGGCCTGCCGGGCGGGCGCGCTCTCCGGGTGGTCCTGTCCAAAGTAGAATCGTTGCGGGATCTGGAGGCCGTTTCGATCCGGCATCTGGATTCTTTGAAGGGAACCGCCTGATGAGAGCAGCAGGATTCCGCTGGATGCTCAGGCTGATTTTCCTGGGCATCGTTCTCACCCTGGAGAGCGCAAAGACACAGCCTGTTCAAAGGACGCTCTGGACGAAGGGTTCACCCGGTTGACGCTCAGTGATGCCGGAGTCACGGACGAGGCGATGAAGCAGCTCGCCCGGCTCAAGAATCTCGAAAAGCTCGAGTGGGCGGGGCCGCCGTTACATCGGAGGGACTCGAGGTGTTGGCTGATCTCGACCAGCTCAAATCGCTTCACCTGAGTGAAGGGCCGCTCAACCGCTAATCCGGCCCATTCCTGAGGGCCGGATGATGGATTCCTTACGATTGCGGCGGCGTTTCGCCGGATGGCCGGGGCGGGGAGCGGTGGCCAGGTCCATTCGAGGGCCCGTGATTCTCACGTCGAGGTCCACGCGAGAAGTGTTGATGCTGCGCATCGAGAAAAACTTGGGCAAGCCGGAAGGCCCGGCGGGCCAGGTTGGATGCATCTTTGTCGTCAAAGAGCGTGACGCCGTCTTCAGCGATCTCAGCGCTGTAGATCTGCCAGGCTTTGCGCGCGAGGTCTTCGGGGTCGTGATAGGGTGTGGGCCGCGGGGGTTGGGCCGGCTGCCGGTCCCCTCGTGAACCTTTCAGCCGTTCAGCCGTCTCTGCTCCTTTGTCCTCCGGCTGGCTGTGGCGCCCGGAGGGCTCCGGAGCTGCGGGCTCCATGACTCGGGCGCTGGAACCGTGGGCCAAATCGCCGCGGGAACTGGGATTGGTCGAAGCTTGCTCCTTTTCAGAGCTTCGGGGACCCGGCCGGGAAGGTCGCTTTCGGGCTCGCTGCGAACCGGGGCGCGAAGCCCGCTTGGGCGCGGGTCTGGACGAGGCGGCGGTTTGATCTGGTGCGGCGGGTTCGGGAGCGGAAGGGCGTTCAGTCATGCGGTCGGAC
>DATKCT010000004.1:0-20751 GCA_035513055.1 Verrucomicrobiales bacterium | reverse complement strand
CAACCACTGCGGCATGGTGGGCTGAGCGGGGATCAGATCCCGGAAGAACCAGCGGTTGTCCACGACGCCGGTTTGCTCGCAACGCAGGCCGGTCAGAAAGGAAGTCCGGCTGGGATTGCACACGGGATACTGCGCATAGGCACGCTCAAAGCGGACGCCTCGTGCGGCGAGGCGGTCGAGGTTGGGCGTCTTTACGAAACGATTGCCATAGCAGCCGACGGTGTCCCGCAAATCGTCGGCAACAATGAAAAGCACATTGGTCGCTTCTGTCCGGCCGGCGCACGGAGATCCGATGAGAAAGAACGAGAGGCAGAACAGGAGAAAGGTGAAGCCAGAAGTTTTCATCGCGCTTAGGACCAGGTGACAGGGGGTCATTGGTAGCGTGTCACGATAGGGCAGAGAGGTTCACCTTGAAAAGAGCCTAAACACGCAGGGGCAGATGGGGGGATCGACTGGCGATCAGGAGTGTCCGCCCCACCGTAGGGATTGGTTCTCTTACGGGCGGTCCGCACTCTTTCCCGCTCAAACCCGTTCGGAGTTCCGCCGTCGGGCGGCCCCGTCGCCTGAGCGGTGTGGCGCGATGCGGAGGGGCTGGGACCCCTTGCCGGGGTCTGTCGAGAGGGTGACCCGGTCATCCGGTGGTGTCGCTGCGCTCACCGCCGGCTACGGGCTGCGACGCCTCCAGCGCCGGCGCGGCGTTCCCCGTCCGGGGTTCTGCTACCGCCCAAATCCGTTCGGAGTTCCTCAGCGCCGGTTGTTGCGTTCGGTATTGAGTACCGATTCTTGCGCCTCTGGAGGAAGTCCACTGGTGGCCAACCAGGTCGCAGCCGCCTCGGCATCTCTCCGGTACCAGGCCTGTCCCGCACGGGTCAAGGTCTCCAATCGCATCTCGTCCCGGGCGATGGTTGCCGCCCAAATCACTGCCGCTTCGGGATCCTCGTAGACCAACCGCCGGGAAAATCCACTCACGGCCGCATCCCGGACCTCCGACGCCGGCATCTCGGCCAGAAATTGGCTCGAGGCCAACGGATCCCTACGCACCCACTCGCCCATCGCCGATTCCATCCCCTCCGTTTTGCCCCGGCCTTCCGGCAGACTGGTCAGCCAGTCCACCGCCGCAACCGGATCCCGTTCCGACCATTCATCCCCCACTTCCTCGATCATCCCCGCTCCATACTCGACGTTGGCATAGCGTTGGGCCCAAGCCGCCGCCGCTTCCGGATTCTCGTGCACGTAGGATTCCGCGACACGTTCCAGCGCCGCGCCCTTGAGATTACCTTCCGGCAGCCGCTCCGCCCAATACTTGCCGCCCTCGATGCCCTCCTTCCGCAACTGTTCCTCGGCAACCATCTCCAGATATCCTGACGCGCGACGGTTATTCTCTTCTCCCAATCCGAGGACGTAGTCAGTGGCCATCCCGATGTCGTGATCCGCGAGGCCGCCGATCAAACTGCGCTGATAACGCTCTCGCTGCTCGGGATCCTCGATGTTGGCAACCCAGGCCATGGCATCCGTGGGGTCTTCGCTGGCCCATCCCGAGAGAACTTCGGTCTGCATGTTCCGGCGGGCTCGATCGCTCTCGATCGAAGCGGCATGTTCCATGGCCCCCACTCCATCCACCGCGCCCCAAGCGTAACGGAATAATCTCCATTGATCGCCATCGGCATTCCCTTTCTCCATCGATTCAAGAATAGCCAAGGCATTATCTGCCGTCAGAGCTTCCAGGAGCTTCGAGAATGCCAAGTTCCGCTTCACCGGATTGGGATCGGACAAAGCTTCCCGGGCCAACGCCTCCAACGCGGCGGAAGAGAGCTTCTCGACAGGGGAGTCTTCAGCGCCTTCCCCCGGGACCTTTTCGTGGGCCGGCTTCGCTTCCGAGGCGCTCAGATCTTCCGATCCCAGTCCGAGCAGGCTTGGCCGGGCGCCAGCCACCGAAGTCTCCCCACCCGGAGTGACCGGAGCTTGCCTCAGGTGCATCCGTCCCAAACCATAGGCAGCCACCGCGACGGCAACCCACAACGAGTGCATGAGTACATTTCGGATCATCCTTTTTCGACTTTCTTCCCTTGCCATAACGTCCAGAAACCGTGTTTCGACGCACCAAATGTGAAATTCACGCGCCTCCGCACTATAATCCCAATGGACCCAATGGCAAGGGCTGCCCCCCGATGAAACCCCGGGGACCAGGAAGAGTCTCGCCCTTGGCCAACCCCGTTCGAGAACCCGGTTGCGCCGCGGCGACGGCCGCAGCAGGTTGCCGTCAGCCTCTCTCCTCACGGGGAATTCCGTCATGCACACCGCAACCCAGGCCTCCGCCCTCGACCTCTCCACCCTGAGAGCGCAGTTTCCCATTCTCCAACGTTCCATCGGCAGCCATCCCCTCACCTATCTCGACAACGCCGCCACTTCCCAAAAGCCCGCGGCCGTCATCGACGCCATTTCGCGCTTCTTTCGCCAAGACAACGCCAACATCCATCGCGGCGTCCACTATCTCAGCGTCCAGGCCACAGATCTCTACGACCGGGCCCGCGCCGCCGTCGCCGGATACATCGGAGCGCGTGAGCCACGCGAAATCATCTTCGTCCGAGGAACCACCGAGGCCATCAACCTCGTGGCGCGATCCTTCGGCGGCAGCAAACTCGAGGCCGGCGATGAGATCCTCCTCACGGTCATGGAACATCACGCCAATATTGTGCCCTGGCAGCAAATCGCGGCGGAACGTGGCGCCGTCATTCGTGTGGTTCCCGTTCGCGACACTGGCGAGATTGATCTCGGCGATTTCGGGCGCCTCCTGAGCCCGCGGACGCGCATCGCCTCCTTCAGCCACGCTTCCAATGCCCTTGGGTCGATCAATCCTGTCGCCGAAATGACCCGTATCGCCCGGGAACACGGAGCCGTTGTCCTCATCGACGGCGCCCAGGCCCTGCCCCACGGTCCCATCGACGTCGCCGCCATCGATTGCGACTTCTACGCCTTCTCCGGTCACAAAATGTTCGGCCCCGATGGAATCGGCGTTCTCTATGGCCGGGCCGGCATGTTGAACGCGCTGCCGCCCTACCAAAGCGGAGGAGACATGATCGAGCGCGTATCTTTTACCGGCACCACCTTCCGGGCGGTTCCCGAACGCTTCGAGGCCGGCACACCGCATATCAGCGGCGCCATTGGTCTAGAAGCCGCCGTGACATGGCTGCGCCAGCTAGACTGGCCCGCTGTCCACGCCCACGAACAGGCCCTCCTCGAGCAAGCCGAGACGCTCTTGACCGAGATCCCCGGCATTCGCCTCTACGGCTCGGCGCCCGACCGCGTCAGCCTGCTCTCGTTCAACCTAGAGGGCGTTCATCCCCACGACCTCGGAACCATTTTGGACTCCGAAGGCGTCGCCATCCGCGCCGGTCACCATTGCACCCAACCGCTCATGCAGCACCTCGGCGTGCCCGGGACCGCCCGCGCTTCTTTCGCGCTTTACAACACGCCCGAAGAAGTCGAGCGCCTCGCTTCCGCCGTGCGCCGGGCGCGCCACCTCTTCGCCTGATTCATCCATCCCACGATCCTCGATCATCCGCCCGCCCATGGACGACGCCCTCGACGAACTCTATCAGGCCATTATCCTGCAGCACCACCGCAGCCCAAAAAACGAAGGCGTCCTCGAGCCCTATACCCACTCCGCCGAAGGTTTCAACCCGCTCTGCGGCGACCGGATCACTGTCTACACGAGGGAAGACGACCAAGTCCTTTCCGCCGTCCGATTCGTCGCGGAAGGCTGCGCCATCTCGCGCGCTTCCGCCTCGATCATGACCACCCGCACCACGGGACTTCCCCTCGACACTGTCCGCGAGCGCATTCGCGAAGTGTTGACCCTACTCGCAGGAAAAGAGGAGCCCGCCATCGATCTCGATTCGCTCGGAGAACTCGTGGCTTTGACCGGAGTCCGCCGCTTTCCGGCCCGAATCAAGTGCGCTACTCTCGCCTGGCACGCTCTGCGCAACGCTCTCAACGGCAACCGCGAAATTGCCTAGTGTGGCGTTTGCGAAACCCACCCTTTCTGCTGTCGCAGCGCGCGAACGTTTTCGACCTCATTTTCCATCCACGCCTACTCACTGAACCGGCAGCAAAGCTGCAACACCAACCCCATACTCTGGAATCCCCCGCCGTGAAGTCTCCGCCGCACCACTCCTCCTCAGCGCTTGGCCACTTGCTCGCTCAGCTCGCCATGGTGGCGGCTTTCCACGGGGCCGCCGCTTCCGCAGCCGAACCCCAGTCCTCGGCAAATCGCGATTCGCCCCTCCAAGTCCGGCTCGTCTCCGAGGTCACTGCGGTCCAGCCCGGCAAAGCCTTCCAGATCGGACTCCACCTCCGGCATGGTCCCGGCCACCATAGTTATTGGGTCTTCCCCGGCGTGGTGGGCGTCCCAACCCGGATCGAGTGGAGCCTGCCCGATGGATTTCAAGCCGGTCCGCTTCAATGGGAAATCCCGGAACGCGTCGACATGCGCGGCATCGGCGCCTACGGCTACACGCGCGACGTGCTGCTCACCTCTGAAATCCGCCCGCCCGCCGAACTGCCGGCTGACGCCCCCCTCCGGCTCGCCGGAAGGGTCAGTTGGATGGCCTGCTCGCAAGAGCGTTGCAATCCTGGCTTTCTCGACGTGGACATTCTGCTGCCTGCCGCTTCCGCCCATGCGGATCCCCTCTCGTTGCACGACCCTTACTGGCGCCCGCTCTTCGAAGCCCGTCGCCAACGGGAACCCCGTCCGCTCGAAGACTGGACCGCCGAAGCGCGCCGCTTGGAAACGGGCTTTGAACTCCTGCTCCGGCCCGCGACGGAATCCGCCCGCGTCCAACTCGCTTCTCTGCGATCCGCTTACTACTTCAATACCAATGCTCTCGTCGATTCCCACAAAGAGCATCGCTATGACATCGACGTGGATCGCAGCGAGATCCGCTGCCTCCTCCCCTTTCATGAGTTCGCCGGCCCCGAGCCCGATGTGTTGCGTGGCGTTTTCGTTACCGATCCGCCTTGGAACGAAAAGCGTTCCTCTCCGCAGGGCGTCGTCATCGAGGCGCCCATCCGTTCCCCGGCCAGAAAATAATCGGGAGACGTGAAATTTTGCCAAAAGCGTTTGCGTTTCCAGCTTCGGATGGCACGATTCCAGCGTGTTGGATGTGTAAGACATCCGTCACTCCGAGACAGCCCGGTTGGTCAAGTTTATCTGTAGGTTTATGGGGGTTTTCCTACAGAAACACCAACCGGGCTGTTTCTTCTCAATGCCCGGCGTCCCCTGGTTCCATCCCTGAATCGTATCACTCTTGCGTTTCCCTCCCACCCTGTGAGCCCGGAAAACCGCCGACCCACCGCCCTCTTCTGTTTCGACTTCGATGGCACCCTCATCGATCACGAGGAGGATCCCGAACTCTGCAAGAGCTTCCTCGAACTCCTTCCCCGATTGAAGGCTTCGGGCGCCGTCTGGTCCGTGAGCACCGGCCGCACCCTCGAGGAAGCTCTCGAAGGACTCAGCCGCTACCCTTGGCCTGTCCTCCCCGACTTCCTAATGACCCGGGAACGGGAACTCCACCGGCCCGGCGCCTACAATCACCACTGGCGCGACCTCGGCGATTGGAACGTCCGCGGTCACGCCACCCACACGCGGTTCGTCGGGGAAAACCGCGCCTTCTTTCGCCTCGTCCGACGGCACATCGAACGTCACACCTCCGCACGTTTCATCGACAACGGCCCGAATGAAACGCCCAATATCATCGCCGCCACCGATGAAGAAATGGACGCCATCTGCACCTTCATTGAAGGCAGCACGCAAGGCCATCACGCCGTCGGCTACCAACGCAACTCCATCTATCTCCGTTTCTCTCACGCGGATTACCACAAAGGCAGCGTGCTGCGCGAACTCAGCCGGTTTCTCGGTCTCTCTCCTGACCGGGTCTTCGCCGCGGGCGACAACCATAACGATCTCTCGATGCTCACCCCAGCCGTGGCCAAACACTTCGCCTGCCCAGCCAACTCGATCCCAGCCGTCAAACAAGCCGTGCTCGCCGCAGGTGGCTACGTGACCCGCGCCCGCGCCAGCCGGGGCCTCAGCGAAGCCATCGCCTATTTCTCCTCGGAACTCGGCGTCGCCTCGGCGATCACAGGCAAGGGCTTCTCCTCCTCCACAACGGGATCCCCTTCGTCCCCGGCAACCGCAGCCCCGTCTTCTTCCAGCGGGTTTCCGGAATCCTCCGGCGATTCCTCCGGCGACGTGTCCGCAATAGAAGCTTCCGCTCCACCTTCGTCAACCGCTGCCTCCTCCTCCGCCGCCGGTTCTCCCCCTGCGCCGTTTTCCGCCAATTGCAGCCGGCGGTCCTCCTCCAGCAATGCCGTCAACTCCGGCCAGCCGGATGCTCGCTGAAGCTGGAACACCTCCAGATAGGTCGTCACCTCCGGAGCGGGATGACGCTCCAACATCCGGTCCACTTCCGCCCGCAGCTTCTCCCCATCGAGACTTTCGGGAAGATCATCCACCGCCCCTTCGCCGTCGTGCGCGATTCCCATGCCGTCTAAAAAGCCCACCAGCATCTCCCGGCGCCCCTTGAGCAGCCAGACCTGCAAGAGATGCTCTCCCATGGATTCCGAAGCCCGCAGCCGTAGGGTCTTGTGCATCCAGGCCGCCTGCTGCGCCGCCGGCTTTTTTTGAATGAAGACCGGGCGCAACCGTTGCTGTATTGCTAGTGAAGCCAAGGCCGTCCGGTAAATATCCCGTTCGTTCTCACGGAGGAACGCCAGGATCTCCGTCACCCGTTCCTGGCTCAATCCTTGAAAAATCTCATGGGCTTTCATGCGGCCGCCAGCAAACGAAATCCCTTGGAATTGTCCAGAGCTTTCACACGTTTTCAGGCACCTCATATCCCGGCCGGTACTCGCGCCGCAACAAGCTCAACGCCTCCGGCGTCGCGCTCTCCCCGACAAAGGTCTCCGCCCGCGCGTCGATCTCCAAGAGCGCCCCTAATCGCACTTCTTCAGCGGCAAGATCGATCTCATTGGCGGACACATGATCGTGGAAATCCTCGATCACGTCGCGCCAAGGTTGAAAATCGCGAATCCGTTCTTCCGCTTCCGTCCTTTGGTAGGTCTTGCCCAGTTGCCAGGAGATGTTGCCCAAATGACACCAGGCGCTCGAGTAATGGATCTCCTCGATATCAGCATTGAGATCCGCCGTCTTCCGCGAACGCATCGCCGCGATAAAATTGGCCGCATGGGCGCCGCCGCCGTCGCCCCGGAATCTCCGGATCAGTTTCCCCGACGAATCGTGCGCCGCGCCGCCGCCGCGACCGCCCGCATAGTAGCCACCCTCACACTCCACTACCAGAAAAGCTCCCGTCCTCCGCCGCTTGTAAACATCGTCCGCGTCCTGCTCTTTTCCCCGCGGCAGGTTGTGCACGTCCATGATCACCGGAATGTCGCCGGTGTCGATGTAAACGAAGTGAGTGTTCGGCGATTCGCCGGCGTCATGCCACAGCAAGCGGCCGCCGCCCGCCGCCACTCGCCGGGGAAGTTTGATCCGGTCCCGGAAAACCACGTTGCGCAGGTCGTCGAGAATGTGCGGCCCCCAATTCCCCAATTCTCCATTTCCCGTATTCCAGACCCAATGCCAGTCATAGTGAAATTTCTCCCGGTAGATGGGTTCGTCTTGCGCTGGACCCAGCCAGAGATCGTAATTCACATCACGCGGCGGCGTCAGGGGCGTCTGACGTTTCCCAATCGATCCGCGTTTCCCGTAACGGTTGCAACGCACATAGCGCGCCTTCCCCAATTCACCCGAATCGAAGAACTGTTTGAGATCCGCCTGCAAGGGATCGCTGCGCTGTTGGGTTCCCCCTTGCACGATCCGGTTGTACTTCCGGGCCGCCTCCACCAGTTTGCGCCCCTCCCAGATGTTGTGGGAAACCGGCTTCTCGACATACACATCCTTGCCAGCCTGACAAGCCCAAATCGCGGCCAACACATGCCAGTGATTGCAAGTCGACACCACCACCGCGTCGATTTCTTTGTCCTCGATCACCCGCCGCAGATCCTCCGCCTTCTTGGCTTCGGGAAAGCGCTCTCCCGCCCGGGCCAGAGTCCTGCCATCCACGTCGCAAAGATGGCCCACCTCGACCCCCGGAATCTCGCTGAACCAGCTTGCCGAACTCAAGCCGCGGCCGCCCAAGCCGATGAAACCCATCCGGATGCGTTCGTTGGCCCCAAACACGCGCGAGCTGGACAGCGCAGTGAGAGTCAAGGCCGATGTTGTGAGAAAGGAACGGCGAGTGCGTTTCATGTGCAGGATCACGGTGGGGTTTCTCCCGGACCCGCCGCACGGGCCGGAACACAACCCTTAGCAGCGCGTCGCCCAGCCGTAAAGACGGATCAACACATCGCTGCTTCGAGGCTTCGAAGCGGGTAAGGGATTCGCAGCGCCTGCCGATGAGACTCACTCAGATATGCGGGTTACCCCACCAGCCAAGTCACGCTCCCAGCTTCGGGTCGCACCTGTGCCGCCGGATCATCGCTCCCTTCCAGC
Organism: Verrucomicrobiales bacterium; assembly: GCA_035513055.1. Classification (GTDB taxonomy): domain Bacteria; phylum Verrucomicrobiota; class Verrucomicrobiia; order Verrucomicrobiales; family DEV007; genus DATKCT01. The sequence continues at coordinate 12,200 of DATKCT010000004.1, read as the reverse complement.
GCCCTCTCGACCACTGCCCGCTTCCGTTCGCCTTCCACAAGAAATGCCACGGTTCGCGCGGCGTTGAGCAAGGGAAACGTGAAGGTCAGCCGGACGCTCCCGTCTGGCCCCGCATTCGGCACGACCCACCTCACTTGCTCATTCAGCGCTGCCGTGCCCGGAAACAAGGAAGCGGTGTGGCCGTCTTCTCCTACTCCCAACAGGATAACGTCGTGGCGAAAAACGGCTTCTGCACGCTCCGCCGCCCAAAGCCGCAGCACTGCTTCGGACCGCCGAGCGGCCTCTTCCGGCGCCGCCTCGCCCTCGAGACGCAATACCTGCCCGCTCACCACCGGAACACGCTCCAACAGGCTCTCGCGGGCCATGCCATAGTTGCTCTGAGGATGGTCCGGAGGCACACAGCGCTCGTCGCTGAAAGTCAATCGCAGGCGGGCCCAGTCAATCCCCGGCTCACCCGCCAACGCCTCGTAGACGGGCCGCGGCGTTCCTCCCCCGCACAGGCTGATCGCCGCCAAACGGCCTCCCGCTTGTGCTGAAGCGATCCGCTGCCCGATCCACCGCGCCGCGTCCCGGGAAAAATCCCGGCACAGCACGATTTCAGGCTCCGGTTTCCCACACATTTCCGATCTCGCCAGTCTTCAACTCCCCCACCATCGATCGCCCGGCCGCTTCGCCTCTGGACCCTGCCTCCGGTCCCGGGCAAACCGAACCCACCCAACAGGACGGATCGTTCGCCCTACGGCCTCGACTCGCCTCCCCACCTGCCGTCAGCTCAGTCGCTCCAGGAAACTCACCCGGCCGCTCGCCACCCATTCCGCCACGTAGATGTTCCCGTCCCGGTCAAAACACGCGTCGTGCGGATGAATGAAGCGCCCGTCCTCCCACAGATCCGGACGTCCGCGCATCTCGAAGTTGTTGCCCAGCGCTCGCTCCGTCCAGGCCGGATCGTATCCCAGATGCGCAATCACGCGGTTCTCCAGGTCGAACAGCGTCACCCGGGCATGCAGATCGGGAACCAGCAAGACATCTCCCCGCACATCAAAATCCGCCGGGAAACTTACCGCGTCGACAAAACCCGCGTGCCTTCCCTCCAGCGTAAAATACTGCAGCCGGGCATTGGCCCGGTCCGCGACCACGAGTTGCAGCTCCCGTCCCTGACGGTCATCCAACCAAATGCTGTGCGGCGTGCGCATCAGACCCGGCCGCATCCCCGTCCCTCCCCAACTCCGCACCCATCGATCGTCCTTATCGTATTCGTGAATATAGTTGGATCCGTATCCGTCCGCCACGTAATACCCGCCGTCCGGCCGAAAGGCGATGTTCGTCGGTGAAAAACGCCCCTGCCCCGGCGCGGCCGCGTTGTAGTAGCCCGTCGCGTTGGGCGCCGTCTTGACCCAAACCTGTTCGCCCGTCAGCGTCGTCTTGGCCACCTTCCCCTTGGTGTCGCTGAGGTAAAGAAACTCCTGATTGCCCTCGCGCCGCACATCGATCCCATGACCTCCGCCAAAATACTCCTTCCCGAAGGAACGGACGTATTTTCCCGCGGTATCAAAGACCACGATTGTGTCCATCGGTGTGTCTCCCCCGCCGCGATGCTTCACGTAGATCAAGCCCTCGCCGTCGATGGCCACACCGTGAGTGTCCGTCCACTGGATGTGACCGGGAAGTTCCCCCCATCCATGCCGGCAGGCATAGCGAAAATCGCCCTCTCCCACCACGGCGGGCGCCGAGCCGGACTTGCTGCCCGTAATCACGCCGGGGAAAAAGGAGGCCGTCACTGCGGCCCCGCCGGTCACCTTCAAAAAACCGCGTCGAGTCGTGTTCATGGTCTTCATCAATACAGATAGGCCCAGGGCGAGTCCAGTCTCCTCCTTGTATGTCGTGTATGCCGCGCCGGATTCCTTCGAGCCATCCTCATCCGATGGCTTTCCGCACCAAATCTTCCAGCCGGATCATGTCCGCGGCGAACTTCCGAATCCCGTCCGCCGTTTTCTCCGTCGCCATGGCGTTGTCGTTGAGCAAATAGCGGAACTTTTTCTCATCCAAGTCCATCTTTTCGATCTCATAGCCCGCCGCCGCTTCCGGATCGAGCCGCCGTTCCACCGCCTCGTCGCTGCTGCGCAATTCCTCCAGCAATCCCGGGCTGATCGTCAGCAAATCGCAGCCCGCTAAGGCCACGATCTGCCCCTTGTTCCTGAAACTCGCCCCCATCACTTCTGTCGCATAACCAAATTTCTTGTAGTAATTGTAGATCTCTTCCACCGACTGCACGCCGGGATCTGACGCCCCCTCATAGTCCCTCCCCGTGGCGGCGCGATGCCAGTCGTAAATGCGCCCGACGAAGGGTGATATCAGCCTCACCCCCGCCTCGGCACAAGCAGCCGCTTGCACCAAGGAGAACATCAGGGTCAGATTGCAGCGAATCCCCTCCCGCTCGAGGATCTCCGCGGCCCGGATGCCCTCCCACGTCGAGGCGACCTTGATGAGAACGCGCTCCCGCGAGATGCCTTCCGCTTCATACAGCTCGATCAGTCGCCGGGCTTTGGCGATGCTGCCCTCGACATCGAAGGAAAGCCGCGCGTCGGTCTCCGTGGAAACCCGCCCCGGGATGATCTCGAGGATTTCCAGTCCGAACAACACCAGCAGCCGGTCTACCACCGCCGTCAGCTCCGCTTCGCTTCCCCCGCAGTCTTGCACCGCCCGCTCCACCAAATAGCCATACTCCGGTTGGGAAGACGCCGCCAAGATCAGGGACGGATTCGTCGTTGCATCCTGCGGAGCAAACTCCCGCATCGCGCGAAAATCTCCCGTGTCCGCCACGACCGTGGTCATGCGCTTGAGTTGCTCCAATTGGTTGGTGACTGCGGTAGCCGTGCTCATGGTTCCTCCTTGCAAATCGATTCGTTCGTTTCGCCGCCGCGACCGGCAAACTCGACAGTTCCGGCCGCGGGAAACAGACTCCTTCTTCCCTAACCCGGGCCCGGCGGATTGCAAACCGCGCTTGCCCGGCTCCTTGTGAAAAGAATCACAAACTGCTTGCCTGGTTCCCGGCCCGCCTTAGGTTTTCTCGGCCCTCCCGGGCCGCTCTTTCCGCCCTCTCCCATGGTCACCGCCGCCGCCAACCCCGCCGTGACCGCCTACGATTCCAAGATCGAAGGCAACGTCGTCTTTACCAAAGTCGACGCCGCCATCAATTGGATGCGGAAAAACTCCCTCTGGCCCATGCCCATGGGCTTGGCCTGTTGCGCTATCGAACTCATGGCCACGGGCGCCTCCCGCTTCGACATCGCCCGCTTCGGATCTGAGGTCATGCGCTTCTCTCCCAGGCAGGCCGACGTCATGATCGTCGCCGGCACCGTCACCTACAAAATGGCGTTGGCCGTCAAACGCATTTACGACCAAATGGCCGAACCGAAATGGGTCATCGCCATGGGCGCCTGCGCCTCCACCGGCGGGATGTACCGCAGCTATGCCGTGCTCCAAGGAATCGACCGCCTTATCCCTGTCGATGTCTACGTCTCGGGCTGTCCTCCGCGTCCGGAAGCTCTTCTCGAGGGTCTGATGAAACTCCAAGCCAAGATCGAAGGCGAATCGGCTCTCGCCGATCAAAAGCGAGAGTTCTTCGCCCGGCGCAAGAAAGACTGAATCACCATTCTCCCGCCCGCCCGTTCCCGACCCCTTTTTCATGACCGCCGCGGACGCCGCCTCCCAGCTCCGGAACGCTTTCCCGGAGAGCACCTTCGACGCGGTCGAATTCCGCGGCGAACACACCGTCGTTGCGGCGGGCTCGGCCCTCCGGGAGATTCTCCGGCACTGCCGTGATCAACTGGGTTTCGATTACCTCGTCGACATCAGCAGCCTCGATCATTTTGGCGAGGAACCTCGCTTTGAAATGGTCTACGAACTCTACGGCTACGCCCACGGCAGCCATCTCCGGATCCGGGCCCGCGTCTCCGAAGACCATCTCGAGGTCGACACGGTTTCGGACCTCTGGCCCACCGCCGATTGGCACGAGCGGGAGGTCTACGACATGATGGGGATCCGCTTCCGCAATCACCCGGATCTGCGCCGCATCCTCATGTGGGAGGGCTACCCCTTTTTTCCTCTGCGCAAAGATTTTCCGTTGGCTGGCAAACCTAGTGCAATGCCGGACGTCGCCTTTTCCGGCATTGCGCCCTTGGAGGGCGGCCCGTTCGTCACCTCGCCCTCATCAGCATCGACGGCGCACCGCGAGCCCCGCTCCCGGGAGGTCTAACCAGCTTCATCGCCCGGCTCGAGTTCAAGGTCCCCTCTTGACGCCCGACGCGCCAGTTCAGCGGGGGGTCGTCCAGCGGACCGTCCGCCTCGATCGGTTGCCGGCGATGGACCTCTCTTCGTTTCTGAGACGGATGCTTCACGGCCGGCCGATGAAAGATCTCCGCGTAGACGACACGGTGACCCGTCTCCGGATTGGCGCCTCCGCCCCGAAGAGGCTTGCGCGGCAAGCCCTGAACAACAGGCCGAATGCCTACCCTGCTGCCAGGGGTCCGGTCTCACCGCCGCGACCCCCCACCAGCCGCACCCAACACCGCATTCAACGCCCTCCGGACCTCCTCAGGCACCGGCGCCTCCGCCGCCTGCTCGCCTTCATACCGCGTTTCCTTCACCTGCGCGGGGTCCGAATAGTCATAACTGATCACCCTGCCCTCCGCCTCCAACCACAACACCGAAGCGCCGCGTACCCATGATACCGCCCAAGTGCCGTAACCATCCGGAAGCTCCAGCGCATACGGTCCGGCAGGCGCAGGCTTTGCGGGATCCGGCGAGAAAAACTGAATGCTCGCCTCGTTCACGATGCGTTCGCCCACCGGGCGGCGCGTGACAGCAAGGACGGCATTCTCCGCCAGCGTATACCGTCCCGGATCGCTGGCGGTGCGGGGACGCGTCGCCGCATCCGGGTCGGCTGCCAGCACCCGAAACCGAGTTGGCGCGGACGTCAGCTCCCCTAAAAAGACCGTAGTCCCGGCCCGCTGCGCCAGACGCTGCGCCAACGAATCCAGCACGCCCGGCTCGCGGTCCGCCACAAATTCGGCGTTCTCCTCCGCGCTGAGCGGAGTTCCAAACAACTCGATCGCAATCTGATAGAGCAGACGTTTGCGCCCATCCGCATCCGCAGGGAACGGGAGGTGACGTGAAAGACGTTCCTTGATGAATTCCAACCACCATCCCGGCTCACCATTCGGCCCCGGCTCTTCGTTCCAGTCGCTCATAGGAACCGGAGCAGTCGTTACGGTCACGTCATCGCCCTCCTTCGCCTTGATCCACGAACCAACCCGGGTGTTCTGCCAGTCCTCATCGTTGTTTCTCGCTCCAACGCCCACACCGGCGGCGTTCAATTCGACAAACGCTCCAGGCGCGAGCCGGAACGGAACCAGTCGGCCGATCGTCGTCCAAGACACAGATTCCACTTCGATTTCCCCGCCTTTGGCGTCCCTCGCCTCGTGAGCCGCCTGATGCCAGGTCCGGCTGCGAAACACAACCGGCTGCGTCCCCGCGTTGTGGATGAGGATGCGCGACTTCAGCGGCGTGCCCAGCGGATGCGCAGCCGCGCGAGGCTCGAGCAACCAGGCCAAACGCAACCCGTTGCCGTGCGCTTCGCCCCAGGGGGCATCCTCGAGCGAGGGCGGCAATGGAGCCCCGTCGCGAATCGTAAGCTCGTAGTCGCGGTCGAGCGCCATCGAGATCGGCGTGGCCTGCACCGCCGCGAGTTCATCCAGGAACGCCGCCGCCTCCACCCCGTCCCAGTCGCGTGCAGCGTCGAATCGCGGCAGCATGTTCTCAAGCTGCGGCGTCGTCTCCCATGTGGGGTTGTATTCGATGAATTGGCTAACGCTTTCCCGAAGCTGTCCAATGACCCCGCCAGGGATCTTCCCATCCGCCCGCGCGGCCGTAACCCACGTCTTAAACAACCCCTGCGCGTCCTTATGCTTCGGCATCAGCCCGTGCGCCGAATGCGCGCCGCTCGTCTCCCCGCTCACCAGCTTGCCGCTCCACGCGCCTTCCGTCGCGCTTATCTCCAATTCCGCGACAAAAGTCATCGCGGCTTCCGCCGTGATCGACGGGCCCTCAGTACGAACCGGAAAAAGCCGCAGCACCGCCGCCTCGCGCGGCGCGAGCACGATATCCACGGGAACCACGTCCGGGTGATGAAACGCCGCGAGTGTCCTCCCGTCCTTTCTAACTTTCAGATAGGCGCTCTTTTGCTCTGGAGATGTCGTGTCGAAACGGATCCCCGAATCTGACACGTTCTGCACCACGACATTGAAATCAAACACCTCGCCAGCCTCCGTCTTACCTAGCGCCTGCGGCCTCACAAGCGCTCCGCGCAATCCGTTCACCGGTTCGCCCCACTGCATCCTATCCTCGGCCCCCGGAGAGTGTGTATCGATGCTGATCTGGCCTGGCTCCGCGTTCGGTCCCTGCACCACGAAACCTTTCTGTCCCTCAAGGACGAAACGTCGAAACTGCTCGGGAAAAAGGGATTGACGCTGTGCCCAAAAAATCCGTCGAGCGAGGCCTCCAGCTCCGTCGGTCCCACTGGCGAAATGTTTTCGATGTGCGGCTATCGAGATGTCCCACTCATCTATGAATCCCAGCGGAACTGCGGCCTGTGCGTCGCTTCCGCGCCGGGCTTTGGCGAGTTCGTTCACAATATATTCCAATCCTTCGATGTTCCCGTTCACCGAATAGTCGAACCCCGCCAGGGCCAGAGCGAGACTCTCCTCCTTCTTCATCTCGGCGTTCTCGAGCAAATACCGGAACCGGGCGTTCTTCTCGGCTCCAGCCCGGGAAATCAGCCACGATAACCTGCGAATCGCGGCTCGGTCCTTTGAACCCTTGGGCTCGCCCTTGAATTCGTTTGCGAGCGTGACGAGTTCATCGGGATCGAAGGGTTCTCTGGGATCGTAGTCTGTGTTGCCAAATTCGAGATCCAGATCTAGATACATCGCCTTTCCTGGGTTTGAATGCCCACCCGCGCCCCTGAACACCCTCCGGAGCGCCCCGTGCAAATGCGCCGGCACGTTGGATATGCTTCCAGGCTCGTAACGCACCTCTTGCACCTGCGGCGGATTTGAGAAATCATAACTGCGAACAATCTCTTTCTCCATGATCCAAAGAACGCCCGCGCCGCGCTCCCACACTATCCCATACGTCCCGATGCCGTCAGGCAACGCAATTTCATAGGGCGCATGGGGAGAAGCGACCCTTGGATCAGGCGACAGAAACGCGATCACCGCTTTGTTGGTACGCGACGCGTCGCTATAGAGTTTTTGTTCTTTTGAACGAGGATGTTCCGCAATCACCGCCTCATCGCTGGCCGTCTGTCTCACCAGCAAATGAACATGGTCCCCCAGCACATAGCGGCCCGGTTCGTTTGCGCTGCGCGGAGCCCGCGCTGCCTCCGGATCTGCCGCCGTAACGCGAAACCGCGTCGCGCCCGTCGGCAGTTCGCCCGCCCATGGCTCGAGGGGCGGCCTGGCCTGCAAACGCAAGGTGAGTCTCTCGAGCGCATCCGGAGCATCATCCGATGAGAACGCCGCCACCTCCTCTCCAGTCGCCTCCTCCCCAAACAGATCGCGCGTAACACGCCGGATCAGCAACTCGCGGTCCGCTGTCGCAGCCGGCATCGGCGCTTCCCGTCCAATGCGTTCCGCCACAACCTTCTTCCACAACTCCCCGGGATCCTTCGGATCGTCCGGGCGCGTCCATCCGCCCCCGCGCGCCTGCACCGTATGCGTAAGCGTAACGAAATCTCCTTCCTTCGCTTCGATGACGGCTCCGACCGTCCCCGTGCTCCGTTCCTCCGCGTATTCGCCGGCGCCTATGGCGATCCCGTAACCGCGAACCTCGCAGTACTCGCCCGGCTCCAACCGGTACAACGCCGACAGCGTGATCCCCGAATAGAACGTTCCAGTTACCGTGATCTCGTCGCCTTTGCCGTCGCGCGCCGTGTGCCCGCCGCCTTGATGCCAAGTCTCCGTCCGAAACGCGACCGGCTTTTCTCCCGAATTGTGGAAGAGCACACGCGCCGTCAACACCATGCCGAGCGGATACCGCTCCGCACGCGGCTCCAAGAGCCATGCCGCGCGCAAACCGTTCCCGGCCGGCGGGCCCCAAGCCGCGCTTGTCAACTCCACGGGTAACGGTTCCCCAAGTTGCACTTTCCGTTCGCTCCCGAAATCCAGCGGAATGTCCGCCCAACTCACAGGCGCCGTCGCTATGGCCGTGATGTCGTCGAGCAGCGCGACGACATCCGCCTGCGTCCAATCGCGGGAAGCATCGACCCGGGAAAGCAACTCCCGCATCTTCGCCCCCTCTTCGCTTGCCGTCTGCTGCTGAATGAAATTCTCCATCTCCTTTGCCAATTGCGCCATCAGGCCGCCTGGAATCTTGCCGTCCGTGCGCGCGTGAGCCTGCCATTTTCGGAAAAGCGATTGTGCGTATTCATGTTTCGGCATAACTTGCGGGACGGCGGCAGCGGGTTGAGCGGCGGCCGGTCTATCTACCTGAGCACGCAGCATGGCCACCGGAACCGCGACGGCTCCGCTGAGCAGGATCGCGGCTGCCGTAAGCGTTCGGCTGCGGCCTCGGCGATTGAGCTTGTCGCTCAAGACCGCAAGCAAACGACCCTCGAGCGAGGACTTCCGAGCCATGGCAAGTCCGCAAGCCGCCGTCCAACGCGCCGGGGAAAGCTTCGTAGCCACATCCAGAAGATGGCTCGCGTAATCTGACGGCCGCACCCCGCTGGCTAACACGAGATCGTCGCAAGCGCGCTCACGTTCCACATGCAGGCGCCACGCCGCCACCCAGACCAGCGGATTGAACCAGTGCAACGCACACGCGATCTGCGTCAGGAGCTGCACCAGGGGATCCCGGCGCCGAAGATGCGCCAACTCATGCATGAAAACCGACCGGAGCTGCCCTGCGTCCCAAGTGCAGGCCTCGGCCGGCAGCAGCAACCGCGGGCGGAAGACCCCCCACACCACTGGGATCGTGCGCCCAGCATCCAACAACAGGCGGACAGGCCGGCGCACCCCGCTTTCCTGACAAGCAACCTCGAACGTTTCCCGGAGCTGTCCCGTCGCCGGTTCACAACGAGCCGACCTGCGGCGCAGGACCCCATGCGCAACAGTCAGCCGCAGCAAGAGTAACGTGCAAACAAGCGCCCAAGCCGCGACAAACCCTGCGCCAGGCGATACCGGAACGGCGGACGCCCGCGAACCAGGATCCTGCGGAAGTACCAATGAACCCGGCTGAACCGGCTGCTCGGGATACGAAGACGGCGAAATCCAGGTCGACGCCGATGTGCTGGGAAGCAGCGCATCCCCGGATTGATTTGGCTTCGCCGGAGCCACGCTCTCAACCTTCTCAAGCCGCCCCCCCTTTTCCACCAACGGCTCAACCGCCGTCCACTCCGGCAACACGCGCCAGCCCGGCAACACGACCGACAGGACCGGAGCCAATAGCAGCGCCAGAACAGCGGCCAGCCATACCAGATGTCGCGCCGCGGCGGATGCACGGCGCATAACCAGTGCGCACACCGCCGCCAACACCAAAAGCGCCGCGCCTTTGAGCGCAGCATCCGCAAGCAGCGGCAGCGCGGCTGCCGGAATCAACGGAAGAATCAAGCGTTTCATTTTCCCTCCTTTCGGGCCTGTTCGATGAGACTCACCAACCGGTCGCGCTCCCCTTTGCTCAGACCGTCTTTGCGCGACAGCAGATGCGCGGAGAGCGCCTCCTCCAGCGACCCTCCAAAAAACGTCTCCAATACCTTCTCAAACGCGCTGCGTCCGGCCTTCTCCTTGGACTGTTTGGGAATATAGACCACTTCGCGGCCCTGTTCCCGGCGGCGCAGGTGCCCTTTCTCCTCCAGAATGTGCATCATGCGGCGCACCGCCATCGGCGTGGGCGGATCGGGCAGACTCTCGACGATCTGGTTCACCGTAGCTTCGCCGCGCGCGAACAGGGCGTCCATGATCTGCCGTTCCCGGCGTGTGAATTGCGATGCGTCGGACATAGGCGAGCAGGATTCCGGTTGTGCGTTACAGTTTTAACGCGCAAAGCGCCCGGCGCAAGCGTTTTTGCGCTAAATTTTTAGCAGACATGCGCCGCTCCTCCTCCCAATGCTCCTCGCAGCCGGAATACTGGGGCGCGGGCACTCCTGCCCGCGAACTCTTGCGGCTCAACGATCAGGAGTGTCCGCCCCACTGTAGCCGAAGCGGCCACGCTTCCGATAGCCGCGTCTGGTTTGCAGAAACGGGCATGCTCCCGCCAGCGGCCCTACAGATCCGGCGAACCGGCGAGCGTGGGCCAACAGCCGCGCATCGATGGGGCGTGGATCCGCAGCGTGGGGTCGCTGCCATACCAGCCCGGCTCGCCCTCTGGATCCACGAACGCCACGCCGATCGGGAGTTCTAGGTAGACATCCGCAACACGGATCATTTCCGCTTCCGGCCGCTTCGAGGGCGGCTACGTCGCGGTCGCTGCACCGTGCTACATATCCACAGTCGGGCAACCCAGCAAACGCGCCTGAAGAAGGCGCGTTGACCGCACGAGGAGACAGAGAGAAGTTCCCGCGCTCCCTCCGGCCACCACCGGACTCCGCCCGGTGGAGCTGTGATTGAGAACCAGACGCCCCGCGTCCGCCGCCCGTCCGCCTGATCGAGCATCCTCGATTATTGTGTCAGACACACAATAAAAAAGTTGACGAACAAGCGTGTATCGATCGTGTCAGACACTAAAAAACTCGTAGACTACCTTCGCGGCGGCGACGCCGCCCGCCGCGTCGAGGTGGAACTCTCGACTGGCCACCTGGCGACGACCGTGGTGGCCGCCTTCGAATGAATCCAAGGTGTGCAAGATGTCTCCGCTGAAGCAAAAGTGGACGCTCTGCTCGCGGCGATGGATATCCTGCCGCTCACGCTGAAGAGCGCCCGCTCCGCTGGCCGCATCCGGCGGACATTGAGGAACGCGCGGCAAGAGATCGGCGTCGCCGATAGTCTTATCGCGGGCATCTGTCTCACGCATAAGGCGGTGCTGCTGACTCGAAATCAAAAGCACTTCGAGCGCGTTCCTGGCCTCCTCCTCGCGCCGCCTCTTTAGAGACCGGATGATTCCCGTCGCGGGGAATTCAAGCGCGCCGATCTGTAAGCGAGGTCCAATGAGGCGATCGCCTCGGCTGTGTTCACACGCTGGAGAGCCTTCAGTGGCTCCCTCTCAAGAATCGGAGCCGCCTCTTCCCAATTCCTGATTCACATTCCTCGCAGTTCAAGAACGGCGACAGGAGAGTCTGTCTCACACCATGTCCTCGCACGGATCGATACGGCCTTCGCGTTCGTCCGCCATCTTCCAATGGGCTGGAAGGCCGTGAGTGCCGCGCGGGACTGGCTCCCAGCGGTAGCGTGAGCGGAACGTGTGATAGCCAGGCGAATCGGGCAGGGGAAAACGGTCAAAGACATCCTTCCAACCTGCAAACAACTGCCAATCCTCGCGCTCCGGAAAGATGCCAAAATCAAACGCCCCGCAGATGCGATGCACATAGTCCGCACGATCCTCGATGGTGTGAAGTTCCATCGGTGGCTCGGCGAGATCGGGATAAACAGAATGATCGAGATTCATTCCGGTCCTGCAGGGCAAAATACATCCCGGTACCATTGGCGCAAGGCGGCTGCGGCCGGGCGTGTTTCCGGCGGCATCTTGTCCAGAGGACGCATGAGTTCGAGCTTCTCGATGTAGAACATCACCTTCTCCGGTCCTTCAGGCGGCTGGCGACGCGGATTCTGGCTACACTTTCTTTTACGGTTTCACGCCGGCGAGTTCAAAGACGTGGCTTTGAAATTTCGTTGGTTCGGTGAGCACGTAGAAGGGGGGGGCCTCGCCGGAGAGTTCCCGGAGCTGCACCCGGTTCTTGGCTAAGGTTCCCAGGTCCTCCAGCAAAGTTCGAAAGCTGTGCACCGGCCAGCCCTCTTCGGTGAGTTTAGCGGATTGCTTTGCCAGAGCTTTCTGTGAACGGGGCGCCAGGGCCACAATGGACTTTCTCTGTTTCTCGGCCCCCGCGCGTTCTTCATCTTCAAAGAGGACCGGAGCGAGCTTCTGCCGTAAATGCCACTCCACGTAATAGGCCAGCATACAAAGGAACACGTGGGCCCGGATTCGCTTCT
>DATKCT010000003.1:0-21411 GCA_035513055.1 Verrucomicrobiales bacterium | reverse complement strand
GGAGCCGGATTGGGCGACGGAGATCCTTCGGGCTAGGAGGAGGGATCCCGAAGGAAACGAGCGAGACCGGAGAGACGATCGGTGTTGATGAGGTCGACGTCCGCATCGCGAAGGACGCTCCAAGCTTCCGGCCGGTCGGGCGCAGCCCAGAGGCGCAGGAGTTTCTTTTCGGCATGAGTTTTTCGGACCAAATCCTCGAGTTTGCGGCGTTCGTCTTCGGGAAAGGCTCCTTCTCCGTTCCAGCGGAAGTGGGACGTCCAATCGTCGCTGATCCAAGGCATGAAAGCCGCGGATATGGCGGCGCCGAGATCGGCGCAGCGGCCATCGAAACCGGCGAGCCGGCGTTCTTGGTCTTGCATGACTTCACGAGGGCGGTTTCCGGAGATGATGACGGTGACGGCGCCTGGGTGAACGGCTTCTTTGTCGAAACGGGTCAGCATCGGGGCGTAGGCTTCGAGCGCGGTATGCACGGCTTGATAGGTGGCGACGGCTTCCGATTTGAGATCGATCAGCAAGAAGAAAGGGAAGGTGGATTCCGGGTAGATCCGTCCGGCGAAGGCATCCACGCGCGCCTGAAGCGGCCTCAGGTAAAGGGATTCCAGGGTGCGATCGGGAGACAATTCACCGCGATCGTGGCCGACGAGCAAGCTTTCGTCGACGAAAAAGACATCGGCCTCGACGCTGGTGAAGCCGAGTTCGAGGGCGTCGAGGAGCGGCCGGGGATGCCGGTAATCATTGTGAGCGTGGGCGCCGGGCAGCGGCGTGGGATGGGAAGAGGCGGACTCATGCGAAGGTGGTCCAGCGGCCACAGTGGGAAGCACGGCGAGCACCGTTCCGCCGATCCCGGCGAGGAGAAAAGTGAGGCGCATGTTCACAGTGTAGCGGCATCCGGGTTTGCTGATCAATCCATGAAATGTGGGTCATCTGCCGCTGCCGGATTCCGGGACCGGTTGCTGGCGGGCTGAAAGCGCTGGCAATCGCTTCTGGCCCGGTGATGATGGCGGGGATGGACGGTGAGTTCGACGAACGGATCGAGCGGCGGGGAAGCTGCTCATTGAAATGGGACATTTACGGGGGACGGGACGTCCTGCCATTCTGGGTGGCGGAGATGGATTTCCGGTCTCCCGCTCCCGTGATCGAGGCATTGCGCCGGTGCGTGGAACGGGGCGTCTTTGGTTATGCCTGGGGCGGGGGCGGGCCTGCGGAAGCGTTGATGCGCTACTTTCGCCGGAGGCACGGCGTGGAAATCCAGAGATCGTGGATCGTGTGGTTGCCTGGTTTGGTTTCCGCGCTGAGCGCGGTCTCGCGTTGTGCGGGCGGTCCTGGAGACGCGGTGATGACGGCGACGCCGGTTTACCCGCCGTTTCTAAAGGCTCCGGCGGACGGCGGACTCGAATGTTTGCGGGCGCCTCTGGCGCCACAGGGTGTCGCGGGGCGCTGGACCTTTGATTTTCCGGCCATGGAACGAGTCGTTCTGGAACATGGCCGGGTCCGGCTGTTTTTGCTTTGTCATCCGCACAACCCCGTGGGCCGGGTTTTCGACGCGGAGGAAGTCGCGGCATTGACGGATTTTTGCCGGCGTCACAATTTGCTGTTGTGTTCGGACGAGATCCATTGCGATCTCGTTTACGATGAAAAGGAGACGCCGTTCCGGTCGCTGTTGGGCCGGGCCGATGCCATAGGCGACCGCTTGATATTGTTAGGGTCGGCGAGCAAGACCTACAATCTGGCGGGTTTGGGTTGCGCTTACGCGGTGATCCCGGAGGGGCGGTTGCGGGCGGCCTTTCAACGCGCGATGGGAAAGTGGGTGGCTCCTCCCACCCTGCCGGGTCTGACGGCGCTCGAGGCGGCCTATGACCACGGGGAGGAATGGAGAGCCCGATTGATGGAGTATTTGGCAGGCAATCGCGCCGTGGTGGAAGGGTTTGTGGCGACGGAAGCGCCGGCGCTTGCGACAGGGAAGATCGAAGCGACGTTTCTGGCTTGGATGGATGGGCGGATTGCCGGCTGGGGGGATCCCGCTGAAGTTTTGCTCAAACACGGGTTGGGCGTCTCGAATGGCCGGGACTTCGGCGCTCCAGGATTCTTCCGGCTCAATTTTGGGTGTCCCCGGTCGATGCTCGAGGAGGGACTCGACCGGTTGCGGAGGGCCTTGGCGGGTGAGGGAATGCGGATTTGAGGAAAGGCTGTGTTCCGGCTCCGGCTTGACCGGCAGCCTTGGGATGGGGAGAGTCGGTCGCGAGCGAGCAAACATGGATACTGTTCCTGAGACTATCGGCATGCTTGCAGGGAACGGAGCCTATCCCCGTATTTTCGCCGACAACGCGCGAGCGGCTGGAGTGCGCAGGCTGGTGGCCGCGGCTTTTGTGGGCGAGACGGATGCTGGGTTGCAGGATCAGGTCGACGTGCTGGAATGGCTGCGGGTCGGGCAGTTGAGCCGTCTTATCCGCTTATTCCGGAAGGAAGGGGTGGAACGGGCCGTGATGGTGGGCCAGATCGCGCCGCGTAACTTGTTCGACCTGCGTCCGGATTTGCGGACCATGAAACTGCTCTACAGGGTGCGGGAGCGGAACGCGGAATCGCTTTTTGCGGCGATTGCCGCCGAGCTTTCGGAAGAAGGGATCGAGCTGCTGGCGGCGACGACGTTTCTCGAGCACCTGCTGGCTGCGGAAGGGCCGCTGTTCGGTCCGCGATTGACGGAACGGCAACTTGCCGACGCAGCCTACGGATTCCGGATCGCCAAGGAAACGAGCCGGCTGGATATCGGGCAGACGGTGGTGGTCCGCAACGGAACGGTTTTGGCGGTGGAAGCCTTCGAGGGGACCAACGAGGCTATCCGCCGCGGGGGGACATGGGGAAAAGGTCAGGCCATTGCGGTGAAGGTGTCCAAACCGAGGCAGGATTTGCGTTTTGATGTTCCGGTGGTGGGGCCGGGGACCGTCGAGGCGGCCGCGGAGTGCGGAGTTGCGGCGCTCGTCGTGGAGGCGGGCCGGACGCTCTTGTTAGAAGGCGAGAGCGTGGACCGGCTGTGCCGGGAGAAGGGAATCGGAATGCACGGTTGGGGAGGATCCGGGGATGAATGAGTTGCGAGTCGGGGTGGCGGGAGTAGGCGCGATCGGGCAGAACCACGCCCGGGTCTTGGCGGAGCTGGAAGGCGTCAAGCTGGTGGGGATCTTCGATCTCGATGCGGAAAGGGCGGCCGAGGCGGCGAAACGCTTCGGGACGCGGGTGTTCGCTTCGCTCGAGGATCTGGCCGGCGCGGTGGACGCGGCCACCGTGGCCACACCCACGGTGACTCATGCGGCGGTCGGCACGATGCTCTTGGAACGTGGCCGGCACGTGCTGATCGAGAAACCCATCGCCTCGTCCGTGGCCGAAGCCGAGGCTCTGCTGACTTGCGCGCACAACCACGGGTGCGTCCTTCAGGTAGGACACATCGAGCGATTCAACCCCGTTTTGGAGGGATTGGAGGAGCTTTTGGGAACCCCGCGCTTTATCGAGGCGCACCGCCTTTCGCCCTTTCCCCGGCGCAGCACGGATATCGGGGTGGTGCTGGATCTGATGATCCACGACTTGGAGGTGATCCTTTACCTGGTGCGTTCCGATGTGGATCAGATCGACGCGGTGGGAGTGCCGGTGTTGACCGGGAGCGAGGACATCGCCAACGCCCGGATCCGTTTTGTTGGCGGATGCGTGGCCAACGTGACGGCGAGCCGGGTGAGTCCGGAGCGGCTGCGGAAGATCCGGATATTTCAGGAGGACTGTTATCTCTCTCTAGACTATCAAGAACAAAATGGGAGACTGTATCGCAAGGAGAACGGCCAGATTGTTCCGTCAGAGATCGCGGTTCGAAAGGACGAGCCTCTCAAGCTCGAACTGCGATCCTTTGTCGAGTGCGCGCGGCAGGGATCCCGGCCCCGGGTATCGGGTCAAGAGGGGATGAAGGCGCTGGAGTTGGCGCTGGAAATCACGCGCGGCATCCGGACCGGCGCCGGATGGCCTGGAACGTCGACCCTGGCCTGACCCGCCCCGTCGCACCCAGTGTGGGCCGGCAGAATCTGGCGGACGACCTCCGCGGAGCAGGCGAAGCAGGTCAGTGCTCTGGTGAAAAAATGCCGGTTCATCAGTTGAGCTTTGAGGCGCGCCAAGCGATGGGAAAGGGATGCGGGTGGTCGTGATGGGCGCGTCGGGACGCTTGGGAAGCGCTCTGCTTCGTTTGGGGCCGGAGTTGGGATGGGAAGTCTTGCCGCTGGACCGGTCCGGCGCGAACCTCGAGAATCCCGGCGCGCTGGTCCGGGCTCTCCAAGCAATCGAGTTCGACGCGCTGGTGAACGCGGCGGCGATGACCGACGTGGAAGCGTGTGAAGAGACACCGGAACAGGCTTGGAGGGTCAACGCCGAAGCTCCGCGGGTGTTGGCTGAGTCGTGCGCCGCGCGGGGCAGCGCGTTCCTGCACGTCTCGACCGATTATGTCTTTGCGGGGCACGAGCCGGGACTCAAGCGGGAGAGCGATGCCGTGGGAGCCGTGAACGTTTACGGGCGGAGCAAGGCGGCGGGGGAAGAGGCCGTGCTGCAGATGGGCGGTCCCAGGCATTGGGTGGCGCGTGTGGCCTGGTTGTTTGGGAGCGGACGAGACTCGGCCTTCGACTTCGTGTTGGAGCGGGCGGCCAGGAACGAGGAGATGACGCTGGTCGCGGACAAGTATTCGTCGCCTACCTTCTGTGACGACGCGGTCCGGACCTTCGATCGTTTATTGCGGCGCCAGGGACCCGGAGGCGTGATCCACGTGGTGAATGAGGGCTGCGTATCTTGGTGGGAATACGGGTGCGCCGTCATCGAGAGGGCCAGAAGTATGGGTTGGAGCTTGCGGGTGCGCCAGGTCGACCCCGTGACGCTGCAATCGATGACGCAGTGGAAGGCGCGGCGGCCGTGCCATACGGCCTTGGCTGCAGATTTGGCGGGCCGGTTGACCGGGGCGCCCATGCGGCCATGGACGGCGGCGGCAGAGGACTACCTTCGGATCAAGCTGAACGCGAAGTCCGCGGAGCGGGCGCGGGGCGGCGGCGTTTAGCTCTCATTTTTTATACCGTTTCGTCGCGAGGCGCTGCGAACCCCTTACTGGGAGCCGGGCGTAGCGAGACAGCCAGCCCAGCCCTCTGGACTGCGCGACAAAGGGCGGAGCGCAGCGATGGCGAGGCCGCGCGCAGCCGAGGGCGCAGGAGCTGGGTGAGCAGACCCTGTTCAAGCCCGAGGCAAGCGGAACGAAGACAGGACGGGGTTGCAGCGCGTCACAGCAGAAAGGGCATGAGAAATGTGGGTCAGTCTTCACCGGCCGCAGGCGCTTGAGACGGGACGGCGAGGGAAAGGAAACGGAACATGGCGGTGGGGCCGAGGTTCAGGCGGCTGAGGTCGACATGAATCTGTTCGTAATCGTCGAGAGGAGTCCGCGTCACTGCGTCCGGATGCGGATGGAAAGGAGACCAGTTTCCGGGAGCGGTGGACACCTCGAGGGCGAGGACGGAACCGCTCCGATTGCGGGCTTCCCGGTAGCGGAGGACGGGATTGCCGGCCTCACTGCGTTCAATGGCGAAACCTTCGAGGACATCGGCTTTCGTGGGATCGAGACCGAGGAGAAACTCGACTCCGCTGGGCGTTCCGTCGCCATCGGGATCCTGGTCTCGCCCGGCCGTTTCCGCGGGAAGATCAAAGCTTTCGCTCCAGGATCCATAATCGAGGAGGGGATTGACGGAAGGCCCTTCGATGGAATCGATGAGAGAGCGGACCATCGGGGCGTTTGCGGCGGTGAAGTTGGAATTGCGGTAGAGAATCTCCCAGGGATCGTGGCTGGCGGAGCCTTTGACTCCGCTGAGTACGACAAAGACGCGGCGCTGCCCGATGGGGACTTGGTAGGAAGTCAGCGCCGGGGAGAGACCGGTATAGTGGGAAAAGCCTTCTCGCACGACCATGGGCGCGCCCATGGAAAACACCGCATCGATGCCGCCGAAATTGAACTCGTTTCGCACTTGAAAAGCACGGATCGAGGTGTCGAATCCGGTGGGTTCGTTGCTGAACAGCAGGGAAACGATCTCGATGCCGTGGGCGTTGCGGGCGCGAAGCTTGTCGCGCAGCGGATCGTTGTAGAAATCGAGAATGTGGTTCCCAAACTGAGAACCCTGGAATCCTCACGTGCTTCACCAAGGCGCGTAGTAGAACGCGAGAACGATCTTGTTCGAGAATTCCTCGAGCGACCGGGTCTCGCGCTCTCCGCTCTCGGTGAAGAGGGTGAACGACAGATTGGGGGCCTGAGAGCCCACGGCTGCCTGGGCCGCGGCGGGGGTCACGCTGGACAGCAACAGACCGGAGGCCAGAAACAGCGCGGGGAGGGATTCGGCGGGAGGACGCATGGGTTCTCGGAGGGGTCAGAATTGGTGGGAAACGGAGAACTGGAAAACTCCCCATTCGCGATCGCGGTAGAGATTTCCGAGGAACACGTTGTCTTCGCTGAGCGATGAGTAGTCGCTTTCCAAGTACCCAGCATAGAGCTTAGCCGAGGTGGAGTCGCCTTGCCAGCGCAGAGAGAGGCCGAATTCGAAGGTGTTCAGCTCGGGGGCGGAGGAGTTGAAACCGCCTAGGGAGTTCTCGATCTCGCCCGTGTCGGCGTAGAAGCGAGCGGAAACTCCGGCGTAAAAGCCACCGGCGAACTCCCAGTCGAGCGCCGCTCCATAATAGTAGGCGTCGAAATTGGGGTCCTCGACGGCAGCTCCAATCTGAGTGCGGAGAACCCAGCGATCGAAGAGGGCGAAATGCGTCTCGTTGGCCACGCTCCAGCGGTCTTCCCGGTTGGTGGTGTCGTTCCACCGAAGGGTGGTCTGAGTGATGATGCGGCTGTGCAGGACGTTCTCGAAGGTCGCGTTGAGGGATTCGGTAAAAAGTTCGTCTTCGGCCCGTTGAAGGCCGGTTTCGGTGAAATCGTAGGCGGGCGCGATCACGTCCTTGCCATAGGCTGCGGAGAGTTCGAGCCAGGCGTTGAGCGGGATGTATTCCCAGCGCAATCCCGCGGATAGGGAATAGCCTTCCGGACCGGGCTCGACGTAGCCGGAGACCTCGCCGACCAACTGTTCATACCACTGGCTGATCCAAAGCGACCGGTAGTCGCTGAAACCGTCGTATCCTGCGACGGCGGCGTTGAGCCGGATCCGGTTGTGGATAGGAAAAGAAATGTCGCCGGAGATGAAGCGCCGGGTTTCTTGCAGTCCGGTGTCGAATCCGAAGATGTTGGGTTTGTAATCCAGATCGAAGCCGGTGTGGGCAAACTGGATTCCCAGCTCGTAGCGTTCCTTTTCCCATCGGGCTTCGCCGCGATACTCTTCCAGGAGGATTCCTGAGGCCCAGAGGACGTCCGCCTCGGCCTGGAGGGTGAGGTTGCGCAAGAACTGCGGGGTCTGAGGTGGGGAAAGGGCTGCGGGTTCACCCGCGTCGAGCGGTCCTTTGGCATCGCCGCCCAGCACGGAAAGGGCGCCGATCCATGCTCCCGCAGCGAGGAGGATGACGAACCTGCTTTTCCTCCGGCGCCGGCGCTTGGGGCCGGGTCGAGACATGAAATGGATAGCCATGAGGCTCAGGCCGGGCTGACTTCAATGGCAGGAGTTGCAGCCGGATCCCGCCGCGCCCACAGAGATGGCGCGGCCCGTCTCGATCTGACCGAGGAGGCCGCATTCGTAAGCAAAGGGGCCGCTGTCTTCGAATTTCATATTTGGCTGCTGCAGGTATCCGATTTCCGAGACTTCGACTGTCTGGCAGGAGCAAAGGGCGCCAGCAAGCACGACTCCCAGGGCCAGGGCCATGCGGCGGAAATCGAGGCGAACGCTTGAGATCATGGGCCGTCGAGAGACAGAGTCGCGGAATCCCCGGAATATTCCATGGAAGGCGGAAAGAGTGCGGTCTAAGGGTAACTACACAACGGGATGCGTGGGATTCGACTGCAGTTCTTCTTGGTCTACGCGGTGCTCGGCAGCGTTTCGCCGCTGATGCCGGTATTGCTGGTGGAAAGCAAAGGCTTTCGGGAGGCTCAGGTCGGGCTGGCGTGGTCGTTTTGGAGCGTGGCCATGCTGGTGGCTCCGGTGGTCTTCACCCTTCTGGCGGATTTGCGGGTTGATTCGAGGCGAATCATGGGGGTGGCGTTGGCGGTAGCGGCGGGCGCATTGGCTGGAATGGAGAGGGCCGAGTCGGTCCCGGCAACCTTGATTTGGTGGCTGCTCTTCAGCCTCGCGCACGCTCCGATACTCTCCTTGCTCGACGGACTCTATTTTGCTTGGCGGCGTCACGAGGAGGAGGGTTCGCGGTCCGTCCCGGCCTATCAGCGGGTCCGCGTCTTTGGAACGGCCGGGTTTGTTGTGCCGAGCTTGCTGCTCTACCTGCTCCTGTCCCCCCGGACGTCTTCGGCGCTTCCGGCTTGGTTGCCGCACGGGTTCTCTCTGGACATCATTCTCTGGTTGGGTTCCGGCTGTTGTTTGGGCGCGGCGCTGCACACGCTCGTCCTGCCCGGACTGGCGCAAACGCGCCTTCCCGTCCGGCGCGGTATTCCGTCATTGGACGCGGCCCGGCGTTTGATGCAACCCGACACCCGTTGGCTCTGCGCCGCCTTGATCTTCGCTTTCTTCGCCTTTGTCGCCTACAGCGCCTTTTTTCCGGTGTATCTGCGGCAGTATGCCGGGGTCTCGGCGGGAGTGACGGGACTGATCATCAATCTGGGAGTGGTCTTGGAAGTGCTTTACATCCTGGGGATGGCGCGGATCCGGAACCGGTTGGGGATCCGGCGGTTCCTGCTTTGCGGATTGGGGGCGATGGCGATCCGCTACTTCCTGCTGGCGACCTTTCCCGGCGCCGGGATGGCCTTGGCGGTGCAAGTCGTGCACGGGTTGGAGATCACGGCGCTCTACGTCCTTCCAGTTCTGTACCTGAACGAACTGGCGGGAGATCATTTTCGCAACTCTATCCAAGGAGTTTTCGCCATGCTTTTGGGGGCTTCGCGGATCACCGGAAGCCTCCTCGCGGGTTGGATCGCGGAGCATCACCTTCTGTGGGTGTTTTATCACGCATCGGCCATGGGAGCGATCGGCTGGCTGATCGTCTACCTGGGCTTCGGGAGGAAGCCGGGCTGGCGCCGGGAAGCGCGTCAGGTAGCTTGAGGGCCGGCAGGCGGCGCAGATGATAAAGCAACGCATCGAGAAGGCGCCTGGGCACAGTGGATACTTCCAAAGGATCATCGCCAAATGCCGGTTGCGGATCAGGGCTGATGGACTATGCAAAAGGACGGTCCTAAGAAAATGGAATGTCCAAGTTGCCGCGGCCGGAGAGAAGTCCGGCAGTTCGATCCCGGCACCCGGGAGCGATGGCTAACCGTTTGTCCGGATTGTTTGGGAACGGGGAGGGCGTTGAGTTCTGGGGAACGGGAGATTCGCGCTCTTTTGCGCCGGCCGTCGCGTTGGATCCCGGCATTGGTCCTCATCCTGTTTCTTTGCGGAGCCTTCCTCCTGATTACTTACCTGCTGGACCGGGGACGTGAGGCTGGAGCGGACGACGCTGTGGAGTTGCCCGCTCAGTCGCCCTGAGGAACCCAGCTAACCAGGGCTGCGGCCGGGAAGGCCGGGAGGAACCCTCGGCTGGAGGGGGGTCCGGCCGCCGCGGGCGCGCCGGTGCGGATTGAACACTTGGTCCATCCCGCAGGCTTTGACCTCGTAGACCATCTCGAGCAACTGGCCCAACCGCCCCTTGGGGAACCCGCGGAGCTTGAACCAGGCCAGGTACTCGACGGGCAAGTCCTCGATCGGAACGCCCTGGGGAGGAAAGGCCTGCGGACCGAACTTCCCGAAGGGCATCCGGGCCCGGCCAATCTCGTCGAGCACTTCCCGGAAGTTGACGCCGTCGGCCGGGTTCACTCCGGGAGAAAACACCCAGGACCGGCGGTTCGCAAGCTTGACCCTGGGACGCGGATTGCGGTTGTGCGCGGCTCCGGCCGGCGGCATGGTGCCCGAGATTCTCCATCCCATGATCGAGCTGGCCAAAAAGAAAGAGGAATTCCGGAACTACGAACAGGGCGACGTCACCGCCGCCGTTCGGGAGCATTACCGGAAGATGCGTTCGCGGCAGACCTATGACTACGGGCGCCGAATGCGGGAAAAGTATCTGCGTTTTGACCGGCCCCTGGCGGTTTGGGAGGCGATGGAAAAGCTCAACGCCTTGATCGACGTCAGCGATCCCGATTTGAACCTGCCGAACGTGCAGCATTTGGTGCAGTCGGCTGAAGCTATGCGGAGGGATCGCCGGCCGGAATGGATGCAGGTGGTGGGTCTGATCCACGATCTGGGCAAGGTGATGTATTTGTGGGGTTGCGACGAGGACGGAACGAGCCAGGCAGAGCAATGGGGGCTGGTTGGGGACGTCTTCGCGACGGGTTGCCGCTTGCCGGAGACCTGTGTCTATCCGGAGTTCAACTCGCTCAATGCGGATATGGAGAATCCTTGCTACAATACGGAGCTGGGCATTTACGAGGAGGGCTGCGGGATCGACCACCTTCAGTTAGCCTGGGGACACGACGAGTATTTGTACCAGGTGCTCGCCCGGCATCCGGAGAACCGGATTCCGGAGGAAGGGATGGTCATGATTCGTTATCATTCCTTTTACCCGTGGCACAGCGGAGGCAGCTATGCGGCGTTGGAATGCGAGCGGGACGGTCTTTACCGGGAATGGGTCAAGGATTTCAACCAATACGACCTCTACACCAAGTCGGAGACGTTGTACGAGCTGGATGATATCAAGGACTATTACCTTCCCATGGTGGAGGAGCATATCGGCCGGGAGCCGGTGTTTTGGTGATAGCGAGAAAAACTTTGCTCAGCAGACCTGGGCTGGCGTGTTGATGGCCCTTCGGCCCGTTGCTCAATGGGCAACAAACCCCATCCTCAGGGGGACGCGCATGAGCCCGTCCCTCCACGAAGGCCGGGCGAACGGCTTCATAGGGGGCCGCATCCTGGCCCGGCGGGCCAATCCGAAGGGGTGTATTGCGTCCAGGGGATGCCGTGGGCTTCCGCAACGGCCCGGCAGGTGAGTTCTCCGGCTATGCAGTTGACGCCGTCGATCAATTCGGGATAGCGGCCGCAGGCCTCGGCCAGAGACAACGACGCCAGGGCTTCGACGTAGCGGTGGGTGGCGTTGGTCAGGGCCTGAGAGGCGGTGCGGGAAAAGGCACTGGGCATGTTGGCCACACAGTAGTGAATGACCTCCTCTTCCAGGTAGGTGGGATGGTCGTGCGTGGTCGGACGAGTGGTTTCCGCACAGCCGCCCTGGTCGACGGCGATGTCGACCAAAACGCTGCCCGGCTGCATGAGTTCGAGCATGCGGCGGGTGATGAGGCGGGGCGCCCGGGCGCCGGGCACGAGGACGGCCCCGATGATGAGGTCGACACGCGGCAATTGTTCGAGCAGCGAGGTTTCGCTGGAGTAGAGGGTGTGCGCGGTGTGCAGGGTGGTGTCGAGGAAGCGCATCCGTTCGGAGTCCACTTCGAGGATGGTGACGTCGGCTCCAATGCCGGTGGCGATGCGGGCGGCGTTGAGACCGGCTGCTCCGCCGCCGATGACGAGGACTTTGCCAGGGAGGACTCCAGGCACTCCGCCGAGCAAGACTCCGCGGCCGCCTTGATGCCGGGCCAAATGGTAGGCTCCGACGAAGACGGACATGCGGCCGGCGATTTCGCTCATCGGCTCGAGAAGCGGCAAGCGGCCGTGGAGAGACACGGTTTCGTAGGCAATGGCGGTGCAGCCCGAGGCGAGGAGAGCCTCGGTGAGGCTCCGGTTGGCGGCCAGATGAAGATAGGTGAAGAGGATATGTTCGGCGCGGAGCAGGGGGATCTCTTCGGGCTGGGGTTCCTTGACTTTGATGATCAGATCAGCTCGCTGAAAAACCTCCTCGTGCGAGTCAACGATGTCAGCCCCCGCCTCGCTGTACTCTTGATCCTGGTAATTGGAATCCAACCCGGCTCCGGACTCGACCAGAACCCTGTGGCCATCCCGGATGAGGTGGTATGTTGCGGAAGGGGCCAATGCGACGCGGTGTTCCTCCCGCTTGATCTCCCGGGGCACGCCGACGATGGTGGAAGGCATCGGTGAACGCTAGAAAGGAAATGGAGATGAGACAACCCGGAAGCGAACTCGGGGTTGGGGCCGCGGAAACCGGTCCTGAGCCTCTGGAGGACGGACGTCCCATCGTTTTCTACGATGGGGAATGCGGGCTTTGCGACCGGATGGTTCGGACGTTGTTGCAGATTGACCGGAAGAAGCGCTTGCGGTTCGCTTCGCTGCAAGGGGAGACCGCGCAGCGGATGGTGGTCCCGGTGGCGAAGCGCGAAGGGCGGGAGTTGCTGGGCGGAATGGCGCTGTTGCGAGGGGAACCGGGATCTGGAGCGGGCGCCGCGCTCGAGTTCGATTCGGCGGCGGCTTTGGGTTGTCTCGAGGAAGCCGGAGGTTTGTGGCGCGTCTTCGGACTGCTGCGACTGGCGCCGCGGTTTTTCCGGGACGCCGTTTATCGTTGGGCCGCGAAGCGGAGGTATCGCTGGTTCGGCAAAGCGGAAGTGTGCTCGTTGCCCAAGGCGGAGGACCGTTCGAGATTTCTTCCGTGAGCGGCCGGACGGAGGAGGAAGTCGAGGGCGGGCCGGGGTCCAGGGCGAAGCGGGACTTCCTCTTGGTCCCGCTTGGGTGTTTTTGAATCACGGGTCTGAAGCCTTATTCTATGGATGCAAAGCGGCGGAAGAGGAGTTCGCCGCCCGCGTTTCATATGCGTGGAAACACTCGAGGAAGCCGCCCGCAAAATCGCCGGGTCGCCGGGCGACCCAACGGCGAATCACGTCGAGGGGAAAGAAGTCCCCCGTTTCGATCTCGCTCGACGGAAACCGGACCGGATCACGGGCTGGCGCGGCGAAGAGCCGGATGTGTTCCCAACCGTTGGCTGGGGTGGCGGGGAGGACGGCGATCTCTTCGAGCGGAGCGGTCCCGTCCGGGGCGCCGGGCGCTCCTGGGCCGGCGGAGACCTGACCGAGTTCTTCGCACAGTTCGCGGCGCGCAGCGGCCAGGTAGGTTTCACCGGAGTCGAGGTGACCGGAGGCGCTGGAATCCCAACGCCCGGGGTGGCTGTCTTTCAGCCGGGAACGCTTTTGCAGGAAGAGTTCGCCGCGGCGGTTGAAGAGAAAGACGTGCACAGCCCGGTGGAGCAACGCGCGCCGATGCACTTCATCGCGTGTGGAGGAACCGGTCACCTGATCGGCGGCGTCGACCACATCGAAGCGTTCCTCGCCGTGTTGAGGGACATCTTTGAGGGGATGGTTGTCGAGTTCGCGGGCGAGAGCGATCCACGTGTCGACGTCGAGTTCCTCGGCGCGGCAAGTCTCCGCAAGGCCGAGATGGCGACGGGCTTCCAGCCAGAGTCCGGGTTCGATGGGGAGCAGGTTTTTTAACTGTTTGCGGCGTTGAGCGAAGCCGTGCTTCACCAGACGGCGGAAGAGACGGGCGTCGAAAGGCGGAAAGCGTTCGGGGTTCACCGGATCGAAAACGAGCGCGGTGGATTCGACTTTGGGCTGCGGGTGGAACGAATGAGGCGGAACGGAGCGGAGCCTGGCAACCTCCCAGAAAGCTTGGATGCACAGCGAGAGGATGCCGTAGCCTTCGGAGCCTGGCCGGGCGGTGATGCGGTCGCACACTTCGCTTTGAAGCATGAGAACGGCCCGGCTAACGGAAGTGGGCGCATCCAGAAAGTGGCGCAGAATCTCGCCGCCGGAGGAATAGGGCAAATTTCCGGCGAGGCGCACGGGAGCTTCGGGAAACAGCGTGCGGGTGTCGAAACGCAAGGCGTCGCCGGCGATCAGGGATACATCCGGGCGGTTCGAGAAGCGGCGCTCGAGGTGGCCGGCCAAGCGGTGATCCTTTTCGATCAACAAGAGATGCCGGCTCAGTCCGGCCAGGGCATCGCTGAGGGCTCCAGTGCCGGCTCCGATCTCGACGACGTAATCCTCGGAACCGGAGTCCAAGGCGGCGGCGATCTCGCGAGCGGCGCCGGGGTCGACCAAGAAATTCTGGCCGAGCCGGCGGGAAGGGACGACGTCGAGCTGACGCAGGAGTTCACGAAGCTCCGAGGTGTTCATCCGGTCGAATGGAAAGTGGCGCGATGCGGGGTCACGGTTTCGCAGGGCGCATTCATCGTCATTAAGGGCATCGAAGGACTTTTCGCCTGGGAGTGAGGTGTAGTAAACTGATGGCGCGACCTGTAAAGTGTGAAGGGTCCGGAAGATTATGACGACCGCGAACAAGATCAGCATCGGACGGCTCTTGCTGATCCCGGTATTTGTGGGCTTTGCCCTCTACTATGCCCGAAGCGTCGCCATGGGAAGTCCCAGGGAAGTGTGGCGCTGGGCGGCGGTTGCGACGTTCCTCGTCGCGGCATTGAGCGACGCGGTGGATGGTTACATCGCCCGGCGTTGGAGTCAGCAGACGCGGCTGGGCCTCATCCTCGATCCGCTGGCCGACAAGGGATTGATGCTGGCGGCCATTGTGACGCTGAGCGTGAGTTCCTGGCCGGATGGGTTTCCACTTTGGTTTGTTCTGATCGTCGTGAGCCGGGATTTCATTATCATCGGCGGTGCCTTGGCCTTGCATTATTGGATTGGAAAGGTGCGGCTTCATCCGCACATGGTGGGAAAGGCGGCGACCTTTTTTCAGATCGTGAGCATTGCCTGGGTGATGCTCCGGGTTCCCTGGCCTTCATTGTGGGCGACGGTTCCGGCGGGGATCCTCACGTTTTTCTCCGGGGTCATTTATATTGCGGACGGCATAGGGCAGGTGCATGCTTCGAGCCATGGGCGGGTCGAGGCGGAATGAGGAATGGGTGGCGGCGGTTGTGGGACGGCCCAACGTGGGGAAGTCCGCGCTGTTCAACCGGCTGGCGGGCCGGCGCGTGGCCATCGTGCACGACGAGCCGGGCGTAACCCGCGACCGCATCATGGCGCCGGCGCGGGGGAGCCGCATTCCGGTCATGCTCGTGGATACGGGTGGAATCGGCAGTTCGCTGGATGATGGTTTTGCCGCACAGGTCGCCGCGGAGGCGGAGATTGCGGTCGAGACGGCGGATCTCATCCTCTTGGTGGTCGATGGCAAAGACGGCATGACTCCGGTCGACCAGAGTATTGGGCGGTTGTTGCGGAAAGCGGGAAAGCCGGTGGTGCTGGTGGTGAACAAGATCGACGAAGCCAAGCATGAGGGACGGGCGGACGACTTCGCCGCGTTGGGTTTTGCGGATCCGGTTAGGG
Source organism: Verrucomicrobiales bacterium (assembly GCA_035513055.1). Classification (GTDB taxonomy): domain Bacteria; phylum Verrucomicrobiota; class Verrucomicrobiia; order Verrucomicrobiales; family DEV007; genus DATKCT01. Next base: position 6,062 of record DATKCT010000003.1, on the reverse strand, counting down.
TCAGCGCGGAGCATGGCCGTGGCTGCGAAGCGCTGCTGCGCCGGATGGAAAAGGAGTTCGCACTGCTGCCGGAGCGGCTGGCGGAGGCAGGTGAAGAGGGAGAACGGCAGATTCCACTGCGCTTGGCTTTGTTAGGACGGCCCAATGCGGGGAAGAGTTCGCTGGTGAACGCCATTCTGGGCCGGGCCCGCACTTTGGTGAGCGAGACTCCCGGCACCACGCGCGATGCCGTGGACATCGCCTGCGAGGTCTTGGGGCGGCCTTACGTGCTGATCGACACGGCGGGGATCCGGCGGCGGATGAAAATGGATAGTCCCGTGGAGGTGTTCAGCGTGATGCGCGCGGAGAAAAGCGTCCACCGCAGCGACGTGTGCGCGTTGGTGTTGGACAGCGTCCGGGGTGTGGCGCATCAGGATCGTCGCATCGCCCGGACCATTCTCGCGGCCGGGAAGCCTTGTTTGATGGTGGCAACCAAGTTCGATCTGTATCATCCGGGCGCGCCTTACCGGGAACGCGTGGCGCAGTTGGAGGAGGAAGTGCGACGAGAGCTATTTTTTCTAAGTTATGCGCCCTTTGTCGCCGTGTCGGCCAAGCAGGGAGATCAGATGAGCCGCATTTTCCACGGGATCGATCGAATCCGAAAGGCGTCGGCGCGAGAGATCACGACCGGAGTCTTGAACCGGACGCTGGCTCAGGCGCTGGCGGAAAATCCGCCGCCCATGCGGAAAGGAAAGCGCTTGAAGATTCTCTATGCTGCGGCAGCGCGGAGCGCGGAACGTCGACCCGCGCCTGTTCCTCATTTCATCCTTTTCGTCAACGACGCCAGCCTGTGGACCGACGATTACCGCCGGTACGTGGAAGGGCGACTGCGGGAGCGGAATCCATTCCCGGGCCTTCCCATCCGGTTCAGCGTCAGGGGCCGGCCGCCCCGGGAAACGGGCAAGCGGAGCCGGGCCTCGCCTTCTGTTGTCTCTGGTGTAAGAAATGCGGGTTCAAGGCGCCCGAAGACCCGAGATTATGGCGGAGAAGGGGGTGGCGCCGGGGTGAGGAACGGATAGCTTGGGTGGATCATGGCCGTAGGACTGCTGCTGCGAAGTTGGTTGCCCTTGCTCTTCCTGAGCGCGGGCGCAGAATGGCTGCCGGCCGGGGAAGGGCCGGTGCGCCCATGGCCCGAGAATCCCCGCTTCTGGGAGTTTCGCGGCGAGCCCGTGATGTTATTGGGCGCAAGCAAGGACGACAGTCTCTTCCAGATCCCGGATCTCGTGGAACATCTTGAGGTCATGCAGGCAGTGGGCGCGAACTATATTCGCAACACCATGAGCGACCGGCCGGACCACGATTTCGAAGTGTATCCTTACCGGAAACTGGAGAGTGGAAAATACGATCTCAACGAGTGGAACGATGTTTACTGGGAACGCTTTGCCCGTCTGCTTGAGGAGACGGACCGCAGAGACATCGTCGTGCAGATTGAAGTTTGGGACCGGTTCGATCATTCCCGGGACAACTGGGAGTCGCATCCTTACAACCCAAAGAACAACGTCAATTACAGCTACGAAGAAGCGGGATTCGAGGAACACTACCCCGACCATCCCGGCGCCAACCGGCAACCATTTTTTTTCACCACGCCAGGCCAACGGAACAACCGGTTGCTCCTAGGATTTCAGGAGCGGTTTGTCGATCGCCTGTTGGAGGAATCGCTTCGGTACGAGCACGTCCTTTATTGCATGGACAACGAGACCTCGGGGGAGGAGGCTTGGGGAGCCTATTGGGCGGATTTCATCCGGGGCAAGGCGGCCGCGCAGGGGAAAGTCGTCTTCGTGACGGAAATGTGGGACGATTGGGAGCTGACCGCGAGCCGGCACAGGCGGACTCTCGATCATCCGGAGCGTTATCCGTTCGCGGATGTCTCGCAGAACAATCAGATGAAAGGCCAGAAGCACTGGGACAACTTCCAGTGGGCCCGGGCTTATATCGCCGAGCATCCGCGGCCGCTGAACACCGTCAAGACGTACGGCGCGGACGGCGGGCGCCACGGGAATACCCAAGATGGAGTCGAACGCTGGTGGCGGCATGTGCTCGGCGGAGCGGCCTCGGCCCGCTTCCATCGCCCGGATTCGGGCTTGGGTTTGTCGGAGCTTTCGGAGATTTCGGTGCGAACAGCCCGCGAAATCGAGAAAACGGTGAAATATTGGAAGTTGGAACCGGGCATGGATCTGTTGTCGGACCGGGAGGAGAACGAGGCCTACCTGGCGGCGGCGCCTGGGCGGGCCTCGGTCGTGTTTTTCACCCGGGGCGGTGAGGTGGTCGTGAACGTGAATGAGGAGGGTTCCTGGACGGTGCGCTGGTTCGGCGTCGTCGAGGGGGGACCGCGGAAAGAGGAGGCGCTCCGGGGTGGTCCGAAACTGCGTTTGCAGGCGCCGGCGGAGAACCCGTGGGTGGCGCTCATCACACCTGCCGCAAACTCCGGATCTTAACCCATATTTCTCATACCCTTTCTGCTGTGGCGCGCTCCACCCCATCCTGCCTTCGTTCCGCTTGCCTCGTTCTTGAACAGGGTGTGCTCACCCCATCCTGCGCCGTTCGCGGCGCCTCGCGACGAAACGGTATGAGAAATGCGCGTTAAGCGACTGCTATATAAGCGACAGTCGATTTGAGTCGAAAGCACGCGCTGATGGATGGGGACTTCTGGCGAGATTGGGACGTTTCCGCGTGGGTCAACGGGTTCGAGATCGTTCTTTGGACCGTTATGGCCGCCATCGCGTTGCATCCAAGATTTCAGCAGAGGTATTCCTACCGAAGATTCAATCTCCCTTTGGCCGCGGCGTTTGGAGCGTTCGCTCTATCGGATTACCTGGAGCTTCACACCGGTGCGTGGCACAGACCTTGGCCGCTGGCCCTCTTGAAGGGAGGCTGCGTCGTCGCCATCGGAGGCGCCTTCGCGCTGTTGTTGCGTCCGCGCAAGGACACGGGACGGGTTGCCGGACGAGCCGAGGATGACAATGAAGCTGGCGCCTGATCAGGCCCGGGCTGATAACGGCCGCCGCAGGAGAGCATGGCGTTCCAGCTTCTTGGCGTTCGTGATCATGCCGGCTGGCTTGAGCGCTTGCTCGGGCGTTGCGCGGGGACTTCCCGATTACTCGCCCGCTCCGAATGTTTCCCGGGCAGAGACGCTCGCGATTGCGGAGTCTTACCGGAAGCATTCATGGGTTCCTACGGATCGCAATGTGTTTCATGGGCAGGACCGGCGGGGAATCCGGGTGGACACACCCGACGTTTCCTGGCGCGGGCCTGACGCGATTCGGCCGGGGTGGTGGACGGTGGGCGAGGTCAACGTGGGTGTCCCCTATCAATGGGGAGGATTCGACACGCCGGCGACATTTTCGAAGAAGCTCGCCAAAGGGTTTTATGCAGGAGACGTGTACAGCGAGGAGAAGCGGGAGGGGTTGTATGCGGCGATCAGCAAAGATGCCTGTGGGGTGGACTGCTCCGGTTTCATTTCGCGGTGTTGGAGGTTGGACCGGGCCTATTCCACCAGGGAGCTGCCGATGCTCTGCGAGCCTTTGCAGGACTACCGGGACCTGCGGCCAGGCGACATTCTCAACAAGCACAATGTTCATGCCTTGCTCTTTGCCCGTTTCACGAACGAGGCCAAGTCCGAACTTCTGGCCTATGAAGCGGGGTCGCCTCCAAGTTGGAAGGTGTTGGCTCACCCGATCCCGGCGAATTATCTGAAGGGGAAAGGGTACAAACCCTACCGGTATCGAGGCATTCGAGAAGATTGAATGGATGCTCGGCGCCCTGCGGAATTGAGGCGCCTGTCAGGAAAGGCCGGAGGGCCGGCCGGCTGCCGCGTGTAGCTCGATGGGGCGGCGGCATCCCGGCGGAAGTCCTTTTGACCCGCGCATGGCCCGCGGCCAGACGCTGAGCGTCCCGCCGGAGGCTTCCTTTTGGGACTAGACACATCTTCGAACCTGCTGGATTCCTTTGAGATGAGCCTGATCCCTTTCCTCTCGAAGCGTTGGCTGCGCTGTTCTGTTTTGCTCAGCGCCTGGGTGGGGATACCGGGGGCGGTCGAGGCCGGGGAGGGAGCGGCTCCTGGAAAAGCGGAATCGATCGAGTTCGTCGATCGTCGAGTCGAGAGTTGGCGTCCCCGGAGCGAGGAGCGGCTGCTCGACGCTGTCGCCTGGGTCAGGGATATCCGGACGGCCATGCCGTTGGCCAAGGAGCACGGGCGTCCGGTTTTTCTCTTCACGTTAGACGGCCGGATGGAAACGGGCCGCCAATGAGGCGGCGCGTGTTCGATGAGGGCGGGTCCGCTCTCCAACAAAGAGATCATCGGAAAGCTCAACCGCTTTTTTGTGCCGGTCTTTGTGTCGAATGAGGATTACGAGGACGGAGGCGCGGCTCCTTCAGCCGAGCGAGGTGAGCGGGATCGGATCTGGCGGGAAGCGCAGGCGAACGGACTGTCTTCTGGATCGGTGCATGCCTATATCCTGGCTCCTTCGGACGGGGCGGTGAACGATTCGCTCCATGTCGCCCGAGCGGCGGAGGTAGAGGAGACTGGGGCGATGCTGGAACGGGCCATGGTCCGCTTCTCGCCAGAGGGGGGCGAGGCTTTGGCGCCCTTGCGCCTTCAGGCCGGGATCCCCGCTGTAGAACCGGGGGGATTGGCGTTGCATCTCACGGCCCGCTATCTCTCGCCGGATGAAGGAAACGATCTGGAGATCGAGCTGGATCCGGGGCTCGGGACTTCCCGCAATGGCAGTTGGTCGGCCTTCCCTGCGGAGAACTGGATCGTCTGGAGTGAAGACGACGTCCAGGCCTTTTCTTCAGCCGCAGACCGGGGGTTGGACCAGGCAGGGCGCCGGAGTTGGCCTCCGGCAATTGCGGAGCGCTTGCTTGTGCATTGCTATCCTTCGACAGAATGCAACGATGCCGGTCGCAACCGGATCGAGTCTGCTGAGCTGTGGACGGAGGCGGCCGGACAGCATGGAGAGGCAACGCTGATCCGGCTTGGAGGACGGCTCCGGATGCGGAAAGTTTTTTACCCCGGTCGGGAGGATGACAACCGGGTGGAAGCGGAGTTTACCGGCTATGCCAAGATCGGGCCGGAGGACGGTCGAATTCAGACGCTTCGTCTGGTGAGCCGGTCCGCGACCTATGCTGGCCGGAGGTTTGGCGTCGCCGTGGAATCCACCGGCGCCAGTGGCAAATGAAATGGCTAGGGAGCATTACTGAGCATTTCTCATACCGTTTCGTCGATGTAGCCCGCCATCAACAGCAGGAAGTTCTGCGTCTCCTCCACCAGCGCTCGATCTTCCCACAACCTCCCTTTCCTCTCCACTTCGCCCCCGGGTAGAGGCATTCTATGGCGCGGGCACTCCTGCCCGGGTAAAAGCATCCTGTGGCGCGGGCACCCCTGCCCGCGAGCGCTTGCGGCTAGACGATGGAGAAGCCGGAGGCTTCTCAGCTTGTAGCCGGTGGTGAAGCGCAGCGACACCACCGGTGTGAGTTGCAAGTCGATCCGCACCCCGGCAGGGGTGCCAGCAAGTGGCCGGCCATGCCCTCCACCTACACATGCGTGCTCTATCATGTCATCTTCTCTAATGGTTATGCAGGAATTACGGTCAGTGCGTCCGTGCGAGGCGATGTGCAGCGGCATATCGCGGATCAGGAGGAGCACCACCGGAGGAAATCGTTTCGAGAGGAGTTGATTGAGTTTCTTCAGAAGTCCGGGATCCAATTCGATGAACCAACGAAGAAGAAGGCCGCGGGCTGGCACCCCTGCCGGGGTGCGGGTGATGGTTCGACCGTCTCCGGTGGTGGCGCTGCGCTTCACCACCGGCTACAAGCTCTGATCCCTTCGGGATCACCGCATCTTCGGCCTCCCGGGCAGGCCAGAAATGTAAAAACTCCAGCCCGGGGCAACGCCCCGGGTTTTCGTATCCGTTGGTTTTGAGGGATGAAAGCCCGGGACGATTCGTCCGGCGAGGACGCTAATCCATTACGATCTCGCCGAGGGTCAAGGCGGCGAGCAGAGCGTTCCGGATTTCATTGTGTAG
>DATKCT010000002.1:0-57670 GCA_035513055.1 Verrucomicrobiales bacterium | reverse complement strand
TGCGTGAAATCGCCGCTCAGGTGCGGCATCGGACTACGGTCTATCACACCTGGGGGTTCGCCCGGAAATGCCCGCGCGGGCTCGGCATCACCGCGTTGTTTGCCGGTCCGAGCGGCACGGGGAAGACCATGGCCGCTGAGGTTCTGGCCAATGAATTGCGGCTCGACCTGTACCACATCGACCTCAGTCAAGTCGTCAGCAAATATATCGGCGAGACCGAAAAGAACTTAAAGCGCGTTTTTGATGCGGCGGAGGAGGGCGGAGCCATTCTGCTATTCGACGAGGCGGATGCGCTCTTCGGAAAACGCAGCGAGATTAAGGACAGTCACGACCGCTACGCCAATATCGAAGTGGGATACCTGCTGCAGCGCATGGAGGCTTATCGCGGGCTCGCTATCCTGACAACCAATCAGAAGTCTGCTCTCGACGATGCTTTCCAGCGCCGAATCCGTTTTATGATCAATTTTTCCTTCCCCGACGCCGCGCTCCGCGCGGAGATTTGGCGGCGGATCTTTCCCGAAGAGACGCCGACGGAAGAATTGGAGGCTGGAAAGCTTGCCCGTCTCAATGTTTCCGGCGGCATCATCCGCAACATCGCGCTGCACGCAGCATTTCTTGCCGCTGAATCGGGTGGCCCTGTGCGCATGACGGAGATCCTGCAGGCGGCTCGCAGTGTTTACACGCGCCTGGAAAGGCCGTTGAACGAAACGGAGATTCGCGGGTGGACGTGATGGTTTCTCCATGAGCGACTTTCCCCAAGAAGCGGCTGCTTCGCCTGCCGCGCCGGTTGATCCGGCGAGGTCCGGCGACGCGCATTCTCCCAGAGCGCCGCGGGACAAGCCGGCTGGTTTTCGCTCTTCACCCTCCATTGAGCTGCACATCGACCGAGTCGTGCTCGAAGGCTTTTCCCGCATCAACCGGGCGGAACTCAGCCTTGCGCTTGAAAGCGAGTTGGCGCGCCTGCTTGCACAGGGCGGCCTGGCGGAATCGGCCTCCGGTTTTGCCGCCGCACGAGTGGATGGAGGAGCCATACAGTTAGGACGCGGCATCGAAGCCCGGGTTCTCGCCAGGCGACTGGCCCGTGCGGTGTACAGCGGATTGACGCCGTGAAATCAGCTTTTCATCCCCTGACCATACGGCGTGCTCTGTCCCAAGCCGCCGTTCCTGCGCGACCGCGTTTGCTTCAACGCAAGTGCGCGTGCGGCGGAAAGGCAGGATCCGGAGGCGGCGAATGCGCCGAATGCCGGCGAAAGAAGGTGCTCGGGGAACGGCCGCAGTTGCTGCAGCCTAAATTGACGATTAATCAACCCGGTGACCGCTTTGAACAAGAAGCCGACCGTGTAGCCGAACAGATCATGCGCAAGCCTGAAGACGACAGCAGGTTTCCCTCATCCCTTTTCAACAAGCGCGTGACGCATATCTCCCAACCAGTGTTGCAGAAACAACCCGCCGGAGCTGAGGAGGAAGAAGAGGAATCCTTGCAGACCAAGCGCGAGGGATCATCTTCGGAGAGTCCCACTACGACGCCGCTGGTCCACGAGATCTTGTGTTCGCCTGGTCAACCTCTGGACGCGGTCACACGGGAGTTCATGGAGTCGCGATTCGACCACGACTTCGGCAGAGTGCGTGTGCACACAGGACCGCAGGCTGCTGCGTCCGCCAGCGCAGTGCAAGCGAGAGCCTACACAGTGGGGTCTTCCGTGGTTTTCGGGGCGGACCAGTACCGTCCGGAAACAGAGAGTGGGAGGAGCCTTTTGGCGCATGAACTGACTCACGTGGCCCAGCAGGGAGCGGCCGGTCCGCTGGGCGGGCGCGCGCCTTCGCCGCCGCTGATGAGGATGGAAGACGACCACACTGCTGTAAAGCCGGGCGCCAGCAGCTTGCGCCTGGTTTTACCGGACGGAAGCGAGCGGCGCATCGCGCCGCGGGTGTTGGATCAGCCAGGTCCGCCGTCCGCCGGGGGAATCTCAGCGGGCGCGGAGCAGGATTCAGAGGGCCAAGACACCACTGCAACGGAATCGGAAGTTCAGCCCATCGAAGAACCGCGTGTTTGGATTCAGCGCATGGCCGGAACCCCGGTATCTTCACAGGTCCTACAGCGGACCGCGACGTTCACGAATCCTACGCCCCGGGCCCAGAACCCGCTCACGAGACTAGCCAACAACGATTCACCCGGCCTCACGACGCCCACGATCAATGGAAACCTCATTCCGGATGCCCAGGCCGTTATGACGGAAATCAGTCCGACTAGGGTCGTGGAGACCGTCGCAGCCGGAGGTCAGGTAGATTGCCGGGTGGATCCCGCCTTCGCCATCAACACTTCGGCAAACGTCATTATTGCTTCGAATCCCGGGGCCAATGGCTGGACCGGGAGCGTCACGGCGGCTTCGATCGGCAATCCTCCTGCCTGCACAGGAGGCGGCGCACCCAACCCCATTCCCGCTACCATGGTCGCCCGTCCCGCCAACGCCGATTTTGTCAACCGGGTCCGCGCCAGTGAGCAAGAGCACGTGGATGACCTCCGGGTCTTTCACGACCGGCACTTGGCTCCCTACGACCGGTTTGTAACAGCGCTGCGCGCCTCCGGAGCGGACTTGAATGCTTGTGGCCAGAATCTGGTGACTCAGTTGGGGAACCGGCCTTTTCAGGCGGCCTTCGGTTTGGTTCTGGGAATGGCCGCTTCAACTCAGAAACTCGATGGGCCGAACGGCACCCACGAGGATACGGCCTCCGTTACAATAGGCAACAACTGTGCTTCGGTCCAACTCACGGTGAGCCAAGCCCGTGCTCCGATTCGCGGCGCGGAGCCTGGTAATGTTGTCAGGATCAACCCCACCGTCACCACCTTCAATCCACAACAGTTGAGCGTCAGCGGAACGAACATCGTGGAGGGCACGGGCGGGGCACAGAGAGTCATCAAATCGTTTTCCTCCGCCCAAAACGCCCAGAAGGGCTTGCAAGTTTTTCAGCACTACCGCATGACTTCCCGCCTCGTGATCGGACCGTTCGAGTTCTTCCGGTCCGGTTCCAATCCGCCTACCGGAGCCCTTCCCAATGCGATCACCGGCGTCGCGGAACAGAGTATCGATCCGAACCTGTATCAGGTCACTTTTGGCGTCCCTGACGCAACCGATTGGGCGATCACGCAGGTCATCGGAAACAACATCGAGATCCTACTCAATTTCGGATCGCAGCGCGACGAAGCGTATTCCGCTGCGCACTGTATGCGCAATTTCAATTTCACCACGATGGGCCGGATCGGGCGCCCACCGGAAATGCGTTACTACCGGACTTGAGCGGGAGTGCTTATGTGGGAACGCCGTGCCATTTCAGGGCCCTCTTCAGGATCGGTTAGAGGTGGAACGAGCGTACTGCGCCGCCACATTCATCGGACGGCCGAAACCGACTCGCGACGGCAAATTCCGCCCTCAGTAAACGACGTGTTGAGATCTCCCGGTCAGCCTCTGGACACTTCGCTGCGATCGGTGATGGAACCTCGATTGGGTCATGACTTCGGTCGCGTCCGCGTGCACACAGACGAACGGGCCGCGCAGTCGGCCCGCGACGTGAACGCCGTGGCTTACACCGTGGGACGGCACATCGTTTTCGGGGCGGACCAATTCGAAGGTGACACGGATCGGGGCCGTCGACTGATTGCGCATGAGTTAGCCCACGTTCTGCAGCAGGACGGAAGGGATTTCTTTCCCCAGCGAATCGGAAGCTCGAGCGACTCCGCAGAGCAAGAAGCGAACCGGGTGTCGCGGCGAGGCGAGTCGATGGCCGGCAGTTCTGCATCGCTTGCGGACCCCGGAACGCTCCGGAGGCAGAATGGTCCGGGCCGAAGCCGGTTAACGGCTCCCTGTCCCGGAACCCGCGAAAACGCGGTTGTGATCGCCCGGGGGCCCGCGGTTTCCGGCGGCATCGGCAATCCTAGGAATGTTGGCGATTGTCCTCTCTACATTGCCGCGCTGGACGCGCGCGGCGAACCCATCGAGGAACGGCTGAGGCTGGCTCCCGGCCAGAGCCGTCGCTGGTACTATCCGCCCGAGGGCACAGTGGAGATCGCATTCGCCTGTTCGAGCAATTGTGAAGGGACAGCTACGCTCGAATTGGATACGCCCATCGCATGAGTTTTCGTCCGACGTCTTGGCATCCAACGCCCTGCCTTCCTGCCGAACAAGGGAACGAAGTCCGAGGCCTGAACAGGGCGTTCAACAAGCCGTAGAAGTCTCGCGGAGACCCGGAGAATGATAGCTCTTTCTCAGCGCTGCAAGCGGCCGTCGCCGGCTCGCCCCTCTGGAATTCATTTCCGGAAGCGTCGGAACGTACAGCAATGGAGCGACCGGGCTCGACCATGCAGTTGCGGCGGCAGTTGCTCGAGATGCGTGCAAGAGAGAGAAACTGCCGGAGGCTGGACCGGCCGGCCGCTGGATACCAGTAACCGCAAATATATGGAGGAGCGCTTCGGTCATGACTTTAGCCAAGTGCGAGTGCACACGGATGCGCGGGCGGCGGCTTCGGCGCGGGCATTGAACGCGCGAGCTTACACAACGGGCGCCGATGTGGTGTTCGGCAGAGATGAGTTTTCACCAGGCACGCGAGAGGGACGCCTTTTGCTCGCGCATGAACTGGCTCATGTGATTCAACAGTCGCGAACACAGGGCAGGGTGGGCGGAGAACGCGAGGCGGAGCTGGCGGCGAATCGAACCGGCGGAGACCGCGCGGTGAATGCTGGGGAATTGGGCCGGGCGCCATCCGGGGTGCAAAGTCAGGAGAACGAGGAAGAGCCGGCGCCGTCCACCGCCGAAGACACATCCCCGGTTGAGGTGACCTGGCCTGAGGCCTACGAGATCGGTGGGATGCCCACTTTCGGCGGCGGACCCATTTTGCTCCCGCCCCTGCCGTATTCTCCCGGGGGGCAACTCGGACCTGTGCCGGAAAGGCCGGATTTATCGATTCCTTCACCGGAACCGGAAGGGGAAACCGAAGCCGGGACGGAAGCGCCATCGCGTATCTCGCTAGTCAGCGCAGGGAGTTTCAGTTTCGGGTTGCGGCTCGGTTTTCCGGAACTTGAGTTCGGCTCCATCGTGGGAGCCCCTCCGTCGGCTTTGTCTGAATCCCTGGCGCGCGGCCGTCTCATCGAAGAGACCCTAACCGGACGTGTGCCCTCATCGTGGGAGCGCCTGGACAAGGGAAAGCTGGCGCAGTGGGCTTGGGGAGTGTTTTCGACCCACATCGCGCCTGACGTGGCGCGCAGTATTACCGAGAGCCTCTCGGGGTCGACGGGCGAGGGCGGGGTGTCGTTCGAACTGGACGCCGTCCTCTTCACGGATTTCAGCGGCGGCGGACTGTCGTTGCAACTGCTTTACTAAATAGAGTTATCCGTTATGCAACATTCGACGACTTTTCCTCGCTCTCCGCGCATTCTCAAAGGCGGCTTGGTGCTGATCGATCCCGAGTCGGCGGCGGTGCAGCGGGTCATCACCCTTCAATACAATCCGGATTCTTTGTCGCGTAAATTTGAGGTGCAGGGCTCCGGCGGCCAGGGGGGAGATCGCTCCGAGGCATTGCGACTGACGGGTCCGCCGGTGGAAACCATCAACCTAGAAGCCGAGATCGATGCTGCGGATCAACTGGAGTTTCCGGATGAGGAAGAGAACGCGCCGTACGTGGAGCTGGGCATCGGCCCGCATTTGGCCGCTTTGGAAACGATCGTGTATCCGGCCAGCGGCGACGTGCAAGCTGCAAACCAACTCGCCAATGCCGGGACGATCGAGATCGCGCCGATGGAATCTCCGCTGAGCCTCTTCGTGTGGAGCCGGAACCGGGTGCTTCCGGTGCGTCTGACGGAACTGAGCATCACCGAAGAGGCATTTGACGTGAATCTCAATCCGATCCGGGCCAAGGTCAGTCTTGGCATGAGAGTGCTGAGCGGCAACGATCTGCTGGACACTCACAAGGGAGCCAGTCTTTTCATGGCCTATCATCAGCAAAAGGAAATGCTCGCGGCCCGGCATCAAGGCGGCAATCTGAGCGGACTGGGCATCTCTCAGATTCCCTAAGGAGCCGGTTGGAATATGAACGACCCCTTTCAGGCGATCCCCCAATTGGCGGCGCAAAGCGCGGAGCCGTTTCCGCCCAATAGCCGGTATCATGCGATCCGCCGGCTCACTCTGGAGCGAGGCGACGGAACGTCTGTTGTGTACGTCGGACGGCGTTTCATTCCGCAGCCGGAGGAGTTCGACTTGCTTTTGGAGCATACGGTGACGGAAAGCGAGCGCTTGGATCACGTCGCGGCGCGCCATTTGGGAGACCCGGAGCGTTTCTGGCAGATCTGCGACGCCAACGGCGTATTGCGACCTGAAGAATTGGTGGAAACGCCTGGGCGGCGTCTGCGGATCACGCTGCCGGCCGGGATTCCGGGAGCGGCGACATCTCGAGGCTGATGACCATGCTCAAGGGTATCCATCTCACGCTGCTGATCGGCCCGGGATTACCTGTCCCGGCTCCGAAGGTGGTGGTGGATTCGCTGGAGAGCGTGCAGGTGAACAGCGGAATCGAGCGAAGCGGCTTTCAATTGAGCTTCAAGGTGGGGAAGCGCTCTCCGCTGATTACGACGATGCTGCCGGCGGGGTACTTCGATCCGCTGATCACCCGGGTAGTCATCGTCGCCACAATGAACGGGATGCCTCACGTTTTGTCGGACGGCGTGATCACGAGGCAGGAAATGTCGCCCAGCGAAGATCCGGGCCAGTCCACGCTCACGGTGACGGGCGAGGATCTCAGTGTGCTCATGGACGTCGTGGAGATGCCGTTCATGCGCTATCCAGCTATGCCCGAGGTCGCGCAGCTCTACGCGATCCTGGCCAAGTACGCCGTGTTCGGGATCATCCCCATCGTCATACCCCCTATTTTTCCCGACATTCCGGTTCCGACCAGCAGGATTCCCACCCACAAGGGAGAGGAAGAGGATTTTCACCGGGGCACCGATCTGGCCTACATCAAGCAACACGCTTACAACAGCGGCTATATCTTTTACGTGGAGCCGGGTCCTGCGCCAGGGGGGAACATCGCCTACTTTGGACCGGACATCCGGATACCCAATCCTCAACCCGCGCTCAACGTCAACATGAACGGCCACAGCAACGTGGAATCGTTGAGCTTTAGTTTGGATGGAATGAAGAAGAAGATCATCGTATTCCACATTGTCGATCCGGTAACAAAGAAGATTGCTGCTCCGATTCCCGTGCCCAACATCAGCATTCTGAGACCGCCTTTGGGAGCCCGGCCGACTCCGCCGACGAAGGTGGAGTTCTCGGACGTCGGCACGACGCTCAGCCCTGGAAAAGCGGCGATGCGCGCATTGGGAACGATGGCGGCGGCTTCTGACGCCATCAGCGGGTCCGGTTCACTCGATGTGCTGCGTTACGGGCACATTCTCAAGTCAAGACAACTGGTGGGCGTGCGGGGCGCGGGATTGGGGTACGATGGCCTGTACTACGTGCAAAGCGTCACTCACAATCTTAAGAGGGGAGAATACAAGCAGAACTTCAGTCTCGCGCGCGACGGGCTCATTTCCAACACACCCAATGTCATACCATGAGTGAATCAGGCCGATATCACGGAAAGTACCGGGGAACCGTCCTCAACAATGTGGATCCGGAGTTTCAAGGGCGTTTGCTGGTCCAGGTGCCCGATGTGACGGGATTGACGCCGTCGAGTTGGGCGGAGCCCTGTGTGCCGTTGGCCGGGCCCACGGGACCTCCCATGGGCGTCTACCTAGTGCCGCCGGTTGGAGCTGGGGTATGGGTCGAATTCGAGAAGGGGGATCCCGAGTATCCCATTTGGACGGGATGTCGCTGGGGATCGCCATCCGACGTTCCCTTGGCCGCGCAAGCGGGCAACCCTGCGGATCCGAACATTGTGATTCAATCATTGTTGCAGCAGTGCATCATCGTCAGTGACCTGCCGCCCTCGGTTCCGCCGCCGGTCATGCCGCCGGTTCCCACCACAGGCGGCATCATCCTGCGGAGCACCACGGGCGCATGCATTGTCGTTAATGACGCCGGTATTTTCATTTCGAATGGAAAAGGCGCTTCCATCTCCATGATCGGACCCATGGTGAACGTCAACCAAGGCGCATTAACGGTGATCTGAGTCATGCCGGGACCGCTTGTTCATTTTGGCGCCACGGTGCTGTGCTCGCATGCGGGTCAGGCGCAACCCACGGTTGTGAATCCCCGCGTGCTGGTCAGCGGGCAGCCGACGGTGCCGATCACGTCCGTGTACGTTGTTGCCGGTTGCACACTCCCGCCGCCTCCGGCCGCCAACGGGCCGTGTGTGACGGCGCAGTTCGTGACTTCTTCCACGCGCGTCCTGTCCAACGGACTGCCGTTGCTGCTGCTGGACAGCCAGGCAATCTGCGCGCCCACCGGGACGCCGCTGGTCACGACGGTCACGCAGACGCGCGTGCTGGCCGTTTGAGAGTCCGGACGATGAGCATCGATTATCCATTTCATTTCGACAGGCGGGGACGGACGGCCGAGACGGACGAGTTCGCGCATATTCGCGACATGATCGAGCAGGTGCTGTTTACGTCCCCTGGGGAACGTGTGAATCGCCCGGCCTTCGGGAGCGGCCTGAGAGAGTTGGTGTTTCAGCCGAACAGCGTGGAGTTGGCGGCCACTACGCAGTTCTTGGTCCAGGCTGCGCTCCAAGAGTGGCTGGGCGATCTTATCCAAGTGGATGAAGTGCAGGTCGACGCTCAGGACGCCAAGCTTCACGTCACCGTGCGCTACATGATTCGGCGCAGTCAGGAACGTCAGACCGCCGCGTTTACGGGTTAAAGCCGTGTTGAAGTATTTCTGTTGTCAGGAGCGCCGCCGCAACGCGGTGCGGGAGCACCCGGTTCTCAATGGGATCGATTATCTGGAAGTCTACGATCCGGGCGAGCCGGACCCGTCCACGGATGCGGTTCTACAGGAGCTGCAAACGGAGTATCGCCAACGCCGGTTGTTCGTCCGCTTCCTCAAACCGGATCTCCCGGGGCAGCTTACAGCCACTAACGTGGTGATCGAAGGCGGCGAACGCATTCGTGATATTCACATTACGCGAGTGGAGGTGGTGGACGCCGCAGCGCTGCCGTTCCCTGAACTGGGTCCGGTTTCCCCGCCAGGAGAAAACGTCCTCCTCGTCGACGTCGCTGAACCGGGCGACTTCTCAACGTATACGTTGCGGCTCATTCAGGACGAGGAAGATCTGGGCCCGCCTTCCGGTTTTGATCCCATTCTCTCGGCGGTGGATTTCTCCTTTAAGGTGGGATGCCCCAGCGACTTCGATTGTGAAGCCCGGACCGTCTGTCCGCCCGAACCGCGCACAGAGCCGGAGATCAATTACCTTGCGAAAGACTACGCGAGTTTCCGCCAACTCATGCTGGACCGCCTCTCGGTGACCTCTCCGGCTTGGCGGGACCGGCTGCCAGCCGACTTGGGTATAGCCCTCGTGGAAATGCTCGCTTATGTGGGTGACTATCTGAGTTACCAACAGGATGCGGTGGCCACGGAGGCCTACCTGCGCACAGCGCGGCTCCGCAGTTCGGTCCGGAGGCACGCGCGCTTGGTGGACTACTTCATGCACGACGGTTGCAATGCGCGGGTGTGGGTTCATCTCCAGGTGCGGGACGACATCGACGCCTTGCCACTGAGCGTGGATGGAGGAGGGGCCCGAATGAAGTTCTTGACCCGCTCTGTCGACGCCGCTGCCCCGGACCAACCGGTGTTCGACCTGGCCGGGAAAACCTACGAATCCGCGCTGGACTCCAGGGTCGAAGTGTTCGAACCGCTCCACGGATTCACGCTGCGTGCGGCCCATAACAAGATGAGCTTCCATACCTGGGCGCAGGATGAATGCTGTCTGCCCCGCGGCGCGGTGCGCGCGACGCTCCGCGGCTCCTTTCCCGCATTGCAGGCGGGAGACGTGCTTATTTTTGAAGAATTGAAAGGACCGAGGACCGGTCATCCGGAGGATGCGGACCCACGGCATCGTCATTCCGTGCGGTTGATCGACTCGCGGGTCTCGGAGGATCCTTTGGGCGACGAAACCGTTAGCCCACTTCAGGGGATCCCTGTCACCGAGATCGAATGGCATCCCGATGACGCTCTCCCTTTCCCCCTCTGCATTTCGTCGCGCGGCGTCGAGGAAGTCAGCGTGGCGTTGGGAAATATCGTCTTTGCCGATCATGGCTTGACCGTGGAGGGAGAAGATCTTCCTCCTGTTCCAGAGGTGAATCCCGCGCTGGCGAAAGTGTTGCTCACGCCGGGAGCGCATTGTGGGGAAGAAGAGATCGAAGCGGCTCCGCCGCGTTATCGTCCCCGGCTCCAACAGACTGCTCGTGCGCGGCCGGTGGAGAACCGGCCGCTGACGTTCGCCGCGCCGTTTGATCCTGAGAACCCTCCTCCTTCGGCGGCCGGCGCCTTTCGGCACTCGGCTGGAGAGGCCTTGCCGCAGATCAAACTCACAAAAGCGGGTCAACCTGTCGTATGGGAACCTGTTAGGGACTTGCTGAGCACCGGCGCGGAAGCCCCGGAGTTCGTTGTGGAGACAGAGAACGATGGTTCAGCCTTTCTCCGGTTTGGCGATGATCGATTTGGGTCGCGGCCGGCAGCCGGCACGCAACTGACTGCCCATTACCGTGTGGGGAACGGATCAGCCGGAAACGTCGGCGCCGGCTCCATCGCGCATGTCGCGAGCGCGGACAGCGCGATCATCAGCGAGTTGGACAATCCGGTGCTCGTGCGAGTTTACAATCCCTTGCCTGCGGCGGGGGGAACTGATCCGGAGAGTCTGGAGACGGTTCGGCAGAATGCCCCGGCGGCTTTTCGCACGCAGGAGCGGGCCGTGACGCTGGAGGATTACGGGGCCATGGCGCATCGCTGCGATTCCCGTTTGCAAAGCGCAGCCGCGACATCGCGTTGGACAGGGAGTTGGCATACTATCTTTCTCACTGTGGACCGCCTAGCCGGCCAAGCCGTGGATGAGACCTATGAAGAAGAGTTGCGCGAATGCCTGGAACGTTATCGCATGGCGGGCCATGACCTCGAAGTGGATCTTCCGCGGCCGGCGCCGTTGGAACTGCACATGAGCGTCTGCGTGCATCCGGACTACTTCCGCAGCGACGTCCGCAACGCCTTGCTGGAACGGTTCAGCAATCGCCTGTTGTCCGACGGCTCGAAGGGCGTATTTCATCCGGACTATTTTGCGCTGGGCCAGACTGTTTTTCTCAGCCCCTTCTACGAGGGGGCCCAGAGCATTCCCGGCGTGGCTTCCGTCACGATCACGACGTTTCAACGCCAGGACGATCCTAGCAATGAAGCTCTGGACTCTGGAAGCCTCGAACTCGGTCCTTTGGAGATCGCGCGATTGGACAACGATCCGAACTTCCCGGAACGCGGCAAGTTCGTCCTGAGCGTGGAGGGCGGCAAATGAGCGTGTCTTTGGACTCCACCTTGCGAGAGTTGAGCGGTTGCGGCTGCTGTGCGGGCATCGCCGTGAGGACCCCCGTGCGCGTCTTCAATCGCCCGGGACTAACGGCTATCGCCTACCGCGCCGGGACGCATTCCCTCTTCAAACAATCGTTGCTCGCCCGTCTCTCGTCGCTCGATCACCCCGCCTTGAGCGGGCTGACGACGCGCGACGACGACGACTTTACCATCGGTCTGCTCGATGCTTGGAGCACTGTGGGGGACGTTCTGACCTTCTATCAGGAACGTATCGCCAATGAAGCCTATCTGCGGACGGCCACGGAACGTTTGTCCGTGACCGAGATGGCGCGGCTGATCGGCTACCGGCTCGATCCCGGGGTTGCAGCCAGCGTCTTGCTGGCTTTCGAGATTGAATCGGCTCCGGGCGCATTTGGTCAGGCGCTGGCGGCCGGAAATCAGGTCCAGGCTCCGCTTCAGTCCGCGCCGGCGGTGACGATCGCAACCGGAGTCAAAGTGCAGAGCATTCCTGGTCCGGATGAGAATCCTCAGTTCTTCGAGACGGTCGAAGCCATCGAGGCGCACTCCGAACACAATGCGATTTCGCCTCGCTTGGAACGTCCTCAACTGCTGTCGATCGACTCGAGTTTCGCCTACCTCGAGGGAGCGGCGCTCAATGTGCAAGCGGGCGATTTGGTCGTGATTGAAGGGGAAGGTACGGCGGTCACGAAACCGGTTACGGTGGTTGAGATCCATAACGACAGAGCGCTCACCCGTCTCGATTTCACGAAGGACAAGCCGGACGTCCCACCATTCGAAAGACCCGTTGATCCGGTGACCGGAGTGGATGAGTTCCTGGGTCAACTCCAGACTCAAGCGGGCGAAGGAGCAGCACCGCTGGATGCGGGCATTGTCGAGTTCTTGATGCAATTCCGGTGGAAGACCGGGGATCTGAACGCGCTCCTCGAGCTTCAGAACTGGAATCGAGACCAGTTCATCCACAACCTGCGGAATCAAGCCAGTCAACGGGACGAATCGCCTCGGCTGCGCGTATTCCGGCAGCGCACCAAGGTTTTCGGTTTCAATGCTCCGAAACAGGTCACCTACAATGGAAGAACGACGCCGAACCCGCCCGATCAATGGGACGAATGGGACCTGGAGACCGAAGACGCCTCTCCGCTCTCCTCGGATCCGGAAGCTGCGAACAAGCTCTTTTTGGCTGAGGTCAACAAGAGGATTGTGCCTGGAAGTTACGTAGCCATTCAAAAGGGAACGGGCAATCCCGCGGTTTTCGTTGTCGATGCCGTGACCGTGCGCCCGCGCACCGCCTACGGGATCAGTGCGGAGACCACCGAACTGACGCTCGGTGCGTCCTGGTGGGACCCTGCAACCGAGGATTTCGGTGTGATCCGAAGGAGCACCGTGTACGCGGAGAGCGAACTGCTTGAGCTAGCTCCGCTTCCTATTACGGACGAGATCAAGACCGAAACAGTGCAGGTGGAGGAATCGGAGGACGAGGCAACTGTCACGGCGATCACGCTGGACAAGGCCTACCTGAACCTGAAGAAGGGCCAAAGCGTTATACTAACAGGGAAGAGAACGGACTTGGAGGGGGTGGCCACGAGCGAGGTGAACACCCTCAAGGAGGTTTGGATCGAACGGGGCTTCACGGTCTTGGAATTGGAGGATGCACTGGAAGGGACATACGAGCGCGAGACCGTCAGAATTCACGCCAATGTAGCCCTCGCCACGCACGGGGAATCTGTGAGGGAAATCCTTGGAAGCGGCGACGCCAGCCGGGCCTTTCAGAGCTTCAGACTCAAACAGCCGCCGCTGACGCACGTCAGCGCTTCCACGGCGAGCGGTTCTCAGTCCACGCTGGAGGTGAGAGTCAATGAAGTGTTGTGGAACGAAGTGCCCAGCTTCTACGACCAATCTCCGGTAGACCGTGTGTATGTGACCCGGCTCGACGACGACGGAATTGTGACGGTGGTTTTCGGCGATGGAGTCAAGGGCGCGCGGTTACCCACAGGCCAGGCTAATGTGACCGCCCGATACCGGAAGGGCATCGGCCTTGGCGGCCTTGTGAAGGCTGGACAGGTGTCGCAGCTCATGACCCGTCCGCTGGGCGTGAAGTCCGCGGTGAACCCACTTCCCAGCGAGGGGGCGGAGGATCCCGACTCGCTGGAGCAGGCCCGGCGCAATGCCCCCATCACGATTCTTACGCTGGATAGAATTGTCTCCCTTCGGGATTACGACGACTTCTCACGCGCTTTTGCCGGCATCGACAAGGCGCTTGCGACCTGGGTTTGGAAGGGTGAATCTCGCGCAGCTTTCCTAACGATTGCCGGCCCGGACGGAGCGGAGGTTCACGACGACAGCGAAACGTACGCAAATCTCGTGGAATCCCTCTCTCTTCATGGAGATCCCAATGTGCTCCTCGAAGTGCACTCCTACCGGAAGCGGCTCTTCCGGGTGAGCGGAACGGTGGGATTGGAGCCCGGTCGTCTGGTGGAAGATGTGGAACCCAGAGTCGAGGAGAAACTGCGGGAGCGCTTTTCGTTCGACGCGAGGGAGTTCGGTCAGCCGGTGGCGCTCAGCGAGGTCATCGCCGCGATTCATGAGGTCGAAGGGGTCAAGTGGGTGGACATCGACGCGTTGCACCCCTCGGATGAACCAGCGCAGCCGCATGCCGTCCTCGCGGCGGCCTTTCCGGGCGCCGGCGCGGAGGAACTGCTGCCCGCCGAGTTGTTAACGCTCGACCCAGCGCCCTTGGACTTGGAGGTCACGCTATGAGCTTCGACGTCGAACGACTCTACGAACTGCTGCCGGCGGTTTACCGGGTTCGCGACGCCAAGTTGGGCGCGCCGCTCAGGGACCTGCTGTCGCTCATCGCCGAGCAAGTCGCGGTTCTCGAGGACGATCTCGCACAACTGCATGATGACCACTTCATTGAGACTTGCGCCGAATGGGTCGTGCCTTACATCGGCGACCTGGTCGGAGCCCGGGGGATCTTCACGTTTCCGGACGCGTCCTTCAGCCAACGGGCGCAAGTTGCCAACACGCTCGCTTACCGCCGCCGCAAAGGGACCGCCACTGTGCTGGAACAATTGGCACGCGACGTCACAGGATGGAACGTCAGCGTGGTCGAATACTTTCAGCGATTGGCGACAACGCAGTTTCTGAATCACATTCGACCGCACAATCTCTCTTTCACCGGCCTGCGCGATTGGGAAACTTTGGAATATGCGACATCCCCCTTCGACCGCACGGCGCGGACGGCCGACGTTCGCCATATAGACTCCCGCCGCGGCAAACACAATATCCCGCATATCGGCATTCATCTCTGGCGCTTGGAGGCTTTTCCGGTGGAGAACGCCGCAGCATTTCGAGTCGACGCCCGCCGTTACCGGTTTGACCCGTTGGGCCGCGATCTTTCCCTGTTCAACCGCCCGGAGACCGAATCGGAGATCACGCATTTGGCGGAGCCGATCAATGTCCCAGCGCCCTTGAGCCGCCGTGTGCTTCACGAGAATCTGGATCGCTACCATGGAGAGGGCAAAAGCCTGCTGGTCGACGTTGATTTTGTTCCACCGCCGAGTCCTCCGCTGACGGAAGAGGTCTGTGTTTGCGATCTGAGCGATGTCGTGGACGCGGGCGGGAACGTCGTGGCATGGGCGCATATGGCGGACGACAAGATCGCCATTGATCCAGTCCTCGGCCGCATCGCATTGCCGCAAGACGCCGCGAGCGTGCGGGTGAGTTATCAGTATGGTTTCGCCGCCCGCATGGGCGGAGGCCAATATGGTCGCGCGAGTTCATTTGCTTCCGGCCTGACTCCGGTCCGCAGCGTTCCTGGAGAGTTTCCCACCATCCAAGCGGCGCTCGACGCTCTGGAAGGAACGGGTGGGGTAGTGGAGATCGAGGACAACGGGGCTTACTTTGAGAGTCTGTCAGTCAACTTGGCTCCACGCGCGAAGCTCGAACTCCGGGCCGCGGATGAGCGCCGTCCCGTTGTTTTCCTGGACGGGGATTTCACGCTGGCAGGCGGAGCCGACTCGGAAATGACGGTCAACGGTTTGGTGTTCGCAGGCGGGAATCTCCGCGCGACGGCTTCCGGCGCGTTGCGGACGCTGACTGTGCGTCATTGCACTCTCAGCCCCGCAGCCACCCCTCATCCGGAGGCGAGTTCACCGCCCGCGCCGCCTTTGGAGCCGATGCAGTTGATCGTGGAAACTCCCAACCTAACATTGATCGTGGATCATTCCATAACCGGTGTGCTTCGGGTGACCGAAGGAGCGCAGGCGCGGATAGTGGATTCCATTACCGACGCTGGCGCGCCTGAGGCGACGGCGTATTCGGGCCTGGGCGAAGCGGAGTTTGGCGGTCCTTTGGAGGTGCGAGCCGCTACGATGATCGGTCAAGTGCGTACCGCGGCGATGCGGATGGCGTCCAACACGATCTTTTATGCCAAATCGGCGGCGAGTGAGGTTCCCGTGGAGGCGCAGCGGCTCCAGGAAGGATGCGTGCGTTTCAGTTACGTGCCGGTCCGCGCGCTCGTTCCGCGCAAGCACCGCTGTCAACCGGCGATTTCGGCGGACGCTTGCCGAGTGAAACCCGTCTTTACCTCGCTTCGCTTCGGTGACCCGGCGTATGCTCAGCTCAGCGACCTCACGCCTGTCGAGATCCGCGAGGGAGCCGACGACGAGGCGGAAATGGGGACATTCCACGACCTCTACCAGCCGCAGCGGGAGGCGAACCTCAGGACGCGGTTGGACGAATACCTCCGCTTCGGGCTGGAAGCGGGAATCCTGCACGCGACCTAATTACTTACTCGGAAGGACATTGTTGCCATGCCAGGAGATTATAGCAGAGAGACTTTTGACGCCAGGAAACGTTACGCGGCCGTGCTCATGCAGCAGGGGCGCGTTCAGTTGGACGCCGACTGGAACGAGCAAGGGCGCATCCGCCGCCACCGGGACGAGACAGAAGCCCGGGATGTCATCGGATGTTGCGGAGCCCCGCTTGCCGGAGGAGGCTTCGGCATCAGCGAGCTGCCCGAAGGCGTCGATCTGGCCATTTCCCCGGGCCGGATTTACGTAGACGGCATCCTCTGTGAACTCGATGCTGCCGCTGTGCCTGCGGCGCTGATTGCAGGTAGCCCGCCGCAATTGCAGTTGGAATCGCTCTACGTCGACGGATACCCATTGGAGCCGGGAAACTGGGTAGAAGTCTCGGCTGTGGGCGAGACGCCGGTTTCACCGCTCCTGCCGGTAGTCGCGCTGCGGGTTTCGACGGTGAATGAGGAAGCGGCCACGCTGACTGTGGACGGCGACTTGAGCGCTTTTCAATCATCACCGCCGCCGGCGCTCGCACTTCGCCGCATAACCACTTTTCTCACGCAGCCTGACTTTCCCAACCCTGGCATCGAGAACGCGGCGAGTCCGCCTCCGGTCATCGCTTCACCGCCGGGTCAACTCGTTTTGCCACCCGGAGTCTATTTGGCCTACCTCGACGTTTGGCATCGGGAGGTGACTGCCCATGACGATCCGCGAATCCGGGAAGTGGCCTTGGGCGGACCGGACACGGCTGCGAGGTTGAAGACCACGCGCCAAGTCCGGTTGATCGAGGTCGCCGCTGCATCACCGCCGGACGTTAGCTGTAGCGCGGAGTTTCCCGAGTGGGATGCTTTGACGGCTTCTCCTTCAGGGCGCTTGAATGCTCGCACGCAAGCCGCGTCGGCCGACGACAATCCCTGCCAGTTGCCGCCGAGCGCCGGATATCGCCGCCTCGAGAATCAGCTTTACCGCGTGGAGGTCCATGACGGTGGCAGCCGCGAGGAGGCGACCTACAAGTGGTCCCGGGACAATGGCTCTGTCGAAACTAAGATCCTCGATATCGACGTTGCCGACGGAACGCGGGTGGAAGTTTCCAGTACGGGCCGCGACGAAGCCCTCGGCTTCCGGCCGGGCCAATGGGTGGAAATTGTCGATGACGAATCGGAGCTGAAAGGTCAACCGCATCCCCTGGTGCAGATCGACGAGGTTTCCCCCGGTCAGAATCTCATCGTCCTGAAGAACGACATCTCTTCGCATCGCGGCACGGCGCGCAAGTTGCGTCGCTGGGATCACAGCAGCATGCTTGACTCCGGCGGAAATCTGCAAGACGCCGGCGGGGCTGTTCCCATGACCGCGGTGGACGCGGAAGGATGGGCTCCGCTCGAAGGGGGCATCGAGGTGGAGTTCGGCGAGGGCAGTTACCGGCCGGGCGACTATTGGTTGATTCCCGCGCGGACCAACACGGGTGAGATCGAGTGGCCGCCGTTCGCGCCGAGAGCCCTTCCCATTCCACAAGCTCCCTTCGGCATTGACCATCATTACTGCCGGCTGGCGCTGGTGGAAGTCGCTTCGGACGGAGCACTGAGCGTCAGCGACTGCCGCTGCCGGTTCCCATCCCTCGGCCAAACACAGAGTCTCTACTACGTCAGCGGCGACGGACAGGAAGCGATGCCCGTGTTGCCGTCCAACCCCGGCGACGTCATTGCCCTTCCGCAACCTCTCGTCGCAGGCGTGGTGAATCCGCAATGCCGCGATTCCCCGGCCGTGGTGCGGTTTGCGATTATCAAAGGCACGGGTCAGCTCCATTCCATCGATGGTTTCGATTCAGGAACGGACATCGACGTGCCTGTCGACGCGGACGGGTTGGCGGCCTGCCGCTGGGATCTTGGTGCGGACCTGACCACCGTCCCGGCTCGAGACGAGAACCTGCCAAGCCAGCAAGTCGAAGCTTGGTTGTTAGACGAAGCCGGACTTCCCATCCATTTGCCCATCCGATTCAACGCCAACCTCAGCGTGGCGGAGCTGGTCGCCTATGACCCGGGCGCGTGCGCAGGGCTGTCAGGTCAAACGACCGTACAGACGGCGATCGACCGGTTGGCGAGTCAACTCAGCCTTTACAAGGTGAGCGGGGACGGCCAGATCCTGCAGCCCAACCAAACCTTGGATCCGATTCGCGTGGGGGCCGCCAACCACTGCGGACCGGTCCCTCTCCAACCGGGATGGGTGGCCTTCAACGTGCTCTCGGGCGGCGGCAGTGTGTCTGCGGGATCGATCGATGCGAACGGCGTCGTCAGCGTGGCCTGGACGTTAGGACCGGGATCGGATACCCAGGAGCTGGAAGCCGTCCTTCAGCCTCCCGCAGGCCCGTCCGCGCCTCCTTCCCGCGTCGTTTTCACGGCCACCCGCTTCGGAGCCGGAGCCGAACCGGGTGTGCATGTCGAGCGGATCATCACGCCCTCAGATGGACAGCCACTGCGCAACGACAACTTCCTGACTGTTCCCCGGCTTGCGAGCGGCTTCGACATCATTTGCGATGAGGCGCTCTCCCCTGAGTCCGGAGGAGGGGTGCCGGAGATTCCGCAGTCGTCCTTTCCGCCGCACACGGTGCCTCCGAAGCCCACCTGCATCGTGACTCTGGATCTTCCCTACCCCCTGGGCCCTGACAGAGACGTCTGGTCGTTCGGCGACATTGCCGGCTTTCAACCTTTGATCGTGGGCAGCACCATCACGATTATCGAAAACGTGCTCGAGTGGCGGCCGACCGACGCGGCCAGGCGTTGGTTAGGGCTCCTCTTCCCGAGGCTTAACATCGCGGAAGTTACCGATCGCATCCTCGGTCATCTTGTTCTGAAAGGCAACTTCATCTGGCGCGCCACTGACGATGTTCCAGACCTCTACCTGGACGGCGAGGTCTTCGGCCGGCCGGATCCGCAGGGCAGGGTCGCCGTCAGGCTGCCTTCCGGCAATCAACTCCGGGGAGGCGACCTGGAAATGTGGTTTTGGCTCACGCGTGAAGGCGCGGCTCCGGTGGACGACATCATCATCGTCGGCACGCCGGTTGCGTTGGGCGTCGTGGGAATCGTCCGGGATGCGAGCGGACCGATCGCCGGAGCCCCAGTCACTCTCGCGGCTGCGGGCCAGCCGGGTCGCACGGCTCTCACGAACAACGAGGGAAACTTCCGGTTTTTCGACGTCTCCCCCGGGGTTTACACCGTGAGTGTCGCGTTTGGCGGGAGGTCGGCATCGACCAGCGTCGTGGTTCCGGCCGGGACCAATGTCTTTGATCCGGCCGTATTCCCGAACGTGAGACTTCGAGATGTCGGCGGAATCGGCGCGGTGATGGAGCGCCGGCTCGCGGAACGGGGCATCGATCATCCCGCTCTGGTGGCTTCCATGGAGCCGGATGCTTTGGCTGAGATTCTCAACGTGAATCCGGCCAGGGCCGAGACTCTGATCGGGAATGCTCGAGAACTTCTGCGCCAGTAGCGTTTTGCGTACGGGCTCCGGCCGGGTTGAAGATGTTTGTGTTGGCGCATGACCGGTCCGGTAGTGATTAGCGTTGTCTCGGGCTTTCAGCCCTCAGAACGAACGGGTTGCGAAAACCCGGGGCGTTGCCCCGGGCTGGAGTATCTCGCGCCTTTCGCGCTTTCTGCCAGTGTTGTGTCTCTTCTCCCTCTCCGATGATGGGGCGCTATGCGATCGTTTCTGGATTACCGGAATGTTCACTGCGGCGAAACCATCGTGGTTTGTGGATGCGGGGCGTCCCTCAATGATTTCGCTGAACCGCACCGGTTCATCACGGTGGGGGTCAACGACGTGGGCCGGCGCTTTCATCCGACGTATCTCGTTGTCGTCAACCCGCCTTCACAATTCTCGCCGCAGCGCTTTCAGTTCATTCGAGACTCGCGCGCCCGGTGTATCTTCACTCAGCTCGACCTGGGTATCCCTCATTCGCGGATTGTCAGGTTCCGCCTGGGAACGCGCGGCGGCGTGGACTTCTCGGATCCGCACGTTCTGCACTACACGCAGAACTCGCCGTATGTGGCGCTTTGTTTGGCGGCGCACCTGGGAGCCGCGCGCATTGGACTCATCGGCGTCGATTGGACCAACGACCATTTCTTCGGCTCCACGGGCGGCCACCCTCTCTCGCGCCGGTTGGCGCAGATCGAAAAGGAATACCGGGCCCTCAGCGATGCGCTCCGGAAAAGGGGCGTGGCCGTATACAATCTCAGTCCGGTTAGCCGCCTCACGTGTATACCCAAGATTTCGTTCGAGGAGTTGGTGCATGGCCCGATCGACAGCGTCCCTGTTTGCCGCCCAGCGACCCAAGTGCGCCCTGTGAAAGCGCCGGCCCAGGCCCGCCTGCCCCGGAAGGAAACGTTGATGGTGGCCATCGAAAAGCACCTGCCCGGGTTGGTCGGCGATTTTTTGGATGCGTTCGCAGCGACGGCACGGGCTTTGGGATACCGCGTCGAGCGCAACCCGCGAGCCTATGCCGCGCGGAAAGACGTGTTGTCGGTGGTTTGGAACGGGCGTCATCATCGCGGAAGCGGACCAACACTTTATTGCGAGCACGGGTGGCTGCCCCGCTGGGAATATCAGGTCAGCTTTCGCGGCATTAACTCGGATTCCCATCTGGCTCCCTTCGTATGGGACGGGGAACCGCTGCTCCCGGCGCAACACCTGGCTCTGGAGGCTCGCATGGAGTCGCTCCGGTCCGGTTCTCCGGGTTCGCTTGACTACTTTCGGCCCGACAAAACCGCTGCCGCGGGCCTGCCCTCCGATTTCTTTCTCGTGCCGCTCCAAATGGAATGGGACACGAACATCCAACGCCACGCGCCCCGCGAACTGCGCCGGATGCAGGCGTTGATCGATTACGTAGAACGCGCCGATCCGCCGCTGCCGGTCCTCTTTAAACAGCACCCCGCCGATCTCCGCCGGGGCAACCAGCATGTCCGCCTGCGCCTGTCCCGCCCGCAAGACCTGCTCTTTCCCCACCTGAGCGCCAACATCCACCAGATCCTGAAGAGCGGACGTTGCCGGGGCATCATCACCATCAACAGCAACGTCGTTCACGACGGCATACTTTGGCAGGTTCCCTCCGTGGTTCTGGGCAAGAATGTCTGGCCGCGCCAAGAGCCCGCTCCGTTTCTTACGCGGCTGCCTGAGGACTGGACGGAACTCGAATCCCATGCCGGCGACCCCGCCGCCCGCGCCTGCCGTGAGGCCTATGCTCACTATTTGACGACCCATCAGTGGAAGCTGGAAGACGCTCGTGATCCTGACAAAGTGAAAAGATTGCTTGCGCGTTGGGATCGCACAGCTCCCCCCGCCGTTCGCCAGCAGCCGCCTCGCCGCTCTTCCGCGCCGCGGGAGCCGCTGATCAACGTCGTCGCCCGCAACGGAGGCTGGTTGATTGAGGATCTCAAGGGCCACTTTCGTTCGCGAGACAGCTCCGGATTCAAGGTGCTTGCCACTGAAGCCCCGGTCGTCCACGCGGACGCCTGGATTTATCTTCGCCCTCAGGAAGCGCATGCCTCTCCCGATTTGAGCCGCACTGCGGTGCAGATTCATGACCTTTACGACGAGGGCCTCTATCGCCCCGGTCGAGCCCGGCGCGCCGTCCGCTCTTGTGCGGGCATCGTTTTCACGCATCCGCGGCAGAAGGAGATCGTTGAAGAGGCAGGCGTCGTCCTCGACGGCAAGAGGATTCTTTTGCGCCCCGTGGGTTTTCTAAAAGGATTTGATCTGCGAACGCAGCAGCCGGCAAAGTTCACCGTAGCCTGGGTAGGACGGCCCGTCGCGCTGAACGGCTTGGAAATCAAGAGGCTTCAGTGGTTTGTGGACGCCGTGGCCGCGTTGCCGATTCCCCGCGACCGGTTCGAAGTGGTGTTGCTGGGTGAGCGCATGAAGGATTATCAGCGGAAGTTGAATTCGTTAGGAGTGAGCGCCCGCTACCTCGAGCGTTTGCATCATCCGCACAGCGAATACCCGCATCACTACAAGTCTTTCGATTGCCTGGCCATCACCTCGAGTTCGAATGCGGGACCGCACAGCCTCTTCGAGGCTTTGGCCTGCGGCGTCCCGGTAGTCTCCACTCCCACGGGTTGGGCTCCCCAGTTGATCTCCGACGGCAAGAATGGATTCCTCGTGGAAAGCGTGGACTCGATGACGCAGGCCATCCATCGTGTGTATGCGGCCCGCAGCGAGTGGTTTGCGCGCCGCGAGGAGATACGCCGAACGGTGGAAGAGCACCGGCTGGAGAACTGGATCGATGAGAACCTCAAACTGGCTGCGGAGCTGGCGGTCCCGGGCCGCTCGCAGCCGGCGGCCAATACTGGACAGAAGATTGTCCTCGAGCATTGACCTTTGGTCTCCCTGGAATAGAATTCGAGGATATGATCACCACGCAGCAGATTTCGCCGCATCCCGTTCGCCGGGATCTGCCGGAGCGCATCGAAACTCCGCTTCCGCGTGAGGAAGCCCTTCAATCCGCAGCGGACCGGTTGGCCGGCGAGGTCCAAGATCCCGCTCGAGCGAAGCGTTACCTGGCGTCCTCAGCGGTTCCGGCGGGCGGCGAGTAGGGAGGGCCGTCCACGGGCTTGAGAACGCTTGGTCTCGAGACCGAGTACGCGATCCGGTTCCGGGAAGAGCCGGGCTTCGCTCATCCGGGAAACCGGACCATTTTCTCCGCTTTCAGCGACGCGCTCAGGCTGCGCACGGGAGGCGCCTTGAATGGGGAGCGTTACGCTTTGCAGGGGCAAATCTTCACCGCCAACGGCGGCTGCTTTGCCTATGAATTCTTACCGACGGCGTCCCAGCGAGGGTTGTTGGAAGCGGGCACGCCGGAGTGCAGCAGCGCGCTGGAGACCGTCCTTTATCAGCGGGCCCAGGAGCGATTGCTCGTGGAAGCGATCCCTGAGGTGGAACGTCGCTTGGGCTGCCGTCCCGGCCAGATCGGTCTCTTGAAGAACTGCCGGGATGCCCAGGGTCACATCTACGGAACTCAAGAAAACTATGACGCAGAGCTGGCGCGCGGCTGGCGGCTGGCGGCCTACCGGATTCTGGCGGCCGCGACCTTGTTCCTGCTCAGCGTCTTTGCCTTGATTCAGGTAGTGTTCGGCGTGGGGATTGTGGTGAGCCTCCTGCTCACCGTATCGACGGCCATGTTCGTCCTACGGGCCTTCCTGCGACTGCTCTATGCGTGGACAGGATTGCCGCGTTTCCTAACTTGGCTGCACGGGGCGCGCCGGCTCTGGCCGGGAATCGAATCGCTTCTCACCAGCGGACGGCTGGAGGTGGGTCTTTATTATCTTCTTGATCCGCTGATGCTGACGCTGCTCTTTCCCCTGACACAAGGCTTGCGGGCCTTGGCCTTTCGTCCTTACCGCTCAGGAGCGGAGACCTTCTTTGTAACCCGGATTCCGCTTAGCGGCGCGGGAACCCTGATGGAAGACGGTCGCTTCGCTTTGTCGGAGAAGGGGACTGCGGCCACGGGCCTGACCCGCCGCAACGGAGCGGCCTCGGAACGCGTGCTTTTTGATTTTGGCAATCTCCGCAAGGAACTACTGACGGCCTCGGTCCAAGTGCTGGTTGCCAACGTCGATCCGGTGCGCCGTCTTTTCCGCAGGAGGCAGAGGCTGCAGATCGGGCTGTCCGACGCCAACCGCAGTCAGTTAGCCGAGTATCTCAAGCTGGGAACCGCATTGATCGTGTTGGAAATGGCGGAGAGCGGTGTTCTGCGGGACGCCCCGCGGCTGCGCTCGCCGCTGGCGGCTTTGCGCAGGATCGTGCATGATCCGGAGTTGTCGGGGCGTTATGCGCTCCGGGCCAAGGGCGCGGCGCCTTGCACGGCCGTGGAATTGCAGCGATGGTATTGGCGGAGAGCCCGCAGCTATTTGGAGTCGAGCGGAACGATGACGCCGGAAAGGCGGGAGATCCTGCGGCTGTGGGAGGAAGTGCTCGACGGACTCGACCAAGATCCGGCCTTGTTGCAGGGGGATTTGGACTGGGTCACCAAGCAGTCGCTCTTGGAACGGTTGCCACCGTCTTTCTCCTTTGACGCCCGGAAAATGGCGGATCTCCGCTACCACGAACTGGGAGACGGCCCCT
Source organism: Verrucomicrobiales bacterium (assembly GCA_035513055.1). Classification (GTDB taxonomy): domain Bacteria; phylum Verrucomicrobiota; class Verrucomicrobiia; order Verrucomicrobiales; family DEV007; genus DATKCT01. The sequence goes on along the minus strand of DATKCT010000002.1, from coordinate 33,243 downwards.
ATTCCGACTTGCTGGCGGCGGGCGCCACGCCGGCCATGTTTTCGGACGAGGAAGTGGCGCTGGCCACAATCAACCCGCCTTCTCACCCGGCGGCGCGGGACCGGTCGGAGTTCATCGCGCGCTGGTCAGGGAGAGACGCGGCGGCGGCGGTTTCGTGGTCGGGCGGCTGGGTGCGATGGAAGGGAAAACGGGAACGCGTCCTTTTCGGAGGAGGGATGGCGCGGGCTTGAGCGGGGGCGCCTGGCGGCCGGCTAGGGCGATCTGAAAGTGATCGGATCTGGTTAGCTTTGCGGGACGAACGCCCGCGCGTCTGGCCGGGCCATGGAATTCCGTGCGTTGGTTAGGACATCGAGGAGGCCCCTCCAGGCCGGGAAAGCGAGGGCTGTCAGGATAGCGTGGAGACGATCCGCCTGTTCTTTAACCCGCATTTCTCCATACCGTTTCGGCGCGAGGCGCTGCGAACCCCCGCGGAAAGGGTATGAAGACTGGGCGTTAACCGGCGAGCGTCTCGAGGTGCGCTGCGGCGGCCAGGGGCAGACCTTCGATGTTGTAGCCGCCTTCCAGCACCGAGATCAGTTTTCCATCCGCCTGTTCCGTGGCAATCTCGAGGACGATGCGCGTCAACGCTCGGAAATCGTCATCGGTTAGAGTGAAACCGCCGAGCGGATCGCCGGCGCGTGAATCAAAGCCGGCCGAGAGGAGGACGAGTTGGGGCTTGAACTCCTGCATGCGAGGCAGCAGCTCCTCGCGGAAGACGCCGCCAATCTGTTCGAATCCGCTGCCCGCCGGGAAAGGGCGGTTGAGGGTGGTTCCGGCGCCTCTGCCCGAGCCGGTTTCGCGGGCAGCTCCTGTGCCCGGGTAGAGCGGCCACTGATGGGTGCTGAAGAAAAAGACCGTGGGATCCTCGTAGAAGATGTCTTGGGTTCCGTTTCCGTGGTGAACGTCCCAGTCGGCGATGAGGATCCGTTCGAGGCCGTGGCGCTGGATGGCGTGGCGAGCTGCCAGAGCGACGTTGTTGAAGACGCAGAAGCCCATTCCACGACTGGCGGTGGCGTGATGACCGGGAGGGCGGACGGCGCAGAAGGCGTTGCGCAGGCGTCCATCCATCACCTGGTCGACGGCGGAAAGCACGGAGCCCACAGCGGCCAGGGCGACTTCGAGGGTTTCGGGACAGACGGAAGTGTCTCCAGTGCTGAGATCGCTGCGGCCCGAGGAGATCTCGCGCCGGACCAGTTCGATGTAGGCGGGGTGATGGCAGAGGGCGAGGTCTTCGTCCTCGACGCTGCGAAGGGGGATGGGAACAGTCCGGCCGGTGAGACCGGATTCTTGGAAGTGGGCTGTGAGCGCGGCGTAGCGCCGAGGGGATTCCGGATGTCCCGGGCCGGGGTCGTGCTTTAAGAAGAGGGGATCGAGGAGAAGTCCGGTGGAGAGCGGAGCAGTCATGCGGCGGGAGCTGGAGATCCTTTTTTCGAGGGATTGACCAGACCGGCCAATTCTGCCAAGAAGCACGCGAACGCCAAGACACTTTATTTCATGAAAGACAAGAGAATCGCATTTGTAGGCATCGGACGCATGGGATCGAACATGGCGCGCCACTTGAAGGACGTGGGATACGCCGTGTCAGCGGTCTATGACGCGCAGCCGGCTTTGACGGAATCCGTCGCCGAAGAGTTGGGGGCGGAACCCTGCCGGACGTTGGCGGAGACAACAGCGGCTGCGGATGTTATCTTCACTGTGGTCACCGACGACGACGCCATGTATGCCGTTTTCACCGGGGAAGGAGACAATCTGCTCCAAGGAGCGGAGGGCAAAGTGTTCGTCAACTGCGCGACCATTTCGCCGAAAGTGCATGTCGACGTGGCGGAGGCGGCGCGCAAAGCTGGGGCGCGGACGCTGGAGGGCTGCATGGCCTCGAGCATCAGTCAGGCGCGCCAGGGGACCCTTTATCTCATGGTCGCCGGCGACAAACGGACCTACGAGGAGGTCAAGGGCATCCTCGAAGATCTAAGCGTAAACATGCGCTATACCGGGGAGACGGGATCAGCGGCGAAAGTCAAGGCCTTGGTGAACATGGTCATGAACATCAATACGGCGGCGCTGGCGGAGGGTTTGGGATTAGGCAAGGCCTTGGGCATTGACCTGGACATGCTGCGCGAGGTGTTCTCTCAGACCGGCGCCAACTCCCGGGTCTTGGAGACGGACGGCGAAGACATGCAGAATCGCGAGCACGAGTGTTGGTTTTCTGCGGCACATGCGGCCAAAGACTCGGGGATCGCGCTGAGCTTGGCGGAGGAAGCCGGCCTTCATTTGCCTCTGGCGGCGGCGACTCTGGATCAATACCGCCGCATGGTGGACAAGGGCTTGGGTGAGCTGGATAAATCCGGGGTGGCCGAATTGACCTTTCTCGACCGCAATCCGGGTTGAGGGAGAGAGAATCGAGCTGCTCGAGCCGAGGCTGCCCGGGACTCCCGGCTACTGGATAGGAAAACGCAATTCTGTTAGCCGTCGAGGTCGGCCAGGTAACGTTCGGCGTCGAGGGCGGCGGCGCATCCGGTTCCAGCCGCGGTGACGGCTTGCCGGTAGACGTGGTCGGCGACGTCCCCAGCGGCAAAGATCCCGGGCACGTTGGTGTGTGTTCCGTTCTGGGGCACGATGTATCCGTTCTCGTCGAGGTCGATCAAGCCCTTTAGAAAGGACGTGTTGGGCACATGGCCGATTGCCACAAACACACAGGAGACTTCCAGTGCCCGCTCGGAGCCGTCGCGCACGTTGCGCAGGCGCACGGCGCGCATTTCGCCATCGTCGGTGGTCAGATACTCGGAAACGACGGTGTCCCAGACCGGTTCGATCTTTTGGTGGGCGAGCGCGCGCTCAGCCATGATCTTGGAGGCGCGGAGTTCGTTCCGGCGATGGATCAGGTAGACCCGAGAGGCGAAGCGAGTGAGGAAGAGCGCTTCTTCACAGGCGGAATCGCCGCCGCCGATGACGCAAACGGGGACGTCCCGGTAAAACGCCCCGTCGCATGTGGCGCAGGAAGTCAAACCGTGGCCGATCAGCGCTTTTTCGTTGGGGAGACCGAGATGCCGGGGGGACGCGCCGGTGCTGATGATCACGGCGCGGGCGGGAAAGGATCTCTCGCTGCTTTTGACAAGGAACGTTCCGTCTCCGGCAGCCTCAAGCAAAGTGGCTTCGACATATTCGAGCCGCGTCCCAAAGCGCTCGGCCTGTTGCTGCATCCGGATCATGAGTTCCGGACCGAGGATGCCTTCCGGGAATCCGGGGTAGTTCTCCACTTGGGTCGTCGTCGTCAGTTGCCCGCCCGGCTGGGTTCCGGCGAGAACCAGCGGATTCAAATTGGCGCGGGCGGCGTAAATGGCGGCGGTCCAGCCGGCACAGCCCGTGCCGACAATGATGAGGTTCTCCATGGCCTGGCACGATGCACGGAAGAACCGGACGGGCAAGGTCCAAACGCCGCGTGAAATGCTTGCGAGCAGACGCCGGCAGTGATGGTGGACAGAGGAGCGCCCACTTGGTAAAACTGGGCTGATGAGATGGAGCTTGTGCGGATGGATGGCCGTGGCGTTGGGATTCGTTCTGAGTTCCTGCGGCGGCGGAGGGACGTCCAAACTTCGAATCGCCGTTGTTCCCAAGGGGACGACCCACGAATTCTGGGAGGCCATTCACGCGGGGGCGGTCAAAGCGGAACGGGAGTTGAACGAGGAGGGCGTGGCCGTCGAGATCGTGTGGCGAGGGCCGTTGAAGGAAGACGACCGCGATCAGCAAATCCAGGTCGTGGAGAATTTCAGCGCCGGAAACGCAGACGGAATCGTCCTTGCGCCCTTGGACGACACCGCCCTGGTGGGGCCCGTGGAGACGGCCATGGATTCCGGGGTTCCCGTGGTCATCATCGACTCCGGGTTGAATACCGATCGCTACGTCAGCTTCATCGCCACGGACAACCATCGCGGCGGAGTTCTGGCTGGGGAGAAGTTGGCCGGACTGTTGGGAGGCCGCGGCCGGGTCATCCTCGTGCGCTACCAAGTGGGATCGGCGAGCACGACCCGGCGAGAGGAGGGTTTCCTGGAAGCGATCGCTAAGTTCCCAGACATTGATGTGATCTCCTCCGACCAATTCGCTGGCGCCACGCGCGAGTCCGCCTATCAGACCTGCGAGAATCTGTTGAGACGATTTGGGCTGGAGGTGGACGGAGTGTTCTGCCCGAATGAGACCGTGACCGTGACCATGGTGAAAGCGTTGAGAGACATCGGGCGCGCCGGAGGGGCGGTGCAGGTGATCGGCTTCGACACCGGCCGGCAGTCGATCGATGATCTCCGGCAGGGAGACTTGCAGGGTCTGATCGTGCAGAATCCGCTCCGGATGGGTTACGACGGAGTGCGCGCCGTGGTGGCGCATTTGCTAGGAGAGGCGGTGGAGAAGAGGATTGACACCGGGGTGATGCTGGTCACCCCGGCAGAGCTGGATCAACCGGAGTTGCAGGAATTGCTGGACCCGCCGATCGACCTCTATTTGAACCCTGGCGACCATCGGTGAGCAAAACGGAAGGCGGAATTCCGGGATCGGGCCAGGTGGAGCGGAGCGAAGCGGGGCCGTGTCTGGAAGTGAGGGGTGTTTCCAAGAGCTTCGGATCGACGGCGGCCCTGAAGGACGTCTCGTTTTCATTGAATCGCGGAGAGGTTCTGGCGTTGATCGGAGAGAACGGGGCCGGGAAGAGCACGCTCATGAAGGTTTTGAGCGGCGCTGTAAGGCCTGATTCTGGAACGATGCGCTTGCAGGGGGAACCCTTTGTGCCTGGGTCTCCGCTCCATGCCCGGCGCGCCGGCGTGTCCATGATTTACCAGGAGCTGACCTTGGCTCCTGATCTCAGCGTCGAGGAAAACGTCCTCCTGGGGAGGGAATCGGCTTGGGCAGGCTGGATCCGGCCCATCGAGCAACGAAGGCGAACTTGTCAGGCACTAGCGCAGCTTGAGGCGTCCGGAATCGATTCGCGGGACCGGGCCGGGAACCTCACTTTGGCCCGGCAGCAGCTTGTCGAAATTGCCCGGGCCTTGGCCGGGGATCCCGCCGTGCTCATTCTTGACGAGCCGACCAGCAGCCTTTCCGCCGAGGACAGCCGCACTCTATTCGAGGTGATCCGCCAGTTGCGAGGCCGCGGCGTTGCCCTGATCTACATCAGCCATTTTCTGGAAGAGTGCGAGCAGGCCGCGGACCGCTACCTGATTCTGCGCGACGGATCGGTCGTGGGAGAGGGCGCGATGGCGAGCGCAAAGCGGAGCGAGATCGTGCATTTGATGGTCGGTCGCGAAGTAAAGGAGATCTTCCCGCCCCGGCGACGCGGCCGGGGGCGGAAGATTCTGCGAGTGGAAGGGTTGCGCGGAAGGCGGATGCCGAGCGATGCGGCATTTGAACTGTCGGAGGGAGAGATCCTGGGTGTGGCGGGACTGGTCGGATCGGGACGAAGCGAAACGGCGCGGGTCATTTTCGGATTGGATGGGTTGAAGGAGGGCGATGTTTTCATGCTGGATGAGAAGGTCCGCCGGCCCTCGCCGCGGAGAAGTCTGCGAGTGGGAATGGGAATGGTCAGTGAGGACCGGAAGGGCGAGGGGCTCTTTCTCAATCGCAGCGTCGCCGATAATCTGACCATGACCCGCTTCGGGCCGGTAGCGCGGTGGGGTTGGATTGGGCGCGGCAGTCAGGACCGGGCGGTCGAGGGTTGGATCGAGAAGCTGGGGATTCGGACCCAGGGTCCCAATCAGGAAACCGGAGAACTTTCCGGCGGCAATCAGCAGAAGGTCGCCGTTGGGCGGCTTTTGTGGCATGAAGCGCGAATCTTGATACTCGACGAACCGGCGCGGGGCATCGACGTGGGCAGCAAAGCGCAGATCTATGCTTGGATGGCGAAATTGGCCGAGGACGGTAAGGCGATCCTCTTCATCAGCTCGTACCTGCCGGAGCTTCTAGGCGTTTGCGACAGGATTGCGGTGATGAGCAAGGGGAGAATTCGGGCCGTGCGTCCGGTGGAAGACTGGAGCGAACACGCGATCATGCTCGAAGCCATCGGCGAGTCCGCCGGGAACCCGGAGGCGGCGGACGAGTAAGCAGGAGAATGAAGGAACCGAGCCGGCGATGGGGCGAAGGCCTGGGGCGGATGCTGCAAGCGCTGGGTCCGGTCCTGGGCTTGGCGGTGGTGCTGGGGTTGTTTGCTCTTTTTCCGGAAACGCGCGCTTCCATGTTCACTCCGGCGAGCATGAAGTTGATCCTGACGCAGACAGTGATCGTGGCCATCGCGGCATTGGGGATGACCATGGTCATAGTCAGCGGAGGGATCGACTTGAGCGCCGGTTCTGTGGTGGCTTTGTGCGGCGTGGTTGCCGCCACTTTGGCGGCCCAGGGGCATAGTTTGGCGGCGGCGGCGGCCGGGGCCGTGGGAACGGGCGCTTTGCTGGGCTTGTTGAACGGGTCCGTCATTGCCGGGGCCCGGATGACGCCCTTCATCGTAACTCTGGGAAGTATGGGAATCGCCAGGGGAACCGCCAAGTGGCTGGCGGACAACCGGACCGTGAACTATCCCCGGGATCACCCCATCAACAGCCTCATGGCGCGGCGAAATCTCGACGCCGTGTGGGACCTGCCGCCCGGGGTTTGGGTCGCTGCGGGATTGGCCATCGCGACTGGTTTGGTGATGAGCCGGTCCGTATTCGGACGGCACGTTTTCGCGGTGGGTTCAAGCGAAGCGGCGGCGCGGCTCTGCGGTGTGCGGGTCCGCTGGACGAAGCTTTGCGTCTATGTCGCGGCGGGGAGTTGTGCGGGACTCGCCGGATTGATGCAGGCCTCTCGTTTGAATCAAGGCGATCCCTCGGTGGCGCTGGGTTTGGAGTTGGAAGTCATCGCGGCGGTGGTGATCGGCGGAGCGAGCCTGAGCGGCGGGGTCGGCAGCGTGGCCGGAGCGATGGTGGGCGCCTTGATTATGGCGGTGCTGCGCAGCGGATCGGGCCAGATGGACTGGCCTAACTATGTTCAAGAGATCACTATCGGGGCGGTGATCATCCTGGCGGTCTGGCTCGACCGGCTGCGCAACCGGGCCCGGGTCAGAGGCGGCTGAAGGAATCCCGTTGTATGGCGGAACGCGCAAGAGCCCACTCCTCCACCACGACAACCACCTCTGACCTCGCTCACCCTCGTGGAGGGGTTTCGTCGCCGGCGGCCTAATCCTGGCAAGAAGCCGCAATCCTCGCGGGCAAGACGTGCGAGAGCCCGTCCATCCAGCATATCGCGAATAATTCCCCCTACTTCCACCAACGCAGGAACGGGATCTGTTTGGGCCGCTCCAGGTGAATCACAACTTGTTCTCCGGGAATGAGGGTGTTGTCCTCGTCCAAGACCTTTAAGTAAATCTTGCGGCCACGAATAACGCGATCGGGCAGAGGACTGGCCCGGTCGGGGACGCCGGAGACTTTAGGCGCAATGGACATGATCTCGGCGGTGTAGATTCTGGTCCGGTCGGCCATGGGAGACACGTGGAGCGACTGGCTGACCTCGAGGTCGCCGAGGTTTTCGGCGGGAATGAAGCCGAGGACCACATCGTGTTGGTTGGAAACAATCTCCATGATGGAGACTCCCGGTTCCACGGTTTCTCCCTCTTGATAATGAATGACAGCCACCACGCCGTCGTTGTGCGAGGTCAGGACCATTCCCGCCTTTTCTAACTCAAGGGGTTTGAGGGCGGCAGCTTGCAGACTCTTGATGGCTTCGACAAGGTTGGCCCGCAGCGTCTTCGCTTCGTCGATCAACTTTTTGAATTGCTCAATCCGGTGCGGATAGGCTTCGATTCGTGCCTGTAGGCCGGCAATCTCGCTCGCTTTGGCCGCGACGACATCCTCTGTGATCTGAGTGGCGTTGAACCGGTTGACGAGAATATCATGTTCACGCTGCCGCTCGATAAGCTCAGCCTCCTCGGATTCTTTGTCTTGTTCCATCTCAGCCAGATCTGTTTCCATCCCTGAGATTTGGAAGAACATGCGGCGTTCATGCTCGAGTTGATCGGCGAGCAGCGCTTCGCGCTCGGCGGCGATTTCCAAATCCAACTGAGCATCCTCGAGGTGCACGACCGCCTGCCCCGCCTTCACCGTTTCCCCTGGCTTGACCAGGATTTTGGTGATCAACGCGGTATTGAGGGCGGCGACATTTTGTTCGTAGGTAAAGACCCGGCCGTTCATCCGCTTGAATTGGATGCCGTGCGCGTAGGCATAGGCAGTGACGGCGCAGATGGCGATCCAGATCAACAGCGGCCACGAGTCTCGGATGGCGCGCCGGCGGCGCATCCGCCGGGTTTCGGCGAGGGAAGTGGGAACGTTGGGTTGGTCTGCGCTCACACGGCGGTTTGGGGGAAGTCAGGCTGGGCGGGGATGTGCGAGGGGGAGTGGGGAGAGATTAGATTTCCACGGTGGTGCGTTGCATGACGAGGCTGACTTCGCTGGTGTCTTCGAGGCGGTTGACTGCGTCGACCAGATCGGTCTTGTAGCTCGGGTCGATGAGGCGGACGCTGTAGGAGTACTCTTGGACTTCGCCTTGGATGGCTTCGCGCATGGCTACAAGTTCCACATTGGAGGTGTAACGCGCGAAGATGTTGTCGATTTCCTTTTCCGAGGTCGAACCGGGCGGCATCAGGAAGCGCAGTATCCCCTCGAACTCGCGGCGGGAAGCGAAGGGAGACCAGGCGAGAAAGAACGCGGCGAAGGAGAAGAAGGCCGCGCCCATGAAAGCGACAACGAAGACTTGGGAACCCGAAGCGATGCCGACGGCGAGGCAGGCGAAAAGAAAAATGATGTCGCGCGGATCGCGGATAGGGGTCCGGAATCGGACGAAAGCCATGGCGCCGAGAATTCCGAGACCCCGCGCGAAGTTGTTGCCGATTGAAATGATCATGATGGTGATGACGATACAGGACAGCACCATGGTGTGAAGGAAAGAGCGCGCGTAGGTGAAGCCTTGATGGGTGTAGCGGTAGACCGTGGCGATGACCATCCCAAGGATGAAGCTGACGCAAAGCGAATAGAAGACCTCGATTGCTGTGAGGGACCGGTTCGGCCCGAGAACGTCGAGGAAGGGATCGGGAATCATGGCGGATTCAGTAGGTCGTGTTCTCGGATTGAGCGCTGTAAGAGAACCCGCGGTAAAGGGATTCCATTCGCCACGCGGTGGCGTATTTGCAGAAGCCGGTAGTTTGGAGATTGAATCGTTCCACGGCCTCGAGCATCCACTTGGGAGCGTCCCGCATGGCCTTCAGTTCGAAGATGTACCCGGCGAACGGCCGGTTCAGCGCCGTCTGGGTGTCCATTGGCCGCCAAAGCTTGCCGTCGTCTTCGACGGGAAGCTCCCAGCGCCGGGTGGGCCGATAGCAGATGCGCCGGTCGAAGGTCACGCGGGCGTAGTCGTCGTTGGCTCCGAAGTAGGACTCACGAATGTACCGGATGAGCATTTTCGGACGGGCGTTGAGGGTCCGCACCATGCGGCAGTATTCCATGAAGTTGTTGTTGTCCCGCGGGGTATTGAGCAACGGAGCCTCCTTGGGATGGGTGACGATGTAGCCCGGATATGGGCCGCTGTAGTATTGACCCAAGGTCATCTTGGTCCGGCTCTTGATGATGACGTTGTTGACCTTGCGCTTTAGCTCGAAGAAAACGGGATGCTCAGGGCGAGTGCCGTAGGTGCGGATCCTCAGCTTGAAGCGGGTGAGGGTCTTTCGCTCCTTGGCCAGGGCCAGGTCCATGGAGGGAGTGTCCAACTGCAAGGTGGTCACCATGTACTCAGGAAACTCCCCTTTGCCATTGGGATCCGGGATGCAGAAAGGCTTGATGAAGGCCCGCATCTCCGGCACGAGCCGCGGGTGCACAATGTACTTCTGCTCAAAGCGTTCGATAATCTGATCCTTGACCGCTTTCCGGCTTGGACCTTGAGCTTCGAGACTCGTGCGACCCTGGGGGAGCGTGGACATAACGAGGGTAAGCCGAGGGACTGGCGAGGCGGCTTTACCTATAGGGAGTTGAAGGGAGCGTCAATCAATCTTGTCACGTTACTGTAACCTCGCTGGCGGCCGCGGGAGGCCCGTTCTTGGCTCCGGAACATCGGCGATACGGACCGCTGCGTCGAGCAGGAGGATGGGAAATCCCTCCCGGATCGGGTAATGGATGCAGCCGTCGACGGTGGCCAGCCCCCCTTCTGGAACCGGCTCTTCCCCGGAATGCGCGGCGGCCGCTCGCCGGGTCTCCTCCGGGGTAGCCAAGCGAAGCGCAACCCCGGTTTGCGGACAACGCAAGAGGCTGAGCGCCCCGGCAAGCTCCGATTGTAGAATCCCCTTGGAAGGCGTCATGGGCGAACGGGTTTTTGAGTGAGCTTCCATGTTTAGACACGGGAATCCAGCTTGACGATCCGGCTCAATCAATACTGAAAGCCGTTGCGACGGACGCGGATCATGGGTCGCCCGGCGGGATTTTGAAGGCAGCCATCTGTAATCTCGAGCAGGTGGACTCGGTGATCGCCGGCGTCCAGCGTTCCCCGCAGGGTCGCGGCAAGAAAGGCCAAGGCGCCACTTAGGCGCGGCAGATCGGCAGGTTCCGGCTCCACCGAAATCCCGGCGAAGGGGTCGGTGTTGTTCGGATTGGCGAAGCGTCGCATGAGGTCCTGGTCGTCTTCTCCAAGGACGTTGATTCCGACCCGTCCCGATTCTTGAAGAGCCTGAGCAAGCCGGCGATCGGCACGCAAGGCCAATGTGAGCATGGGTGGAGAGAAGGAGGCTTGCTCGAGGAAACTGCAGAGCATGCCCGTCGGTTCGCCGTCCAAGTGCCCTGTGACGATGTAGAGACCGCTCGAGATTGTTCCTAAGGCGGCTCCCACGCGTTCCCTATCCATGGCTCTATTGTGCCCGCGTTTTCCCGCTGCCGTCAATGTCTGGACTCGGCGATTCCTCCGAGAGATACGGTCAGCGGGATCGCGCCAAGGGAGATTCCGCGTGCTCGTTCCAGGCAATCATACCCCCTTGCAATTGAGAGACATCCGGATACCCGGCTTCCAGCAACTTCCGTACGGCTGACGCGCTACGGATTCCGGTGCGGCAATAGACGACGATGCAGCGGTTTTTGGGGATTTCCCCGATTCGCGCCGGAAGGTCTCCCAATGGGATGTGCATCGAATCCGGGATGGAGGAGAGCATGCGCTCGAACGGCTCCCGGACGTCGAGGAGGAGCACGCTGCCTTTGGCGAGCGCAGCCGCAAGCTCGGGCGGACTCCGCTCGGGGACCTCGGCTGGTGCTGGCGCCGGAGGGATCACCCCGCAGTGGAGCGCGGTATCGGCGAGATCCCGGATGGACGGTTGCCGGCCGCACAAGGGACAGTCCGGGTCGGAGCGGAGACGGAACTCTCGAAACTGCATTCGGAGCGTGTCGAGGTGAATCAAGCGGCCCGCGAGAGAATCTCCGATGCCAAGGATCCACTTGATGGTTTCTGCGGCCTGCAGGCAGCCTATGATTCCAGGCAGCACACCCAAAACACCGCCTTCCGCACAGCTTGGGACCTGGCCAGGGGCGGGCGGTTCGGGAAACAGGCACCGATAGCAGGGGCCTCCGGCATGAGGTGCGAAAACACTGACCTGGCCTTCGAAACGGAAGATGGATCCGTAAATATTCGGTTTGCCGAGGAAATAGGCCACGTCATTGCTGAGGTAGCGCGTGGCGAAGTTGTCCGTGCCGTCGACCAACACGTCGTAATCCACGGCGATATCGCGGGCGTTAGCGGCGTCGAAACGCTCCGCATAGGTGTCGACGGAAACGTGGGGATTGATTTCCCGAAGCCGGTCCCGTGCGGAATCGATCTTGAGCCGGCCTAAATCAGACTCGCCGTGGAGAATCTGCCGCTGAAGGTTCGAGACGTCCACGGTATCGGGATCGGCTATGCCGATTCTTCCGACTCCCGCAGCAGCCAAGTAGAGTGCGAGAGGGGACCCGAGACCTCCGGCGCCAATGCACAAGACGGAACCGTTGCGCAGGCGTTCTTGACCTTCCAGCCCCACTTCCGGGAGGGTAAAATGTCGTGCGTAGCGCTGGAGTTCCGGTGGGCTGAAGACGGAGTCCATAAGAATGGGAGCCGGCTGAGGCCCCAGCCGGTGTGGGCTAGGGCATCCTGCCGAACCCGCCGGAGGGTCGAGTGGCGCGACAATCTCGAGACCCTTTCCGGGCTCGCATGGGGTTGCACCGATTCAATCTGCGATCAGCTCTTTGAAGGCCGGACCCGGATTCTTGCGAGCTTCCTCGATCTCCTTGGCGAAGTCGAACAGCGGTTCGCCCGGTTTGAAGACGACTTCGGGCAATTCCTCTCCTCCGAGAATTTCATCCATGAACTGTTCCGGCTCGAAGGGAATCCCGCCTTCGGCGTTATCCAATGGATTGATGCCCTTGCGCAGGCTCTCGATCAGGACCTCGTCATTGGACATCATTTTGTCCATGGCCTGGATGATGTTGGCTCCAGTAATCTCTAGGGTGACCTCGCGATCTGACTTTTTCTGGAACGTTTGAAAACTGACGATCTCGCCAGGCAGCTTGAGGTTGGACTTCGACTTCATCTCGTTGAGAACCGCGGTCATGATGCCTTTGGCGAAGATCCATTGGCCTTTGAGGTCAGCAACCTGCTGTCTGATTTCTGCGTCCGAGAGATCCGGCTCTGCAGCGTCCTCGTCCTCAACGGGGTCTTCTTTCTCAGGGAAGGCGAACGCCAGTTTGAGGTTTCCGTCCTTGGTCTGGCTCAGTTGAGTGACTCCCGATAGTTCGGTGTCGCCAATTTTGACCTTGCTCAGATCGGAGAAGTAAGCCGTTCCGCGGAAATGGAGTTTGCCGTCGTCGCCGACCTCATAGTGGACGTCGGACCAGGCGTCGATCCCGTCGGAATTCTCGATGAGTTGCTTGGCTTGGGTTTTGGCGATTTCCTTGGGATCGAGAGCTTCTCCCAGTCCCTGGAGGCTGTCGCCCAGAGCGGATGCGGCATTGATCATCTTCATGTGGTAAGAAACCTTGCCTGAACCATCGGGATTGAGGGTCCAAGTTTCCTCGGTTTCGACGCATCCGGTGACGGAAAGGACGGCCGCGGTTCCGGCCAGGGTGAGGAATGCTCTCATATTCCAATGAAGTTAAGAGGGGCCGCCCGGAAAAACCAGCGGCAAATGCGGGGATCCGGAGTGAGGGTGAGTCGAGAACCTACCTACCGCAGCGTTGAGCCGGTGGAGGCGGCCGGATCTGGCGGATATGAGGGATCGGCCTGCCCCGGGGTTAGTCCTTCCTGCCGCTCCATGCGTTTCACGGGCAGTTCAACTCTACGCTGCTGGGATAGGGGTGCTTCCTCTATACTGTGCAATTCATGGCAGAAAGGGTATGAGAAACGTGGGTTCCCCCGGCTCGCCCAGACACACGGCCAGGCCTTCGCGCGCCTCCGGGTCTCCCGCCACAGCTTCCCCGTAGCTGCTCCTGGTTTTATTTAGTGTCTGACACATTATGTTACACGCGCCCGTTGTCAACTGATTTATTTGGTGTCTGCCATAATAACCTGGGCTACTTCGGCAAGGAGTTTGCGGGGGGTAGGGTTCATCGGCCAGCAGTTGGAGCCGTTGCAGGAAGTCCTCCTGGGTCCAACCGGCCAGGGCCCGTTCTACCTTGGACCCGGCCGCGCCCGTCAACCTTTTTATTTAGTGTCTGACACTTTATGTAAGCAGGACGTGGAAGTGTTTGCCCAGGCAGCACCAGGCCAGGGTGCGCAGGCCGTTGAAGCGCAGTTGTCTGCGCAGCAGGGTGCGAAAGAACTCCCGTTCACTCTCGCCGAAGACGATGTGACGACCGGCGAAACGGGAGAAGAGCAATGGGTCTGCAACCGGGCAGGAAGCGGCGCTGCTTTCTCATGCCGCCACCCTGGACCCGGCCGCGCACTCCATGTCAATCTATTTATTTGGTGTCTGACACATTATTTATTACACATTATTTATTGACGCGGTTTCTCAGTTCGTTGAGAGTGGATAGCGAGGGGGTTCAGCGGGGGGAGAGGTCGAGGCATTTGCCTTCCTCCGTGGAACGGACATAAGCGCGTCCGCCGCTCAGAGCAGGGGTAGTCCAGCACTTGCCTTCGAGGACATCGGCCCGGGCGAGTTCGCGATAGGCCTCCGGGGAAGCATCGGCCAGCACAAGCTGGCCCTCATCGCCAAGCACCATGAGGCGGTCGTCCGCCAAGATGACGTGACCCGGGCCAAAGCCGTCCCGAGACCATTTTTCCTCTCCCGTGCGAATGTCGTAGCAGGCCAGTGGAGCATCGCCGTACTGCTTGAATCCAAAGAGCCCATAAAGATAGCCGTCGCGACAGACTGGCGTGCTCCAATGGTTGATGACTTGGTTTGGCTTGCGCCATAACTCGACCACGCGGAACCCGCCGGGAGTGCGCTCAATCCGGCAAGCGCCACCCCCTACGCCGTATCCGGCAGAACAATAAACGATGTCCCGGAAAACGACGGGAGAAGCGGCCGTGGAAATCCGGAACGGGTATGGAAAATGCCATAAAGCCTCACCGGTGCCGACATCAAGGGCGTGAAGACCGTTCTGAGCGAAAAAAATGACCTGGCGCCGGCTGTGGATTTCGCTCACAACGGGGGTGGCGTGCGTCATCAGGGCGTCGCCCGATTTCCACAAGACTTCACCGCCCGTGCGGTCAAAAGCAATAAAGGACTGGTTGGGACCTCCCCCGGCAACAAAGAGGCGGTCGCCGTCGATCACGGGAGAAGCGGCATTTTTCCAACGGATGTTTCTTCCCGCGAAGCCGGCTTCAATGTCGTGAGACCAGAGCTGCATTCCGGATTCCGCCTCCAGACAGGAAAGCACGAGCGCGGAATCAAGCACGTAGACGCGGCCTTCGCAGACGACGGGCGTGGACCGTGGGCCGTCGCCGCCGGAGTTGCCCTCGGCTCCATCGCCGCCGCCCCTGTCATAGCGGGCCAGGGCAAGGGGGACGGACCAGAGTTCGGCGCCGGACGCTGCGTCGAATGCCACACAGGTTTCGTGGTCCGATCCGTCTACATTGCGGCGCACCAAGGTGAAGGCTCTTTTGTCGGCGACGGTGAACGAGCTGAATCCGTCAGGAGTGGGGATGGACCAGACGACACGCGGACCACCATTGTCCCAGGCCTCAGGAGAAACGCTCTCCGGAGTGATTCCGGAGCCGGATGGCCCGCGGTAGGCCGCCCACTCGGCGAGAAGATTGGGAGCGATGAGGAAGGGAAGGGCCAGGACAGCCGCGTTCAGCAGTCGCGATTTCATGCTTCGAGCAACGGAATACAAAACGGTCTGATTTCAAGCGGTGAGGCTCGCAGAAATTTCTTCTCGCAGGCGAAGCTGACCGCAGGCGGCGTCGATATCGTTGCCTTTTTCCATGCGCAGGGTGGCGAAACAGCCGTGTTCACGCAAGATGGCGGCAAAGCTGTGTTGGCGGGCCAGCGAAGGACGTCTCCAGGAAAGGCCCTCGACGGTATTGTAGGGGATGAGGTTTACCTTGGCGTGGGTGCGGTGAGCCAAGGCGGCGAGAAGGCGGGCATGCGCCGGCTCGTCGTTGACGCCCTCGATAAGGATGTATTCAAAGGTGATCCTTTGTTTGCGCTGAGACCGGAAAAAATCGAGAGCATCCTGCAATTCGGCGAGGGGATAACGGCGGTTGACGGGCATGATCTGCTCCCGGATTTCGTCTGTGGGACCGTGCAAAGAGACGGCCAAGCGGATTTGCAGGCCTTCCTCGGCCAAAGTGCGAATCTGCGGCGCGAGCCCGCTTGTGGATACAGTGATTTGCCTGGCGCCGACGTTTGGACCCCACTGGGCATTGAAGATCCGGATCGAGCGCAACACGGCGTCGTAATTGGCGAGCGGCTCTCCCATGCCCATGAAAACGATGTTATCCACGCGGCGGGACGAGAGTTGTTCAGCGAAGAGGAGCTGTTCGACGATCTCGGCAGCGGTGAGATTGCGGGCGAACCCGGCCAGACCGCTGGCGCAGAAACGGCAACCATAGGCGCAGCCGATCTGACTAGAGACGCAAAGCGTGCGGCGAGGCGACCGGCGCCCCGGAGCGCCTTCGCTGGCCGGGATCAGCACGGATTCGATGAAGCGCCCGTCATCGAGGCGAAACAGAAACTTCGAGGTGGCGTCGGCGGAACCTTGGACCCGGGCGGTGGTGAGTGAGCGCAGGCGAAAATTCTCGCGAAGGCGGTCGCGGAGCGCTTCGCTGAGATTGGTCATCGCGGAGAACCGGGTGCAGCGCATGGCGTAAAGCCAGTGCAGGATCTGCCGGGATCGAAAGGCAGGTTCGTTCCAAGAGACGAGGAATTCTTCCAGCTCGCTGGCGAGAATGCCGGCGAGAGAGGGCGACTGGGGCTCTGGACGCGGCAGGCCGGGCGAACTCACGGCAGGGGCCGGATGTAGAGGTTGGCGAATTCGACGGGGTCGCCGTGGTGTTGGAGCCCAATGGGTCCTTCCCCGGGCAACCCAGGAAGTTCCATGGGGGCAATGACCTGGATATCGTTGAGGATCACTTCGAGGGTATTGCCGCGCAGAGTGAGGTGAAACCGGTTCCATTCGCCGAAGGGACGGTCGGCGCGCTTGGCCGGGACGAGCCGATGTCGCAGATCGGAATCGAAGGCCGGGTCGGTGCGGTATCCCCAGATCTCGCCGGAACCGGCGGGCCAGGACCAGATGTTGACCTGGGCCTTCGTGCTGCCGCGCAGATAGATTCCGCTGTCGCCGTGGTCGGCGATGGGTTCGGTCAATTCCTGGCCGTGCTCGCCAATCTCGTGGCTGCCATCCGGCAGCAGTTTAGGAACGAGATGACCGGGCCGCCGGACTTCCTGCGGGAGTCGCCAATCCACAATCAATTCGAAATCTCGATAGGACTTCTCTGTCCAGAGATCCTTGATTTCCGCCGCGCTGGCCCCATCGTAGCGCAGGACCCAGTCGGCGGATTGCCAGTGGCCTTCGGAACCGCTGGGCAGATTCCATCCTCGCAAATCGACTCCGTTGTAGAGTGGCAGAAAACCGCGAGATTCGGGAGCGCTTTCTGCCGGTCCGGCGCCGGATGCAGGAAGTTCCTGGATGCGAATATTGCGGAACTCGACGGGCGAACCTTCGGATTCGAGAGCGATGTAACCTTTGCGCCAATTGCATTCGCTTCCGCCGGAAACCTCCTTCCCGTTGACATGAAGGCGAAGAACGCCGTTGCGGCAATCGATGCGATAGTGGTTCCATTCCGGCGAACCTTTGGAACGTTCTTCGGACGGGAAGCTGCGCATGCCGTTATGCCGGCCGTGAGGGCGCATGATCGATCCATGGATCGGAAAAACATCGCCATGTGTTGTGAACCAATCCGATTTTCCGTAACCATGATCGAGAACCTGAACTTCGATGGCGCGCAGGAAGGGTTGACCTGGGGCGGCGATGGGAGAAGCCCAAATGAATATGCCGGCGTTGCCGCCTGCCCGGAGGTGGCGCCACTCCAGTTCGAGGATAAAGTTCTCGAATTGCCGATCGGTTCGAAGCGCTCCGATGGGACGGCCGGTGCAGTGAATCACTCCCTCGCGGACGGACCAAGTCTCCGGTGCACAATTGACATTGACCCAACCGGAGAGGTCGGCGCCGTTGAATAGAGGATGGAATTCCGGTTCTGCTTGGGAGCGGCAGGGCAGTGGGGCCAAGACCAAGACGGCCCAGGCGTGGACAGAGAGGCAAATCCGCTTCATAGTAGTCAGGCGGCTGGGAAAGGGATCCCGGAAGATCCGGCCATTGCTTGGCACCGTCGCTGAATAGATCGGAAAGTCGAGCCTCATACTCAGTAATTCAGACGCCAAGAACCCTTACTCCTGTTATGGAAGCGAGTTTCGCGACGCGATTTAGGACCGTGCCCGGCGGGAAGTCCGCGGGGATGGTTCTGATGATCCTGCTGGGGTTTTGGGCGGGCGCCCGCGAATCGCGTGGGCAGTTCAATCCCCTGGTGGGCGGCGGACCGGGGAAGGTGAAAGGCGAACTCGTATCGGCAGTGCGGAGTTTGCAGCCGGGCAAACCGTTCATGGTAGCCCTGCGGATGCAGCACGAGGAGGGTTGGCACACCTATTGGAGGAATCCCGGAGGACCGCAACTTGCTCCTTCGATTGATTGGGAACTGCCCGAGGGTTACCGCGCCGGGGAGATCGAATGGCCGACACCGCACCGGGGCCAGCTTCAGGGAATGATGGCCTATTATTACGACGGGGTGAACTATCTGCCAGTCGAGATCACTCCTCCAGGGAACGCGGCGCCAGGCGAGGACGTGGTGTTGAAGGCCAAAGCCCAGTGGCAGTATTGTGATGAGTACAGTTGCATGCTCGGCGGCGCCGACTTGGAATTGACCTTGGGAGTGGCCGGGGTCGAAGAATTAAATCCGGAGGCCGCCAAGACCTTGGAGGAGTTTCGAAAGGAACATCTGCCGGCGCCTCTCAAAGGTTGGGGAGTGACGGCAGCGGTGAGCGGGGATGCGATCGAACTGGCACTGACCCCAGAGGGGGATGAAGCGAATTCCGATGTCTCCGATGTGTATTTCTATTCGGAGCTGACTGTGGCCGCTGCTGACGAGAGTCAGGAATTGCTGCGGAAAGACGGAGGGTTTGCCTTGCGACTGGCCCGCAACCCGGATTTCGAGGGCGATCTTCCGCCGAGCCTGCCGGGAGTGCTTACGGCCGGGAACGGGTGGTTGCAGGGAGGAGCGCCAACGGCGATGCGCGTCAATCCGCCGCTGACAAAAGGAGGAACGGTGACGGCGACGCCGTTGCCGGGGACGGGGGAGTTTTTGGGCATCCTGGGGTTGGCTTTGCTGGGAGGATTGATCCTCAACTTGATGCCCTGCGTGTTTCCAGTGATCGGGATCAAGGTTATGGGCTTCGTGCAGCAAGCCGGGCACGAGCGGCGAAAGGTGACTCTGCACGGGCTGGTTTTCGCGTCGGGCGTCGTGATCTCATTCTGGATCTTGTCAGCCATGTTGTTCATTCTGCGTTTGCAGGGGGAGAAAATTGGCTGGGGTTTCCAGCTCCAGGATCCTTGGTTTGTTTATGTGCTTTTGCTGGTGCTGTTGATCTTCGCCTTGAACATGGCGGGGGTGTTCGAGGTGGGCGCTTCTGTGATGGGCTTAGGAAGCGGTCTGGCTTCGAGATCGGGCTTGGCGGGCACATTTTTTTCGGGAGTCCTGGCGACAGTGCTGGCGACGCCCTGTTCAGCGCCGTTTTTGGCCACGGCTTTGGGAGCGGTGTTGACGCTGCCGGCGGCGTTGTTTTTCCTGGTGTTTACCACGATCGCCGTCGGGCTGGCTTTGCCTTATCTGGCCCTTTCCGTTTTTCCGGGTCTGGTGCAAAAGCTTCCCCGGCCGGGTCCGTGGATGGAGAGTTTCAAGCAGGGGATGTCCTTTTTGCTGTTTGCCACGGCAGCCTACCTTTTATGGGTTTATGTGGGGTTGTTGGAAGATGAAGACAACAAGCTGGCCTTTCCGGCCTCCACCATCTTGGGCCTGGTGATCGTCGGAGCAGCGACGTGGGTGTATGGGAGGTGGTGTCCTCCGGCGCGGTCCCGGGGCAGCCGGGCCACCGGAGCGGCGGCCGCATTGGTGTTGCTCGTCCTGGGAATCTGGATGGGACGCCCTCATCAGGAGAGCTTGCATTGGGAGGAATGGTCGCCGGGGCTGGTGGCCGAGCTGCGGGCTGAAGGCCGTCCGGTATACGTCGATTTCACCGCCCGCTGGTGCGTGACCTGTCAGACTAACAAGGGAGCCTACCGGAAACGGGTGCAGGAGGAGTTCCAGCGGAAGGGCGTTGTCCTGCTCAAGGCGGATTACACCGGATACGATCCGGCGATCACGGAAGCCATCCACGCATTCGAACGGGATGCCGTTCCTGTAAACGTGCTTTATGTGCCCGGGAAAGAGGAGCCGTTGTTATTGCCGCCGTTGTTAAGCCCCGGAGTGGTGCTGGATCACCTGGCGCAGATCCCGGACACCTCCAATGGCGCGGCGGTGGCCCTCCAAAGACCCTGAATCAGTCCCGGAACACCACGGTTTTGTTTCCGTGGATGAGGACGCGGCCGGCGCTGTGGTAGCGCACCGCGCGGGAGAGGGCGATGCGCTCGCAGTCGCGGCCGAGGCGGACGAGGTCTTCGGGGGTATGATAGTGTTCTACCCGGAGGACTTCCTGTTCGATGATGGGTCCCGCGTCGAGGTCTTCAGTAACGTAATGGCTGGTGGCTCCGATGATCTTCACTCCGCGCCGGAAGGCCTGCCGGTAAGGGTTGGCGCCCGCGAATGCTGGAAGAAAGGAGTGATGAATGTTGATGATGCGGCCTGCGTAATCCCGGCAAAGGGCGGGCGGGAGGATTTGCATGAAGCGGGCCAGAACAACGAGTTCCGCGGCGCATTCCTCGAAGACAGTCCGGTAGGGTTCGAAGGAGGCGGGGCGGGCGGCGGGATCGACCGGAAGGAAGACAAAGGGACACCCGGCGCGTTCGACGACGGGCTGGAGCTGTTCGTGATTGCTGACGACGGCCCGTATCGAGATGGGAAGTTCGCCGGAGGCGCAACGGGCAAGGAGGTCCTGGAGGCAATGCCGTTCCCGAGTGACGAGAATGACGGTGGGCATGAGCCGGGCGGCCGGACGTAGCCGCCACTCGGCGGCGAGCCCACGGGCCAGGCCGGCGAAGCGATCGTGCAAGTCTTCCGGGGCGAGATCGAGACGGGACGCGTCGAAATGAATCCTGAGGAAGAACCAGCCGGCCAATTGGTCGGTAAACTGGGCCATGTCCAGAATATTCGCTCCGTGTTCTGCGAGGAAACTGGTGACGCGGGCCACGAGACCCCGTTGGTCGGGGCAGGCGAACTTGAGGATCACGGACGCTTTTCCAGGGGCGCGGGAGAGTCCGGCTGACGCTCCCCGCGGAGGTGAATCCGGCTGCGGCGCCTCAGGAGTCGATGGATGCGGTGACGCCGGTTGCGGTTGGCACCGGCGCGTCCTCCGGGAGGAGCAGGAGGTTTCCGGGAGCTACGCGAAGCACTTCGCCCGGGACCAGGCGGCTGCCCGGCTCCAGATGCCGATTGAGGTGGATGAGTTCGGCGACAGAGAGGGCATGCCGCGCGGCGACGCCGGTAACGGTATCGGTTTTCCTGACGATATAGAGTCCAAAGCCGGTCACCCGGAGGTCCGGGGCAACGGCCTCGGCGCCCCCGATTTCTGGATCGTAGGAACTGGGGCGAGGAGCGGTGTCCGGAAGGCTTTCAGGTGAGAGACCCGGTGAAGGGCGGTCGAGCGAGGCGGCTTTCGCGGGCGCTTCCAGGGAGGGATCGTGTTGCGAAACACCCTCCTCTATGGCGGCAGCTTTTGTGAGGACGGCAGGGTCGTAGGCGCCCATTTCTTCCTGGTCAGGTGCTTCTTCCACGTTGGGTTCGAATACGGGAAAATCCTGGGCGATGGCGTCAGGCTCGGGTTCGCTGGGCACGGCGGGTGAATGTTGGGTTGGTCCGGCTGGATCTCCATGGTTGTCCGCGGCCGGCCTGGCGTTGGAAGCCGCTGAGGCCGGGATCCGGAGAACTTGACCGGCTCGAATGGCATCGGCGTTTTCGAGTTGATTGAGTCGTTGGAGTTCGTTCTGGGGAACTCCAAACCGGAAAGCGAGCCCCAGAAGAGAGTCGCCCTCCCGAATCACGTACTCACGGGTTCCGAGGAGGGATTCCGGAGGAAGCTCAGCCTCCGCTGCGGCGGCAGGGCGGGCACTGGCGGCCGCCGCCGGTTCAGGCGGGACCCCGGGGAGCGTTGCCTTGCCGGGAATTCTCAGCTTTTGACCGATGTGAATTACGGGGCTGTCGCCGCTGAGACCGTTGGCCTGTTTGATCGCCTCTTGATCGACTTGGAAGCGGCGCGAGAGGCTCCAGATGTTGTCGCCTTTCTGGACGGTGTAAAGGGCATCGCCGGAATTGGGTGGAGGCGGAGCGGCATCCAGAGTATCGGTTTGGTTGCGGGATTGTTCGACGCTGATCCGGGTATCGCGCAGTTGTTTTTGGAGGATGGCGGCGTTCTCGGCGGCGGCCAGGGAGAGAAGGGAGACCTGAAAGAGGGCGGCGCCAGCGCTGGACAAAAGGAGAGGCGAGCGTTTCATGGCTGAAAATTTAATAAAATTTGAATATCAAAGCAAGAGTTTAGATTGGAGGTCCAATGGGAGCAGCGGCCGAGGCTGAAGGGAGGGATGCGGCTTGGCGTTGCCGGGATTGGGCGGCTTGGGCGGGCTTGGTGGTGTTGACGGTTTGCTGGGTGAGTCTGACGCGCTACTCAGGACCGTGGTTTCCGCAGAAGGCTCCCGGGGTGGGCGGACCGGCTGACGATGGGGTGATCCGGGTGATCTTGGATCCGGGTCATGGCGGAGTGGACGGGGGGGCCGTGGGCAATGGTCTCAGGGAGAAGGATTTGTGCCTGGAAGTGGCCTTGGAGTTGCGGAACGAATTGGAGGGTCGCGGGTGGACCGTGGTGATGACGAGGCAGGACGACCGGTTTCTGAGCCTGCGAGAGCGGATCGCCACAGCCAACGGTTACTGGCGCGCTTTTTTTGTGAGTTTGCATTTCAACCACGGTCAATCGGCGGCCGCAGAAGGGATCGAGGTGTTCTATGCCGACCCGAAGTCGACCGGGGCGGAAGGCGAGTTGGCGGCGCGCTTGGGGGAAGGGAAGACGAAGGGGATCGCGGCGGATAGCCGGGGATGGAGTTTTGCCACTCGTGTCCAGCGCAGCCTGATCCGGTCAACGGGCGCGGTGGATCGCGGGGTGAAAAACCGTCCGGACTTTGCCGTGGTCCGGCATGTGGTCTTGCCGGCGGTATTGGTGGAAGGCGGATTCGTTTCGAACCGGAAAGAAGCGGATCGGTTAGGCGATCCCGAATATCGGAAGAAACTGGTTCAGGGAATGGCGAGCGGGATCGAGGAATTCATCGTCGAGAACGGCGGGGATCCCTACCGCGGCGTGTCCTTGCTGGAAGATTGAGATCAGGCGCAGCGCCTCGCGCCGAAACGGCAAGAGAAACGCAGGCTAGTCAGGATCCGGAATGCCGCTTTGGTAGAGGGCGCGACCGACAAAGAAGGGACCGAGCTTTTCGATGTATTCGGAGGTTTGCACGGTGGGCCGCATTTCTTCGACGAGCTTGGAAAGCCAGTAGAGGCGTGGTCCCATGAGACCGAGGAGAAATTCGTTGTCGTCGCGGTCGATTCCGAAGCATTCGAGGCGGACATCACCCGCATAACCGGCTCCGCCGTAGTTAAAACCGATCGAGCCGTGTTCACGGAGGATTTCCATTTGTTCTTTGCGGGGCAACCGGTAGAAAGCGCCCTTACGCCGGAGGGGATACCAGACGGCCCAGGGCCAATCGGGTCGCATGACCTGTTCGTAGGGACGGCGGAGCATCCAGTGGGCAATATCCGGCTCGCGGCCAAAGCCGTAGGTGCGTCCGCTCATGGTGAAGTCCGGGCGGGGGGAGAACGAAGCGAAGGGCTCGGCGGCGAGGGTTTCGCGGGCGGGTCCGACAAATGTTTCGGGATCTTCGGTGAGCAGGAGGACGCCCAGACCGCGAGGGTCGGCGAAGTCGCCATACAGCACACAATGGAGGCTGCTGTTGCGGAGGGCATCGATGGCTTGGCGGGTGGCGCCGGCATCGGCCCCGGTAAAGACTTGGAGTTGCAGGAACAGGCGCCGGTCGATAGCCTGGGGTACGCCCGCGCGCGGCATTCCTTTTTCCCGCAGATCGCGAGGATCATGGGCGCAGTAGAGGTCCGAATCAGGGCGGATGGACCACCGGCGCGCGGCTTCCTCGAGTTGGGGATTGATGGACCATTGGTCGGCTTGGGGCGGGCCCTGGAACTGCCGGGATCCCCCTTTCAGGACCATGCAGCCTTTGTTGTCGCCGATGTGGGTGATCTGCTCGTATTCCTGGCGGCTAACGGTCGTGGAATCGGGGAGTGAAGCGAGATCCCGCACTTTGTCTTCGATCGGGCGGGCGTCCTCACCGCATTCTTGGATGAAGGTGGGAACGACGGAGGCGACGCCAGGATGGTCCAGGTTCCAGGCTGCGGCGAGTTGAAGGAGGGAGAGACCGTGCTGTTCTGCGATCGGCCGAATTTGGTCGATTTTGGCGCAGCCTTCTTCGACCCAACCGGCGGGGCGGAAAGTGCGATGATCTTGGTTTCCGAAACGGTGACCGGGCCGGACGTCGCCATGGAAGAGACCGCCGTGGTCGACGACGCGGGTGATGACTTGGACGCCGTTTTTCTCGGCGGCATCGAGGCAAAGGGTTCCGGGCCACGGTTCGAGGGGGTTGAGGATGACCATGGCCCAATCAATGGACGAGCCGAACCGGTCGAAGCAGTGGAGGAGATCGAGAGTGAAGCCGTTGGCCGGTCCCGGGGCGATCCCGAGGAGGCGGGTGAGGCCGGCTTCTCGAATGGATTCAAGGGAGTTCCAGACGGCGTCGCTGGAATAGCCGATCCAATCGGGGTTATGCAGGAGCAACAGATCAAAAGACGAGAGGCGGCAACGTTCCAGCGACTTCTCGGCGGCCATGCGGAGGTAGGCGGCGAAGTCCTTTTCTTGGCGCAGGCTGGGATCGGTGAAACGGGGGAAGCCTTTGGCGCCGTCGCGATGCCCTTGATAGAAATCGTGTCCCACCGCTCCGGCCAGGCAGTAGGAGTCCCGGGGCAAGCCTTCGAGGGCCTCGCCGAGGGCTTTGTCGGCGTCGCCCGTTCCGTAGACGTCGGCGGTGACGAAGGTGCGGATTCCTTGATCGTAAGCGTATCGGATGAGTGCGGCGTAGCGGTCTTCGCCGAGGGGTTCTCCGAAATGCATGAAGCGGCCGCCGCTCCAGGTTCCAAATGCCGTTCGGGTTGGGTTCATCGCGAATTTCGTTGTTTTTTTCCTGCCCCAGGCTTGAAAGTGTAGAGGGGAGGGGGCGAAGGGCCCTTCTCATACACCCGGCAGTCTTGATTTTCCATGAAAGCTCCTGTGATTCTTAGCGCGTTTTTTGTCATGGGGACGGCTTGGGCGTGGGCTGGATTGCCGGGAGAGGGGAAGAAAATCGTGTTTGTGGCGGGAACGCCGAGCCACGGATATGGAGCGCATGAGTTCAACGCGGGCTGTTTATTGATGGCCAATCGATTGCGCGAAGCGATGCCGGGCTTGGAAACGGCCGTGCATTTCAACGGCTGGCCTGACGAGGCGGAAGCGGCCTTCGAGGGCGCCGACAGCGTGGTGATTTTCAGCAACGGAGGGGAGGGTCACCTGATCCGGGAGCATCTCGAGGAGGTCGACGCTTTATTGGAAAGCGGCGCCGGGTTGGTGTGCCTCCATTATGCGGTGGAAGTTCCGGCCGGGCCGATGGCGGAGCGCTTGTTGCGGGGAATCGGCGGTTATTTTGAGATGCATTGGTCAGTGAACCCTCATTGGACGGCCGAGTTCAAGGAGATTCCCGAACACCCCGTGACGCGGGGCGTTGAGCCGTTCCGCATCGAAGACGAATGGTATTATCACATGCGATTCGTGGAAGGGATGGAGGGAGTTGTGCCGGTGCTCAGCGCCCATCCGCCTGCGCGCACTCTGGAACGGCCAGATGGACCGCACAGCGGGAATCCGGCGGTACGCAGGGCGGTGGCTGACGGAAAAATTCAACATTTGGCCTGGTGTTTCGAACGAGAGGGAGGCGGGAGGGGCTTTGGCTGCACTGGGTTGCATTATCACCGGAACTTTATGGACGATAACTTGCGCAAGTTGGTGTTGAACGCGATTGTGTGGACAGCCGGGATCGAGGCGTCTGAGCGGGGGCTGGATACGACTACTCCCAGCGCCGAGGAGATCGAAGCTAACCAGGACTACCCTAAACCGGAGAAGGAATCTTGAGCGTGCGGCCGCCGATCTCTGCGACTTTGCGTCAAGGAGGGGCCGGGGCGGCAGCCGGAGGGACTTCTCGAATTGAGGCGGGCTGCTTCGCCCAGGCCGCCCTGGAGGGAGAGAGGTTGAGGGGACGGGACCATTTGGCTGCGGTTCTGCCGATGAGGGGAGGGAGATGGTGACGCGGGAGACGGGACGGCTGGGAGCGGAGCCCAGTCGAACCAGGCGGCGCCGGCGATGGCCGTGGGTGCTGGGAGGGTTTCTGCTTTTGTGTGGATTGGCGGCGGTCTTCGTGAACGGGCCGGGGTTCCGGTGGGCGGCGAACGCCGTGGTGCGAAAGGCTCTGGCGCAAGCGGGTTATCGGGGCAAGCTTCAAATCGAGGGCACTCTGTGGTCCGGAGTTCAGGCGCAAAGTTTGGGGGTGGAATCGATCGAGGACGGAACACGGGTCGAGGCGTCGGGTCTGCGAGTGAGCTGGGACCTGCCGGCCATCCTGCGGAGGGGATGGCCTGAAGTCGTGCGGGCGGTCGAAGTGCGGGAAGCGCGGGTGGTCATCGACTTGAGCGACGAACAGGCGAAACGGAAAGAAAGGGGGAGAGGCATCCCGCACGAGCTGCGGTTTCCCATGCGGGAGTTTCCGGTTCCCAGCGTTGATATCGCAAATGTTTCCGTGACGCTCTTGCTGCCCGAAGGGCGGCGACTGGTAGGCGAAGGATTCCGCTTGGAGGTTCCGAAGGGTAAACCAGGCCGCATTTCCCTGGACCGGCTCGAGATTCCGGGAGGGCCGCGATTGGAGAATTTGAGCGGCAGCGTCGCGGCGAGCGGGGACCGGATAGTTTTACGTGATGTCAGTATTATGGAAGATCTGGAACTGCGCTCCTTAGAAGTCCGGATCGGGGAAAACGGGGGCCCCCTGGAATTGGAGGCAGAGCTGGATCTCGGCACGGGAACCTTAAGGGTCAGTTCAGTCCTTTTGAAGGAAGCAACCATCCGGTTGGAGGAAGGGGGGGCCTTGGCGACGGCGGACCTCGTGGAACGGCTGGGATGGGAGAAGGCGCCGGTCGCGGCGGA
Source organism: Verrucomicrobiales bacterium (assembly GCA_035513055.1). Classification (GTDB taxonomy): domain Bacteria; phylum Verrucomicrobiota; class Verrucomicrobiia; order Verrucomicrobiales; family DEV007; genus DATKCT01. The sequence goes on along the minus strand of DATKCT010000002.1, from coordinate 6,167 downwards.
GGTGGACCGTTTTTCCCTGCAATGGAGCGGCGATCTCGAGCATCCGCAGGGATGGGAGGTCTCGTTGGATGTGGGATGGAGGCGGATGCAAGCGGCCGAAGTCGAACTGGACCGGGGCGCCGCCGGCTTTGTTCTGAAGGCGAGCCGGCTTTCGGGACAGGGATTGAATCTGCGAGCCGGCGAAAACCGTTTGGATGCGGTGGTGGAGGCGCCGGTTCCCTCCGATCTGAAGGACTGGACGATCGAGGGTTTCCGGGATCTTCCGATCGATGTTCGGCTCGAACTCGATGCGCCGGCGCTGCGTGAACGGTTGGAGGCAGCCGGGTTGGCTTGGAGCGCCGCGTCTGTGCTGGGGCATGTGCAGGCGCGTTGGAAGGGCGACCGGCCTGAGTCCGTCGAGGGTCGCATCGAGGCGAGGGAGGTGGGACAGGGAACGGCGCTGGCGCCCTTGGTGGAATGGAACGGCGTCATGGCGAGCGATGCCCCAGGTCAGTTGAACAATCGTGTGAGGATTGAATTGGGCGGCGCCAACGCCGTTTCGTTGGAAGCCGACGTTCAACTCGACGACCTGAGTTACGTAGGGAGAGGGGAGGGGCGCTTGGGCAATCTCGCCGACCTGAGCATTCTCCCGTTTCTGCCGGAGGAGAGCCGGAATGTGGCGGGAGCAGTGGCCGTGGATTGGTCAGGAAGCGGATCGCTCTTGACCTTGGAGGAGCAATCTGGCTCCGCGGGGATCACGCTTGAGGGGGTCGAGTGGGGAGGATCGGCGGCTGCTTCGGGCCGGATCGAGCTTGGTTACGCAGCGCAGCGATTGGTGTTGGATCTTGTCAGTCTGGAAGCGGAAGGCTACCGGCTGGAGGTTCGAGGGGCTGTTGCGCCGGACCAGGCGACGCTCGACGCCCTCACATTACGACACGGAGAGAGTGTGCTGGTGGCCGGCAGTGCGAGAGTTCCCATCGACCCCAATCAGAAAGGGATGGGGATGCTCTGGGAGGCCGGGGAGCCGGTGGAGCTGCGTCTGAGGGTCGAGCGGCTGTCGTTGGAAAAGATTCAGGAATTGGCGGGGCAGGAGTGGGGTCTGGCGGGAGAGGTGAATCTGGAGGCGGAGTTCTCCGGCCCTTTGCGGGAGTTGGAGGGCGCGGGACAGCTCAAGGCATCGGGATTGCAGGTGCAGGTAGAAGGAGCGGAGTTCGAGCCGGCCGAGATCGAGTTGGCGTTGCGTCTGGCGTCGGGCGAAGTGGTGTTGGAAGGGAGCGCACGGCAGGCGCGGCTTCAGCCGGTCGAGTTAGAGTTGCGCACACGGTTTGCGCCTGCGGACTGGGAAGCCCAGCTCGCCGCTCCCATAAGCGGGAGAGTCCGCTTGCCTCCGACGGAGATCGGCTGGGTTCCCAGTTTGGTGGAGGGTTTGGAATCAGCGGACGGGACCCTTGAGGTCGAGTTAGATATCGCCGGGACGCTGGGAGCACCGGTGCTGACGGGCGACGCCGGGTTGCAGGCGACCCGGATCACTTTGACGGAGGAGGCCGTGGAGCCGTTCCGCGATGTCCGGGTTCAGGTGACTTTTTCTGGAAGGGAGTTGCGCGTGGAACAAATGACGGCGCAGATGGCGGGTGGAGGATTGGCGGGCGGCGGATCGGTGAACTTCACCGATTCGGCCAATCCGGTCCTCGACTTGACGATCAAAAGCGAGCGGGCCCTGCTGCAGCGGGACGAAGAGATGATCCTGCGCGCTGATGCAGACTTGCGGGTGACCGGACCGTGGGCCGGGGCTCGCGTGGAGGGAACGGTGGCGCTTACGGAAAGCAGGTATTATCGCACGATCGAGTTGTTTGGCGCCAATGTGCGGTTTGGATCGGGCGTGCCGCAAGCACCCCAGCGGAGGGCGAGTCCGCTGCCGCGGTTTTACCGGATCGGCATGGCTCCCTTCGACGATTGGGAGTTCGACGTGCGGGTAACGGCCAGACAGCCGTTCCGGGTCCGGAGCAATCTGATGACCGCCAATGTCGTCCCCGATTTCCGGGTCACGGGCCGCGGTGCGGCCTTAGGTCCGGTTGGCCGGGTGGCGGTGACGGAGGGATTTGTGACGCTGCCCTTCAGTCGAATGGAACTTGAGGAAGGCGGGATCGATTTCACGCCAGATACAGGTGTGCCGGGCAGTTTGCGCGTCTTGGGGTGGTCGCAGGTGGGGGAATACCGGGTCCGCATTTTGCTTGGGGGCGATCTGAACAATGTGCGCAGCAGTTTCACCAGCAATCCCCCTCTTTCCCGGGAAGACATCCTCTCGCTTTTGGCTACGGGCACGACACGGGAAGAGTTGCTGAGCGGAGAAAATGTCGCGGCGACGCGGGCGGCATCTCTGATGTTTCAGCAGGCGTGGCGGAAATTGCGAAAGCAAGAATGGGTCGATCCCACCGAGATTCAAAGGAACCCGTTGACGATTGAACCCATCGGCGTGGATCCTAAAACGGGCCGGAACCTGGCCATGGCCCGATTGCGATTGTTGGAATGGCTCTACCTTCAAGGAAGCGCGGACGTGGAAGGGGGATTTCGGGGTATGATCAAGCTGCTGTTCGAGTTCTGAGTCGCTATGGAAAACTCGAGAGCCTTTTTGCTTGTGGGGTTATGGACCGTTTTGGGCGCCGGCGCTCCTTCACTGCCCGCGCAGAACGGCCTCTTTGCGCAGGGACTGTTTGGCAACGAGTCGCCGGCACCATCGGCGAGGGATGTGGAATTGCATATTGAGGGGCTGCGCTCGATCAGCGCGTCGCAGGCCCGGGAGATCGTGGAGGATCAATGGAGGACAATCGAAGAGTTTGGCTTGACGTCGTCCATGGCCGACGACACGGCTTTTTTACTGCGGTTGGGCCTGCTGCGGCTGGGCTTACCCGAGGCGCAGGTAGACTGGCAGATTCTGGGGGGCGGCCGGGTTCTGCGGTTGGAGGTGGAGGAGGGGACTCAGCTTTTGATCAACCGGGTCCGGATCCGCGGCGAACAGATTTGGGACAGCGACGATCTGCGGCCGATCGTCACGGCAGACACGGCCGAACGGCAACGGTTCTTTCAGTTTGAGCGCATGCCGTTTGTGCGCGACGACATTGAAGCTGGGGTCGCTCGGCTTCAGGAGTTTCTTCGACTCCAAGGCTATCTTCAGGCGACAGTGGAATGGAACGAACGGCGGGCGCCGAATACGCCTCCCGGAGAAATCGAGGTGGTGGTCAATCTGGTGGAGGGCCCCCTTTACCATGCCGGTCCGGTTCGGGTTGAGGACGCCGCAGGCAGGCTGCGCCCCGAAGACACGGCGCGCTTGGCTCATCTGTCAGGGAAAGCCTACAGTGAAGACGTCCTTCGAGAAGCGCAGATCCTTTTGTCGACTCATTACTCGAAGCTGGGGCATTATTTGGCCGAAGTGGAAGTCCTCGATCCCAGTCCGGAAGAGGTCGCGACCGGCACGGTGCTGCCCTTGCGAGTGATGATGGAACCGGGCGACGTTTACGAAGTGAAAAATATCGTGATTGAGGGGACGCGACGAATTCCCGCCGTGTATGTGGATCGCAGGATGCGGCAGCTCGAGGATCAGCCCTATGACCATGACGCAGTGGACCAAGCCTTCGACGAGCTGGCCCGGAGCGGATTGTTCTCGGTGATCGAGATCGAGCCCCGGATCACGGGTCCAGGCACAATGGATTTGGTGGTGGAAGTGGAAGAGGGCAAGTTCCGGTCTTTGGGTGTGTATGGGGGCTATGGGACCTACGACGGAGCGATCTTAGGCTTTACGTACTCAAACCATGACTTTCTGCGCACCCACCGGACGCTGCGCTCCCGCCTGGAGTACAACAGCCGTGGATACGAAGGGGAGTTTACTTACCTCTTGCCGAGGATCTTCGGGACGCGTTGGAACAGCCAGGCCAGTTTGTTTGCACTTACACGGGAGTTCGAAGGCTACTCCAAGTTCGACGCCGGTTTGCGGGGCGAGGCGGCCCGTGAATTAGGCAAACATTTGCGGGTGACCCTCTTCGCGGAGACCCGGCATACGGAAATCCGGGACAGCGATTTTTCCCAAGCTACAGACATTGGTCCCACGAGTTACTGGACCAACTCCACTGGTGTGAGTGTGCTGTGGGATCACCGGGACAGCCCCGTCCTTCCGAAGCTGGGCTATTTTCTTGAGGGATCCTTCAGCGGGGGCGGAGCGTTTCTTGGCGGAGATTTCAGCTTTCTTCGGGCGCACGTGCAGTACAGCCACTATTGGAGTTGGGGCAGGCACCGGTTGCGTGCGGGGGCCCGGGCGGGGATCATCGCGCCGCTGGAAGGGGCGGATGCCGTTCCGATCGATCTTCGTTATTTCAGTGGGGGATCCACGACAGTGCGCAGTTTCCGTCAGCGGCAGATGGGCATGGACGATCCTGTATCAGGCGATCCGTTGGGCGGGGAGTTTTATGGAGTGGCCAACCTGGAATACGGATTTGAGGTGATTACCAATCTGGAATTGGCGGTCTTTTTAGACGCAGGAAATATCCAGGAGGACTACGAGGACGCGGGATTCGAGGATATGCATTATGCCGCGGGATTGGGATTTCGGCTCAATCTCCCGGTGGGACCCTTGCGGGTGGATTACGGGTGGAATTTGAACGAGGGCAAAGGGGAGCCTACCGGGGCCTTCCATCTGAGTTTTGGTTTTGCTTTTTAGGGGCGAAAGCCGGCCTTACGGAGTTACCGTATGGAACGCTGGTCGCGTTAACGTCAAGAGGAGCCCCCCACTTCCTCCCATACTGGTGGGCTCGCTGTGCGAGTGCTTGCTGCCCATCCATTCCGCTCCCAGTAGGCCGCCGCGTCACGATCGGCGTCGTGGGCCGCTTGCGCTTCGAGGGCTTTCAGGATGGACGCGCCGGTGGCATCGCAAGGGGCGAACCGCGCTCGGCGCACGACCGCGGAGAATGACTCGCCTTCTCGTTTCGCGCGGCGGAGTTTTTCATAGGCATCAAGTTCCAAGGAAATGGTCTTGGTGGCCATGCATAGAACCGCATGAGAAGTTTCTCGACGTCCAGCAGTTTTACCCTTGCCTCTGGGCAGGGTATACTCACCCAGCCCAGCGCCCTCGGCTGCCCAAGGCTTTGCCGCGGCTGCGCTCTGCCCGCCGGGCAGCCCTGCCGGGCGGGCTGTTTCGCTCCGCTCGGCTGTCAGCAAGAGGCTCGCGACCCCTCGCGACGAAACAGTATGAGAAATGCAGAGTAACCGGGGTCGTTGTCAGCGACAACAAAGCGTTCGTGGCAAGCGCGAGCGTGACCCGCACACCGCTCTTATTACGTGCGCGACCTGGGGTCGCCTACCCGGTCGAAGTGATGGCCTCAAGCCAACAGCTACGCTCAAAGGCAACACTGGAACAACGCCGTCGGACCCTGACTCCCTATCGGAACAACATATCGATCTTCTCGGTCGCTCCGAATCGGTCGACGGCGGCTGGGGGCACTACGATTTCGACGCCGGCGCGAAACGGCCGGCTGCCTCATCAACAAGCTTCGTCTCAGCCGCCGTCCTCGTCGCCTTTCACGAGATCCGGAAAACCGGCGTCGCCGTCCCGCAGGGTCTTCAGGATCTCGCCGTCGATTCTATTCACAGGCAGCGCAAGAACGATTTCACCTACGCCTAGGGCGAGTATTTTTCGGCTCATCGGCTCATCCGGACGATGTTTTCTTCTTGGCAGCCCGAGGGTAATTCGGGCAGGATCCCTTTGCTTAGCGCCGCGGTCGCGATGCCGGCCCGGGGAGGGACGGCATCGCGGCGTGCAAAAAACGATGCCTCCGGCTTTCGCCACGACTCACTGGTCCCGCGTGCTCCAGGCGTCCGGGACCGGCCAGGACTCCGCGCAGGCCGCCATGGAAGAACTCTGTCGAACGTATTGGCGTCCCGTGTACTCCTTCGTGCGCGCAAGAGGATTCTCCAAGGAGGACGCCCAAGACCTCACCCAGGACTTCTTCTCGCTGCTCATTTTTAAACACGGCCTCGCTTCTGCCGATCCAGCCAGGGGGCGGTTCCGCTCGTTTCTCATGGCCTCCGTCGACAACTTCCTGGCCAACCAATGGGATCGCTCCCACGCCCAGAAACGGGGCGGAGGAGAGCGGGTCTTTTCGCTAGACGACCCGGAAACGGAGGAAGAAATCCATCGCAGC
>DATKCT010000001.1:0-28867 GCA_035513055.1 Verrucomicrobiales bacterium | reverse complement strand
TGGCGCTGCGCTGCCGGGTGCGGTATTTCACCGAGGGCGTGGCGCTGGGGACAGCAGCGTATTTGGAGGAGTTTTTCCAGGCGCGGAGGGAATTGTTCAGCGCCGGGCGAAAATCGGCGGCGCGAAAGATGAGGGGAGCGGGATGGGCGAATTGCGGTCCGTGCGGGATCTGCGCGCCGGTGGGATCGAGCCGGGCTAGCCCGCGTAACGCGCTGCCAGGGCCTCCGCCACCCGCAACCCGTCCGCCGCAGCGGAAAGAATACCACCGGCGTATCCCGCGCCCTCCCCCGCCGGATACAGCCCCGCGAGAGACGGACTCTGCATGTCCACGCCTCGCGCTACCCGCAAAGGGGCGGAACTGCGGCTCTCGACCGCCGTCAAGACCGCGTCGGCCCGGTTGAACCCGGGAAGACGCCGCTCGATCCGCGGTGTCGCCTCCCGCAGCGCCTCAATCACGAAGGCGGGCAGAACTTCGCCCAGATCGCCCCAAACCACACCCGGGCGGAAGGAAGGCTCGACGCCGCCCGGCCCGCGGCTAGCCCTGCCCCGAAGAAAATCCTCGAGCAATTGAGCGGGCGCCCGGTAGCCGCCGCCGCCCGCAAGGAACGCCTTCTCTTCCAGCCGCCGCTGAAATTCCATCCCGGCCAATGCTCCTCCCGCTCCGAGATCTTCCGGGCGCACCTCCACCATGAACCCGGCGTTGGCGTTGGCCCGGTCCCGGGCATAACTGCTCATCCCGTTCGTCGCCAGCCGGGCCGCCTCCGATGTCGCCCCCACCACCAACCCCCCGGGACACATGCAAAAACTGTAGACCGCCCGGCCCTTCGATCCGTGATCGACGAACCGGTAGTCCGCCGCCCCCAACAAGGGATGCCCGGCCTGAGCCCCGTATTGCCTCCGGTCAACGGCCTCCTGCGGATGCTCGATGCGCACTCCCACCGAGAACGGTTTGGCTTCCATGGGAACGCCCTCCGCCTCGAGCATGGCAAACACATCGCGGGCGCTGTGACCCACCGCCAAAATGACCGCCTCCGCCTCGATCTCGGCGCCGCCAGCCAGCCGCAGACCCCGGATCGCCCCGCCTTCACTAACCAGACCGGTCGCCCGGGTTTCAAAGCGGATCTCCGCGCCCAAATCCAACAGAGTGCTGCGCAAATTGCGCAGGACCCGGATCAGTTTGTCTGTGCCAATGTGAGGCCTGCTGTGCGCGAGAATCTCCGAAGGCGCCCCGTGCTCCGCCAACTGCTCCAGGATCCACCGGTTGCGCCCTTCCCGGTCTCGGATCTGGGTGTAAAGCTTGCCATCGGAAAACGTGCCGGCGCCGCCCTCCCCAAATTGCACATTGGATTCCGGATCGAATCCCTCCCCAGTGCGCCAAAAACGTGTCACATCCCGCGCCCGCGCCCCTGCCGCCTTGCCCCGTTCCAACAACAAAGGACGCAATCCCAACCGGGCCAAGAGGAGCCCCGCGAACAACCCACACGGACCCGTGCCCACAATCACCGGCCGTCGCGCCGCTGGCCGAAACCGCCGGTTCTCGACGAGAAAACGATAGCGTTCATCGGGCCGCATCGTCACTCCCGGCAGTTCACCCCGCTGGACGCGGCGGACCAGTTTTCCAGCCTTCTGCCTGTTTCTGAGTTGCACATCGACGGTGTAAACCAACCGCACCGGCCGCCGCCGCCGGGCATCGATCGCACGCTGCCGGATCTTCCAGGCCAGAAGATCCTCCTCATTGGTCCCCAACCGCTCCAAAACCGCCCTCCGCAATTCCTCCTCGCCGTGTTCCAACGGAAGGTCCAACTGACCGGCCCGCATCCAAACTTCCGCAGACCGGTCGCCCTCCGCTTCCAACCCGCGGATTTCCTCGCCTTCCCCTCCAAGGTTTGTCATGGATCCCGACTAACCGGCTCGCCAATCGATTCTCCCTCGACTCGTAGCAGGTAGGCGACCAGATCGTGAAACTCCGGTTCCGTCAAAACCTGGCCATAAATCGGCGGCATCAAGGAAAACGATGACTGCTCCCTTCGGACCACGTCCGCCTTCTTCACCGCGAACTCCTGTCCTTGCGCGTCCGCAAACACCAAAAGCTCCCCCTCCTCCCGCCGAAACAGGCCGGAGAGCGAGCTGCCGTCGGCCAGATCCAGCAGAGTGTACCGGAACGCCAAATCCACATTCAGATTGGGGTCGAGAATGTCCTCGATCAGCCGGTCCGCTCCACGGTGACCGATCCCGTCGAGTTGTGGCCCGATCAGGCCTCCGTTGCCCCCGATTTGGTGGCAGACCGCACAATGCAGTGTGTAGATCTCCTTTCCCCGCTCCGTTGAAAGGCCGGATGCCGCGTGAAAGGAAGCCCGGCGCGCCGCCGCCAAATTCGCCAATTCGGCGCCGCCATCGGGAATGCCTTGCGTGAGACGCGCCGCACGATCCTCCCATTGCTCCAATCCGCTCCCCTCCAAGCGCTCACGCACCGGTCCCGCCAGCAAAAGCTGGGGTCCGGCCCGGCCAGCTTGGATCTCTTTATAGAGCAAATCCGCCCCGTCCCGGCTGCCCGCCAAAAGTTCCGCCACCCGGTCTCGCACGCGCCCGCTGGCGCTGCGCAAGGCTTCCACCAACGCGGTCTTGGCCTCGAGGGAATCTCGCTGGGCCATCCCTTCGGCGGCCAACACCCGCAGCGCCTCCGGTTGCCGCCCATCCGGCAGGATCGCCGCCTCGAGAGGCGTTCCCCCGCCTCCGGCGAGCGCCCGGACCGCCAGCAGAGCCGCCGACCGCGTCCCCACGGATCTTCCCTCGTCTTTCGCGACAGCCTCGGCCTGTCCGGCAAAGTCCATCATCCGAAGTTCGCGGACCAACTCGAAGGCGCCCACGAGGTTGGCTGCGGCGTCCCGCGGCATGCGCTCCGGAAAATCGACCACGGGAGGTTCCAATCGACTCACCGCCAGCCAAGCAAAAGCCTCTCCGCTTTGCCCGTCCGCAATCTCGAGGTAGGCCCGCCGCCCACGGTGATCCTCGAGCCGCCAATCCACGCGTTGCGCCAGGTCGTTGCGCGGCGCAGGCGCTTCGGCCAACACCTCTCCGCTCTCGACGTCGCGCAGCCGCACCCAGTTTTTGCCTCCGGCAGGGTGATCCGGAAGACCGTCGTGACCTGCCGCCCAAAATGAAAGCGTCTCCGGCGTTTCAAAGGGCGGCGATCGCAGCACCCCCGTCAGCCTTTCGCCTCCCGGAGTTAGGCTGCTGACAAACCAGGCCCGGCGCTCGAGCCCAGCCAAGTCCCGCCGTTGCAAAAACCACGGATCCTCCGACGGCGGCGCCCCCAGAACAGGTTCCACGGTCCAGCCGCCGGATTCGCACTCGGCAAAGAGCCGTTCCGCGAGCGTCCGGCCCCAACCTCGAAAAGCCTCCCCCGGTTCCATCCCCCTCTGCTGCAAGCCCTGCCAGGCCGCGCGATAGAGGTTGAGCTGAACCCCCGTATCCGGAGCGAGGGATTGCCAATCCAGCTTCGCGAACCGCTCGACCGCCTCCGGCCTGAGGTGGCGGGCCAGATGCCGCAGCGTTTCCTCCATACGCCCCGTTTCCACGAGGCCTTCGCTGACCTGTTGTAGCAACCACCCCGCGGCGGCTTCACCCGGGACGGCCAAGGCGATCCCCGCTAACTTCCTCCTCTGTTCGAACTCCCATCCGGCGGCGCCGATGCGCTCCATGATCCCGGCGTTCTTCATGTGTTCACGCAAGGCGACCCGCACCGTGTGGATGAGATGATCGTCCTCTTCCGGCGTCCGCTCCCATAAGCTCAGGAGAGCCGGAACCTGTTCGAATACCGGCCGCAGACCCGCGCTCTCCGTCGCCGCGCGGGCCACGTGTGGGCTGGCGTCCTCAATTCCAGCCATGACCCGCTCGCGCAAGGCGTCTCCCCACGTTTCTCGTTCACCCCCCAATCGCATCACGTGCGCCCGGACAACCTCAGAGGCATCCGAGCCCGCCTCTGCCAGCGCCGCTTCGGTCAGCCGGCCCAACCGCTGCAAGATCCACAGAGTCTGCACCGTCAGATCCGGATTCTGCGACGCTTTCCAGGCCGCTTCGACCGCCGTTGCGGCCGCGCCGGAGCGTTGGTCCACCAAATGATGCGCCGCCCGCAGCCGGCGCGTGAGGTGAGGATGTGAAAGATCGCCCACCACTTCCTCCAAGGATGCCTTAACCAAATCGAAGGGGGGAGGATACGCGCCTTCCGCCGTATCTCCTTCCCAGCTTATGCGCCAAATCCGGCCCCGGTGGCGGTCCCGGCCGGGATGCTCCAACGGCACTTCATAATGCCCGATGATCCTGTTGTAGAAATCCGCCACATACATCGCTCCATCGGGTCCAAAGCGAATATCCACCGGCCGGAACCAGGGATCCTCCGTCTTAACCAAATCCTCCATTTCCACGGCGGAAGGAGAAGCCCCCGTCCAGTCTAACCGATCCCGGTGCACCCGGCTCCCCATGACGTTTCCGATATACACGCAGCCGTGGAACTCCTCCGGCCAGTGCGGAGGCGTGTCCGTCACGATGCCGCACAGCGCCGTGGAATCGTGCGTGTGTTGCATGAGCACCGGAGCGAACCCCAATCCATCATGAGGCTTTCCAAAGCTCGGGTAATGGGCACCCCGGATCAATTGATAGATGGGAGAACTGTGACAGTCCGCTGTGTAGAAATAACCGAGCTGGTCCTGACACTGCCCGAACGGATTGACCTGACCCCAGGTGTGCTGTTCGACCCGGCTCGCGTCCGGCCACATCCGGTAGGTGTTCCCTGACTGCAACGTGATCTCGTCCCCGCTGCGACCCTGGATCCGGGATTCGTTGCGAAACCCGTGACAAATATACACCCAACCGTCGAAACCCCTCCGGAAGCCGTTCTGCATCCCGTGCGTGTCCACGACATCGCCGAGTGGTCCAATCAGCGCTTCCCGGTGGTCGGCCACCCCGTCGTCGTCGGTGTCCCGCAACCACCAAATATTGGGAATACTCCAAACCAGGGCCCCGTCCCTATAGGGCAGGACGCCAATCGGAATGTTGAGCCCATCCGCAAACGTCGTCACCCGGTCGGCCCGCCCATCGCCATCGGTATCCTCCAACACCTTCACCGAATCTCGCGCCGGCCGGTCCTCCGGCGCCGCATAGGGATACTCCAACGTGTTCGTCAGCCACATCCGCCCCCGGTCATCGAAGGCCATGTTCATCGGCTTGGCAATGTCCGGTTCGGCGGCGAAAAGCGTGATGCGAAATCCTTCCGGCAACGAAAATCTGGCCTCCTGTTCCTCCGGACTCAGCGGTTCCGTCGTGCGCACATGCTCGGCAAAAGGATTCTGCCCGCTCGCCACGGATCCGATCATCCCAAGACCGAGCGCTAGGCGGAGCAGAAAACACTGGGGGTAGGGCGGCTGCATAGCCGCTCACCTTAGGCCGGGCGCCCATGCGAACAATGGGAAATCCCCGCAGGGGCGAAGGCCACGCCGCCAAGCTTCCACTTTTTTCTTGACTTTGTCGCTAAAGATACTATTGTTTTGGCTATGGACTCAGATCGTCCTCTGCATCCCAACGAGAAAATCAAGGAAGCCAGCCATTTCCTGCGCGGCGGCATCCGCGATGGCCTCGCCGATTTGTCCACCGGCGCTCTCGCCGATTCCGATACCCAGCTCACCAAGTTCCATGGCATCTACCAGCAGGACGACCGCGACCTGCGCAGCCAGCGGCGCAAGGAGAAACGCGAGAAAGCCTACATCTTCATGGCCCGCATCCGCGTCCCCGGCGGCGTTTGCAGCCCCAAACAGTGGCTCGATCTCGACCGGTTGGCCAGTTCCCACGGCAACGACACCCTCAAGGTCACCACGCGCCAGGCCTTCCAACTCCACGGCATCATCAAGGGCAACCTCAAGGAAGCCATCCGCGAGATCAACGATGCACTGCTCGACACCATCGCCGCCTGCGGGGACGTCAACCGCAACGTCATGTGCAACCCCAACCCGCACGAATCCGCCGTCCACGCTCAAGCGCTCGCCACGGCTTCCGCCATCAGCAGCCACCTCACGCCCCGCACGCACGCCTATCACGAGATCTGGCTCGACCACGAGCGCATCACTCCCGAACCCCAGGAGGAAGAGCCCATCTACGGGCGCACCTACCTTCCGCGCAAATTCAAAATCGTCGTCGCGGTCCCCCCCGTAAACGACGTCGACGTCTACGCCCACGACCTCGGCTTCATCGCCATCGTCGAAAATGGCCTTCTGGCCGGGTACAACGTCGCGGCTGGCGGCGGATTGGGCATGTCCCACGGAAAGGAGGAAACCTTCCCCCGACTCGCCGAAGTCATGGGATTCTGCCGGCCGGATCAGGCCGTCGACCTCGCCGAAAAAGTCGTCCTCGTGCAACGGGACTACGGGGATCGCATCAACCGCTCCCACGCCCGGCTCAAATACACCATCGAGGACCGCGGCCTGGCCTGGTTCCGGCGCGAAGTGGAAGAGCGCCTGGGTTGGAAGCTCCAAGAGCCGCGGCCCTTCCATTTCGATCACAACGGCGACCGCTACGGCTGGGTCGAGGGTCCCGACGGCAACGCGCATTTCACCTTGTTCATTCAGAATGGACGGGTCGCCGACGGCAACGGCTCCTCACTCCGCGCCGCCCTCCGGGAATTGGCTCAGGCCCATCAGGGAGACTTTCGGCTCACGCCTAACCAGAACCTCATTGTGGCCAACGTCGCGCCCGGGGCCCGGCCGGGCATCGAGGAGATCCTCCGCCGCCACGGTTTGAACGATCCCGCGAAACTCTCCGGTCTCCGCTTGAATTCTCTCGCCTGTGTGGCTCTGCCGACCTGCGGTCTCGCTCTTGCGGAAAGCGAACGTTACCTGCCGGGTCTGCTCGAGGAACTCGAAACGATCATCGAGGAAAACGGATTGCAGCGCGAGGCCATCACCATCCGCATGACCGGCTGCCCCAATGGCTGCGCCAGGCCTTACCTCGCGGAGATCGCCATGGTCGGCCGGGCGCCCCACAAGTACAATGTCTATCTCGGCGGCGGCTTCGCAGGCGACCGCCTCAACAAGCTCTACCGCTCTTCGGTCCTCGACAGCGAACTGGCCGCGCTCCTGCGTCCCATCATCGCCGCCTACGCTCAGGAACGCCTCGACGGGGAGCGCTTCGGCGATTTCGTGGTCCGCCAGGGCTACGTCGCCCCGACCTCGGAAGGGGCGCGTTTTCACGAGGACCTTACTCCGGAAGCCCTGGCGCGATGAGCCTGCCCGCCGAATCCAAGGCCGTGGACCTCGAGGATCTCGCCCGGCGGATCGAATCCGGCCGCGACGCCGGAGAACGCCTGCGCGTTCTGAACGCGGCCTTTCCCGGCCGCCTCGCGGCCAGCACCAGTTTCGGGGCGCAGTCGCCTGTGATGCTCCATCTTCTCAGCCGGCACGCCCCCTCTATCCCGGTCGTGTTCATCGATACCGGCTACTTGTTTCCCGAAACCTATCAGTTTGCGGAACGTCTCATCAGGATCCTGAATCTCGACGTCCGGGTCTTCCAGCCCCGCATGACCGCGGCTCGCCAGGAGGCCCTTTATGGGCGGCTCTGGGAACAAGGAGCCGGCGGCCTGGAGAAGTATGGCCTGCTGAATAAAGTCGAACCTATGAACCGGGCCCTGCGCGAACTCGGAGCTGACGCCTGGATCAGCGGCGTGCGCCGCTCCCAGTCCCGGAGCCGCGAACAACGCGACTTTGTCGAACGGCAGAAACGCACGGCCAAACTTTATCCCATCCTCGACTGGACAGATGATGACGTAGAACGCTATTTCCTCGAGCACGACCTGCCCCGGCACCCGCTCACCTTCCGCGGCTATGTTTCCATCGGCGACTGGCACTCAAGCAAACCTCTTGAAGAAGGGAGTGCTGCGGAACAAACGCGCTTCGATGGAATGCAGCGCGAATGCGGGCTGCACCTCCCGTCGGCCGACCAGGATTACCAGATCTGATCCCGTGTTTCTCACCTATCGCCTCAACCTCAATACCAAGTGAAGATGCGCATCTGCAACGATATGACCGCCACGGTGGGGAATACCCCGCTCATTCGTCTCCACCGGGTCGCCCGCGACTCCGAAGCCGAGATCCTCGTCAAAGCCGAGTTCTTCAACCCGCTCTTCAGCGTCAAGGACCGGATCGGGCTTTCCATGATTGAGGCGGGGGAACGAGAGGGGAAACTCCGGCCCGGCGGCGTCGTCGTCGAGCCGACTTCAGGGAACACCGGCATCGCCCTGGCCTTCGTCTGCGCGGCCAGAGGTTACCGCTGCATCCTCACTATGCCCGAAACGATGTCGGTCGAGCGCCGCGTGCTCCTGCTCATGCTCGGAGCTGAAGTCGTCCTCACGCCCGGAACACGTGGCATGTCCGGAGCCATCGCCGCCGCTGAACAGGTTCTGGCTGAGCATGGCGAAAACGGGTTCACACCGCAGCAGTTCAAGAATCCGGCCAACCCCGAAATCCACCGCCGCACCACCGCCGAAGAGATTTGGGAAGCCTGTGAGGGCAAGATCGACGCCTTCGTCGCCGGGGTCGGAACTGGCGGCACCATCACCGGCGTTTCCGAAGTCATCAAACAGCGCGTGCCCATGCAGACGTTCGCCGTGGAACCAGCCGCCAGTCCGGTGCTTTCCGGGGGAAAACCCGGTCCTCACAAGATCCAAGGCATCGGCGCCGGATTCATACCGGATGTGCTCAACGTGGCCATGATCGACGACGTCATTCAAGTCGACAACGATGAAGCCTTCGCCATGGCCCGCCGCCTCACCGAAGAGGAAGGACTTCCCGCCGGCATCTCGACGGGCGCCAACGTCGTCGCCGCCTTGCGCGTGGCCGCCCGGCCGGGCATGGCCGGCAAACGCATCGTCACGGTGGCTCCAAGCACCACGGAACGCTACCTGACCACGGCTCTCGCCGAGCAGGTCCGGAATGAAGCAGCCAACCTGACCATCATGGAACTCGCCTGAGGCTTCCGGCAATCCGGCGCCGGGACGCCTTCCCGGCCCGCCGTTCCACCCTCAGATCGTGTAATCCAATCCGGTGCTGCCCGCCGTCAACCCGGCCAGCGTCCGCTGGGCCAATCTTTGCTCCAGATGCCGTCCTTCCTCACGCCACACCCGCGTCACCACGGGACCGAACCCCTCCCGGCTCTCTGCGCGATCGATTTCCAGGACGCCCCCCTCGATGGCCCGGGTCACGTCGGCCAGATTGATCTCCTCCGGCGGGCGCGCCAGGGTGTAGCCGCCGAGCTTGCCCCGGCGGCTGGCGACCAAACCGTCGCGGCGCAAGTCGTTGAGGATCTGAACCAGAAAGTTCGCCGAGATACCCTCCTGCGCCGCCAAATCCTCGACCCGGCAGACGCGCTGCCCATCGTAACAACTTGCCAAACGCAATATCGCCCGGCAGGCATACTCCAGCTTCAACCCCAGCTTCATAAGGAAGCCGCCAGGCTAGCACGAAAGCCGCGGCGCACAACCGCCCGGCCGCGCCGCGCCCGGTCCTGAGGCCGGGTCATGGTTCCGGGTTCAACTCCATCCGCGCCGTTTGCTCTCTCTTCATGCCTAACTACACCGTCAGCCACCTCGACCAGCTCGAATCCGAAGCCATCTTCGTCCTGCGGGAATCCGCCGCCCAGTTCGAACGCCCGGTCCTGCTCTTCTCCGGAGGCAAGGATTCGATCGTCATGGCTCAACTCGCCCGCAAGGCCTTCTACCCAGCCCGCCTGCCCTTCCCTCTTCTCCACGTCGATACCGGCCACAACTTCCCGGAAACGATCGAGTTCCGCGACCGCTTCGTCGCCGGACTCCAAGCCCGCCTCCTCATCGCCCGCGTTCAAGACAGCATCGACCGCGGCCGCGTCGTCGAAGAAAAAGGCCCCTGCGCCTCCCGCAACGCCCTCCAAACCGTGACCCTGCTCGACGCCATCGAAGAACACGGCTTCGACGCCGCCCTAGGAGGCGGAAGGCGCGATGAAGAGAAGGCCCGGGCCAAAGAACGCTTCTTCTCCCATCGCGACGACTTCGGTCAATGGGATCCCAAAAATCAGCGCCCCGAACTCTGGAACATATTCAACGGCCGCAAACATCACGGCGAACATTTCCGCGTGTTTCCCTTGAGCAACTGGACGGAAATGGACATTTGGATCTACATCCGGGAACGCGGTCTGGCGCTTCCCAGCCTCTACTTCGCCCATCGCCGCCCCGTCTTCCATCGCGGCGGTTCCCTCCTGGCCCTCAGCGATTGCGTCACCCTTCAGGACGGCGAATCCGCCGAAGAAAAAACCGTCCGCTTCCGCACAATCGGCGACGCCACTTGCACCGGCGCCGTGGAATCGGAAGCCGCCAGCCTTGAGGCCATCATCCAGGAAGTCGCCACCGCCCGCCAGACCGAGCGCGGCGCCCGCACCGACGACCAGCGCTCCGAAACCGCCATGGAAGACCGCAAGCGCCAAGGATACTTCTGAGCGGCCCCTTTCTCTCCGCCGCTCACTTTCTCACCCTTCTCGCCTTTCTCACTCACGCCCATGGATCTCCTTCGTTTCACCACCGCCGGCAGCGTTGACGACGGCAAGAGCACCCTCATCGGACGGCTGCTCTACGACAGCAAGAACACCTTCGAGGATCAAATCGCCGCCGTCGAAGCCTCCAGCCGGAAACGCGGCGATGCCCACGTGAACCTCGCCCTTCTCACCGACGGACTGCGCGCCGAACGCGAACAAGGCATCACCATCGACGTGGCCTACCGTTATTTCGCCACCCCCAAACGAAAATTCATCATCGCCGATACTCCCGGCCACATTCAATACACGCGCAATATGGTCACCGGAGCCTCGACGGCGAACTTGGCTATCATCCTCATTGACGCCCGCAAAGGCATTATCGAGCAGACCTGCCGCCATTCCTTCATCGCCAATCTCCTCCGCATCCAGCACGTCGTCCTAGCGATCAATAAAATGGATCTCGTCGACTACAGTGAGGAAGTCTTCCAGCGCATCGTCGAGGAATACACCCAATTCTCCTCCCGTCTGCGCAATTTGGTGGACATGACGTTCATCCCCATCAGCGCCTTGCACGGGGATAACGTGGTCGAACGCTCTTCCAAGATGCCTTGGTATGGAGGATCGTCGCTCCTTTACCACCTCGAGCACCTTTACATCGCCTCAGACCGCAATCACGTCGACGCCCGCCTTCCTGTGCAATGGGTCATCCGCCCCCATTCCGACGACCATCACGATTTCCGCGCCTATGCCGGCCGCGTCGCCAGCGGCGTCTTCAAACCCGGGGACGAGATCCTCGTTCTCCCTTCCGGATTCACCAGCCGGATCCGTTCTATTCACCGGGCCGACGAAGAACTTGCGGAAGCCTTCAGCCCCCTCTCCGTCGCCGTGACGCTGGAAGACGAAATCGACATCAGTCGCGGAGACCTTATCACCAAAGTCAATCACCCCCCACGGGTCGCCCAGGACGTCGAGGCCATGATCTGCTGGTTCTCGCCGCGCCCGCTCGCGCCCCGCGGCCGCTATTACCTCCGGCACGGCGTCAACGAAGTCAAAGCCGTGGTCCGGCAGGTCAATTACAAGGTCAATATCAACACCCTTCACAAAATCGAGGACGACCTCGAATTCCGCCTTAACGACATTGGGCGGATCGCCTTGCGCACCTCGGCTCCCCTCATTCATGACCCCTATCAAGTCAATCGCACCACAGGCAGCTTCGTGCTCATCGATGAACAGACCAACGAGACTGTCGCTGCGGGCATGATCATCTAAGCATCGCTTCCCCGGTCCGCGTCGCCGGCCCCCCAAAATCGTTTCGCAATCGCGCCCGAACTGCTACATACCCGGGATGCTCGACGCCGCCTTTCGCCGCCGCCGCTTCCGGAGTCTCCTGATGCTCTTCGCCGCTGGAGCCGCTCTTGTCGCCGGCGCTTGCTCCTCGACAGGCATCTCCCCCAGCAACCACCCGCTGGTGCGCAATCGCGACGCCCGCATCGCCCAGGAACCCTCCGGCGACCACTACATCGGCCGCCGCTATTTTGTCCGGGCCACGCGCTTCTGGGGTTACTTGCGCAAGCCTCGCCAAGGCTGGGACAAGGCTCAACTGGTCATCTT
The DNA here is from genome assembly GCA_035513055.1 of Verrucomicrobiales bacterium. Classification (GTDB taxonomy): domain Bacteria; phylum Verrucomicrobiota; class Verrucomicrobiia; order Verrucomicrobiales; family DEV007; genus DATKCT01. Next base: position 16,711 of record DATKCT010000001.1, on the reverse strand, counting down.
CAACGAAACCCAGCGCCACAGTCCCGACCGGCTTCCGGAAGCCGGCTCCGGAACCAATCGCCACGGTTTCGATCACAACAGCGAGTATCGCATTTACGGGCACTTCACCGGCGAAAGCGTCTACGACCCCGCCTCGAACCGCGTTTTTCCCGAGTTCATGCTCCGCAACTACGAGTTGATCACGCGCGATCCCGGTTTCCTCTTTCATCCTAACGAAAGCTACGACCCGGCCCGGATGCCGCGCGAGAACTGGTAGCGCAACGCCGATCGCCGCTGGCTTGCATCGCCGTTTCCCGGTGATAGATCTGCCCCCATGGAGCACAGCTTTCTCGATCCAGCCTTTCACGTCCCCTGGTCCGAACTCCGCCCGGAATCCGTCGAACCTTCGATCGACCAAGCCCTCGCCACAGCTTCCTCGCACATCGATCGCATCGCCGCCCAGGACCGCGCCGGACTGTCCTTCGAAAACACCTTCCTCGCCCTCGAAGCCGCCACCGAACCGCTGTCCCTCGCCTGGAACAAGGTGCAACATCTTGACGCCGTCTGCAATTCGCCCGCCCTGCGGGATGCCATGAACCACATGCTTCCCCGGGTCACGGCTTTTCAAGCCCAGATTCCACTCAACGACACGCTCTGGGCCGTCCTCATAGCCTTCGCGGAATCCCCGGCCGCCGCATCCTTGGATCCCATCCGCAAACGGTTCGTCGAGGAAACGGTTCGCGACTTCCGTCAAAACGGCGCCGGTCTGCCGCCGGAACAAAAAGATCGCGTCCGCGCCATCGAAGCCGACCTCGCGGCCAAGACCCAGAAGTATTCCGAGAACGTCCTCGACGCCACCAACGCCTGGGAACTTGTGTTGGACGACGAATCCCGGCTCGAAGGATTGCCTGAATCCGCCCGCCAAGCCGCGCTCGAATCCGGCCGGCACGCTGCCGGTGGCGACGCTTCCCAAACCCGGTGGCGCTTCACCCTGCACGCGCCTTCCTACCTTCCCGTGCTCCAGTTCGCCGAGGACGAAGCCCTCCGCTCCCAAGTCTGGTCCGCCCTCTCCCGCATCGGCCGCGATGATCCCTACGACAACACCGTCTTGCTGAAGGAAATCCTCGCGCTCCGGCATGAGAAAAGCCGGATCCTGGGAAAACCCCATTTCGCCGATCTGATCTTGGAATCGCGGATGGCCAAGACCGGAGAACAAGCGCTTCAGTTCGTCGAAGACCTGCACCGCCGAATCCGCGGACGCTTCCAGGCTGAGATCACGGAACTGGAAGCCTTTCGGGCCGGTCAAACCGGACAGGCGCCGGGGCCCCTCGAACCCTGGGACCTCGCCTATTGGTCGGAAAAACTCCGCCAACAACGCTACGCCTTCAGCGACGAAGATCTGCGCCCCTGGTTCCCTCTCGATCGCGTCCTCGACGGGATGTTCGACATCGCCCAAAGCACCTTCGGCATCAGCATCCGCGAGCGCCCTGCCTATTTCCGCGGCCCTGGCAACCCCGCCGAATCCGCTCCCGCCGGCGCAGTCGAAGTTTGGCATCAGGAAGCGCGCTTCTACGAAGTCAGGGACGCCTGTGGCGAACATCTCGGCTCCTTTTACGCAGACTGGCATCCCCGCGAGTCCAAACGCTCCGGGGCCTGGATGAACACCCTGCGCACCGGTCTCCCCCCCGCCAGTTCGCCGGACGGAGTCCGTGAACCGCACCTCGGTCTCATGTGCGGCAACCTCACCCCGCCGCTCGAAGACCGTCCGGCCCTCCTCAGCCACCGCGAAGTCGAAACCGTATTCCACGAGTTCGGACATCTGCTCCATCATCTCCTCGGCGAGGTTCCTATCAAATCTCTCAACGGCATCCACGTGGTCTGGGATTTCGTCGAACTTCCCTCCCAGATCATGGAAAACTTTTGCTGGGAACGGGAAAGCCTCGACCGTTTTGCCCGGCATCACCTCGACGGCAGTGCCATCCCGGAGGATCTCTTTCAAAAAATGCGCGACGCCCGAAACTTTCAATCCGCAATCGTCACCATGCGGCAGTTGTCCTTCGCCAAAATGGACCTCGAGTTGCACATGCACAGCGCGGAACTCGAGAACGCCGGCGTCGAAACCTTCGTCGACGCCATCCTCAAGGACTACCTCATCCCCACCCGCACCCGCCGGCCCGCCAACACCCACAGCTTCCTCCACCTCTTCGGATCCGCCACCGGTTACGCCGCCGGCTACTACTCCTACAAGTGGGCCGAAGTGCTCGACGCCGACGCGTTCACCCGCTTTCAAGCGAGCGGCATTCTCAACCCCGCCGTCGGTCGCGAATTCAGAGAGAAGATCCTGAGCCGCGGCAATGCCCGGGATCCTGCCGAACTTTTTCGCGACTTCATGGGCCGCGATCCCTCTCTCGACGCCTTGCTCGTCCGCAGCGGTCTGGCCGAGGCAGCCTGATCAAACCGGCGCTGGCAAGCCTCGCACCCATCCGCAACTGTTCGTAGCCCCCCTGGGGCGTACACTCACAACAACGCAAACCTGATCACCCTCGCCGCCCTCCGCCAACCCGCCTTCCCCATGCTGCGCCGCTGTTTCCTTGCCCGCATCGTTCCCACCCTCCCCTTGTGGGCCCTGGCCACTCTCACTCCCAGCCTCGCCGCAGCCGGCCGGCTCGAGCTGCGACCCGAAATACGTCGCAGAATCGGCCGGCGCATTTGGGAAAACGAGTGCGGCGGAACCGTGTCCGGCCTCACCTCGTGGAATCAGGGCGAGGACTTCCCCTCGCTCGGGATCGGCCACTTCATTTGGTATCCCCAAGGGACCCCGCGCACCTTCGAGGAGAGCTTCCCCGGTCTCCTCCGGCACTTCGAGAAATGCGGCGTCCGGCTGCCTTCCTGGCTCCGCGGAGATCCCCCCTGTCCCTGGCCGGACCGCCAAGCCTTCCAGCGCGAACTCGACGGGCCGCGGCTTCGGGAACTCCGGACCCTTCTCTCGAAAACGGTCGATGCCCAAACCGATTACATCGTGCTCCGGCTCGAAGCCGCCCTGCCGCGGATCCTGGCCGCGGCGCCCCGCGGCGAAAAGAAAAACCTCGAAACGCGGTTCTACGCCGTGGCCGGCTCCCCCAACGGACTCTATGCCCTCATCGATTATGTCAATTTCAAGGGGGAAGGGGTGAATCCGAGAGAACGTTACCGGGGTCAAGGCTGGGGCCTTCTGCAAGTCCTTCAGGGCATGCGCGGACAACCCTCCGGCCAGGCCGCCGTCGTCGAGTTCAGCGACGCCGCAAAACGCGCCTTGGAACGGCGCATCCGCAATGCTCCCCGCGACGAATCGCGCTGGCGGCAAGGCTGGTTCAATCGCTGCGAAACCTACAAGCGATCCCTCTAATCAAAGAAGAGCATCGCCACTCCGCTCATCACGTCCGGTAGAACCCGCAGCACGACTCCGCTCTTCTGATACAAGCCGGATTCGTTGACGAGGACCACCTGCGGATACCAGCCAGGCGAGATCTCGTTGAACTGATAGTCGCCTTGGAAAATCTTCTCATCCACTCCCGCGACAGCCGGGTCGAAGGCCTGGCGTGGGTCATGCCATTGGTGGATGAGCCGCCCGGTGAACTCAAAAGTTTCCGCGCCATCGTTGATCTCATTGATGTCGTACAACTCAAAGCTCGCCAGGACCACGACGGGACCCGGCTCCTCCGGTGGCGCGAGCAGAAAGGGCCCGGTCGATGCCGGCCGGAGAGACTCGTTTCCAGAGCCCGCATCAGCATCGACGGCCATCGCCCGGGTGCAGAACCCGAACGTCGCCGCCAAGATGACGAGTCTCCCAAGGCGCCTGCTCATTCGCGAAGTCCCCATTGACCGCCGCGCGGTTTGTGTCCAGCGGAAACGATTTTCACTAAAACTCCAACCGTTGAGCACAAGCGGGGCCGTCTTCGCGATCCGAGGAAAGCTCAGATGTCATTGCCTCGACATGGGATCCAGGGTTCAAAAAGCTGTGCCCACCCAGCTCTGCGCCCCCGGCTGCGCTCGGCTGCCAGTATGGGGTTCGCAGCGCCTCGCGACGAAACGGTATGAGAAATGCGGGATAAACGGGTTGCACTCCGCCAGGCCCTAAGTTACAGAGCCCATCCCTGCGCCCGCATCGCCAATGCGCCGGCTCACGCACGACCACTAGGCCAAACATGGACACGAAACCCGGCACATCCCCGGCCTCAGTTCCAGTCGCCGCCATCGAGCACGACTACTCCAAGCTCGAACGCTTCGTCGAAGATCACAAGAAGAGCCTGCTCTTCGCCCTCGTCGTGGTCCTCTTGGTGATCTCCACCTTTTTCATCTACCAGTTCTTCCGCTACAAAGGGGAGAGTGATGCCGCCCGCGCGTTCACATCGGCCGGCACCGTCGACGCTCTCCGAAAAACGGCCGCAGACTTTCCCGGTAAGGTCGCCGCCGGCAGCGCCCTCTTAGAACTCGCCGACCGGCTTTGGGCCGAGGAAAAGCCCGCCGAATCCCGGGAGGCCTTGCAGACTTTCCTCTCTTCTTACTCCTCCCATCCCCGCTACCACGCCGCTTACCTCGCTCTCGCTCTTCAGTGCCAAGCTGCGGGCGACTTCGACGAGGCCGATGAGAATCTCCGAAGGGCCATGGGCAGCGAGGTTCCCCCCGATATCGATCAACTGGCGCGAATCCAGCTCGCCGGCCTCTGGGTCGCCAGAGCGGTGCACGCCAGAGATTCCGGCGATAGCGAAGCGGTGGCCCAGTTTGTCCGCGAAGCGGCTTCCTCCTACGACCAACTCGCCGCCGGCCCGCTCTCTCCCTACCATGAGGCGATGATCGAAGACCAACGCTTGCGATTGAATCTCATCGCGCCGGGCGCCTTGGGCGACGAGGAAGAGGAAGAAACGGAGGCGGCCCGCGCCGAAGAATCCGGGACCGCTCCGCAAAGTCCCGAGCCGGCGACCGCCCCGCTCCAGCCCGCAGCCGGCGAGCCCGTCCCTGAGGATGCCGAAGCCGCGGAATCGCCCTTGGAGACGCCGCTTCCTCCAGAACCGGAGTCTGACGCACCACCGGCCGCCGAGGAGACCTCGCCGGTCGAGCCCGGCGCAAATCCAGCGGTTTCCACCGAACACTGATCTGCCCAGGTTCATGCATATCCGGGACATTTTCGCCCGCCACCGGATCACTTTCTCCTTCGAATTCTTTCCGCCAAAAACCTCGGCGGCCGCGGAGTCCCTCTATCAAACGATCCGCGAACTCGAACCCTATAAACCCTCCTTCGTCAGCGTCACCTACGGCGCCGGTGGTTCCACCCGCGAACTCACCCACGACCTCGTCCTCCGTCTCAAAAACAGCGCCGCCTTTGACCCCATCCCCCATCTCACCTGCGTCTGCCACCAGGACTGGGAAATCCAGGAGATTCTCGAACGCTACGCCGCCGCCGGCATCGCCAATATCCTCGCTCTTGGAGGCGATCCCCCGCAGAATCTGGCCCGGTACGATAAGTCCAAGGACGCCTTTCAACACGCGGCCGACCTCGTTCGCTTCATTCGCCGCTTCAACGACTCCGGCAGCCATCCCTCAACGCAGGGCTTTGGCATTGGAGTCGCAGGGTTCCCCGAGGGACATCCCGCTACGCCCAATCGCCTTCTCGAAATGGATTATCTCAAAGCCAAGGTCGACGCGGGGGCCGATTACATCTGCACCCAACTCTTCTTTGAGAACCGCGACTTCCTCGATTTCCGTGATCGTTGCCGTCTCGCCGGGATTCACGTTCCCATCATCGCCGGGATCATGCCCATCACCTCCCGGGCGGGCATGGAACGGATGGCTGAACTCGCAGCCGGAGCCCGCTTCCCGGCGAAACTGCTTCGAGCGGTCAACCGTTGTGGACCCGACGAGGAAGCCGTCCAGCGCGCCGGCATCCATTACGCGACAGAGCAATGCGCACGACTCATTGATGAAGAAGTATCAGGAATCCATTTTTATACACTGAATCGCTCGACGGCGACACGCCATATCTACGCCAATCTGGGCATTCAAGACACGGAATCGCTCAACGCCTCGCCCCGGCTGGTTCCCAGTCCAGACGTCGAATCCCAGGCCTGATCCCCTCTTCCGGCTCATGTTCCAGCGCTCATCCGTCGCGGCCTGCCTACTTCTGGGCGGCGCAGCCTCGCCTGCGCAGGATTGGCCCTGGTGGCGCGGACCCCACCACGACGGCGTCTGGAACAGCCCCGCCTCCTTTCCCGAATCGTTTCCCGGCGAAGGCTTGCCCACGGTGTGGAGGCAAGCCATTGGAGGCGGCTATTCCGGGATCACCATCTCCGAAGGAAGAGTGTTCACTCTCGATCGTCCCGAAGGACGAGAGGAGGAGCGGGTCCTGTGTTTTTCCCTCGAAACCGGGGCGCCGCTCTGGGAGCACCGCTACTCCGCCGACTACGGGGACCTCGACTATGGTTCAGGGCCGCGCGCCTCGGTCACCCTGAGCGAGGGCCGCGCCTATGCCCTCGGCGCCACCGGCCAGCTTCATTGCCTGGAAGCCTCGAGCGGCCGCCTTCTCTGGTCGGTGGACACCCCCAAGGAATTAGGCGCTCGCCAGCCCACTTGGGGTTTCGCCGCCTCTCCTCTGGTTTGGAGGGACCTGCTGATTCTCCATCTCGGCGCGGAACCCGATGGATGCTACGTGGCGCTGGATCGTCTGAGCGGGGCTCCCCGGTGGCGCAGCGGTTCGGATGCCGCCGGCTACAGCACGCCCGTCCCTGTCCAACACCGTGGCCGGGACCTGCTCCTGTGTTGGACGCCGCTCCACCTCTGCGGCCTTGATCCCCGCGACGGACGCGTCCTGTGGCGGATTCCTTACGAAGTTCAATATGGGGTCTCCATCGCCGACCCGGTCCTCCACGGCGACATCGTCTTCATCGCCGGATATTGGCATGGATCCCGCGCCGTGCGTCTCGGCGAAGACCCTGCCGAAGCGACGCTCCTGTGGTCGCGTGAGGATCTCTGCGGTCTCATGGCTCAGCCGCTGTTTCGAGAGCCCTATCTCTACCTCTTGGAACGGAGCCGGGGACTTTCCTGCGTCGAGCTGGAAACCGGCCGCACCCTTTGGGAAGACGAATCGCACCTCCTCACTCCCGGCGGGCGCAATCCCCAAGCCTCTCTGGTCGCCATAGGCGACTCCGGTCGCGCTCTCGCTCTCAATAGCAATGGAGAACTCGTCCTGCTCGAGCTTCGCCCCGAAGGATACGCCGAACTCAGCCGGGCCCAACTCATCGGGAAAACTTGGGCGCATCCCGCTTTCTCCGATACCATGATCGTCGCCCGTAGCGATCGCGAAATCCTCTGCGCCCGTTTCTCTTTGCAACCCACCCAAGCTCGATGAAACCCTTCCGTCTCCTTGCAGCCCTCGTCTTCCTGTCGCCTCTCGGTCTCCCCTTGGAGACCGTCTCCGCCGCCCTCCGCCTGCCCGCCGTCATCGGCGACAACATGGTCCTGCAGCAACAACGCGAGAACCCCATTTGGGGCTGGGCTGAAGCCGGGCAATCCATCTCCGTGACCCTCGGAGATCAGCGCGTCGAGACCACGGCGGACAGTCACGGCTTCTGGATCGTCTCCTTGCCAAAAATGGGCGCCTCCGCCGAACCGCGGCAGATCGCCATCCAAGCCGGCGATGAATCCGTCGCCCTGTCAAACGTAAAGGTAGGCGAAGTCTGGCTGTGTTCCGGCCAATCCAACATGCAATGGGCGGTGCAACAAAGCGCTGGAGCCGAGGAGGCGATTCGAAGCGCGGACCGGCCCGATATCCACCTATTCCAGATCCCGTTGGTCAGCCGCCGTGATCGTCAGGACGACGTCGAAGCGCGTTGGACCGCCTGCACTCCGGAAACCGTGCCAGGCTTTTCCGCCGTCGCCTACTACTTCGCGGAACGCCTGCAGCCGGAACTTCAAGTCCCCATCGGCTTGATCCAATCGGCTTGGGGCGGATCGCGCATCGAGCCCTGGATCCCTCTCGAGGCCTTTACCTGGTTCGCCGAATTGCAGGAAGTCAACCGGGCCGCCCGCGACGCGACGCCTTCGACTTCAGAATACCGCTTTGTCCGCGAAGAGTTCTTGAAGAACGTTAGGGATTGGACGGAGAAAGCCGAAGCCGCCTTCGAACAAAACGAGACGCTCCCTCCGCTGCCGGCGCCGCCCCCGGAACTCCGAGAGAACAATCAGGATCCCACCGTGCTCTACAACGCCATGATTCATCCGGTGGTCCCCTATGGGCTGCGCGGAGCCATCTGGTATCAAGGCGAATCCAATGTGGGCGAGGGCATGCTGTACTATCACAAAAAGAAATCTCTCATTCACGGTTGGCGAAAGGTCTTCCAGAATCCCGAACTGTCCTTCCACTTCGTGCAACTGGCGCCCTTCCGTTATGGGAATCCTGACCATGTCTTGCCCGTGTTCTGGGAGGCGCAGACGGCCTGCCTCCGCATTCCCTACACCGGAATGGCCGTGATCAACGACATCTCCACCATCGGCGACATTCATCCTCCTAACAAGAAAGACGTGGGCATCCGCCTGGCCCTCAATGCCCTGGCCAAGGATTATGGCAAAGAGGATCTCGTGTTCTCCGGCCCTCTCTACGACCGGCACAGCGCTGAAGGCGGGACGATCCGGATCCATTTTCTCCACGCTCCCAACGGACTCGTCGCGCGCGACGGAAATCCCCTGACTCATTTCGAGATCGCCGGATCCGACGGAAACTGGAAGCCCGCCCGCGCTCAGATCGACGGCGGCGCCGTCCTCGTCTCCAGCGCGGAAATCCCCGAGCCCGTCCAGGTGCGTTTCGCCTGGTCACAAACCGCCGAGCCGAACCTCTCCAACGCCGAAGGTCTGCCCGCGCCGGCGTTCCGCACCCATCCCGACTGAGGGACGGCCCTTCCTGTATGGACCTGCGCGATCTCGGCTGGAACGACGCCCTCGATGTTGGCTTCGCTCCATTCCGGGACCGCGGCCTCGAAGCGGCTCTGGTGACTGCCGACTTTGGAGGAGGGCTCTGCGTGCTCACCGCTTGCGGAGCAGAAGACCCGGCGGTGCTCAGCGGCCGCCTCAAACACCAGGCCGCCTCAGCGGCAGAGCTTCCCACCGTCGGCGACTGGGTCGCCATCCGCCGCGACTCGAACTCGCCGCCCGGCCACCCCGCCCGCATCGAACACCGGCTTCCGCGCCGCTCCTGCTTCTGCCGAAAGGCCCCGGGCAAAGAAACGGCGCAACAAATGGTCGCTGCCAACGTCGACTTTGTCCTTCTCGTAACCGATGTCGATGTCGACCTGCGGCCCGGACGCATCGAACGCTATCTGCTCCTCGCCCAGGAAGGCGGAGCAGCCCCGGTCGTGCTCCTCAATAAAGCCGACCTCCTTCCCGCCTCCGAAGTCGCCCAACGTCTCTCGAGCCTCAAGTCCGTAACCGGCCAGGCCCCCTCCCATGCCATCAGCGCGTTGCAACGTTCCGGTTTGGAAGCCCTTCATCCGTACTGCCGCCCCGGTATCGTCTCCGCCCTGGTCGGATCCTCGGGCGTAGGCAAGTCCACCCTTCTCAATGCCCTCCTGGAACGACCCCTTCAAGACACCGCCGCTGTCAATGCCCACACCGGCAAGGGCCGCCACACCACCACCGCCAGGCGAGCCCTTCTACTCCCCCAAGGCGGGCTCCTCATAGACAATCCCGGCATGCGGGAACTCCATATCTGGAGCGACAAAGACGCCCTCCGCGAAAGCTTTGCCGACATCGAAGCCCTCGCCGCCCAATGTCGCTTCCCGAACTGCCGGCACCGTAGCGACGCCGGATGCCGCGTCCGCGCCGCTCTCGACGAAGGACTCCTGGAACGTCGCCGCTACGACAACTTCCTCCGGCTCGCCGAGGAAATCTCCGCTGTCAATCAGCGCCGCCGGTAATCCGCCCAAAACGAAGGCCGCGAATATCATAAGGCATCGGGCGGAGCGAGCGCACGCTCGAGAAGTCCAAGGCGAAAAAGCTTGTCTTCCCGTCCCCGGGCGCGCATCCTTTCATTGGATCAGGACAACGTTCGTCGCTTCTTTAACTCTAACCGATATAGATCTCATGCGGCTTTGTGACACATGCGGAAACGAATATGACAAAACCTTCGAAGTGCATATGCGCGGAGAAGCCTACACGTTCGACAGTTTCGAGTGCGCGATTCACAAGCTCGCGCCGCGTTGCAAGAAGTGCGGGATCCGAATCATCGGCCACGGGCTGGAGAAGGAGGGGGTTTACTACTGCTGCGATCATTGCGCGGAAGCCGATGGCGTTTCGGAGCTGCGAGACCGGGCCTGAGGACACTGGGCGCTCGTCATCTCTTTGGTTAGGCGGGACGCGAAATGAGTAGGGCGGCGCCCCCTCCACAGGCGCTGGCACGTTCGGGGGACGGAACTCCGAACTTTCGGGGAATCCGCACCCGGCGCAGGAATTGCCGGACTTAAAGACTTCGGTGATCACAGGATCCGGCATCCGTCCCATCGCATCCGAATCGCCTCGCGCTTGGAGTTGTCAGCATGGGCCGCTGCCTCGCGACGCCCGGGCCCCGCGCTGCATAGTCGTTCCGCCCAGACAGGGAAAGTGCTTCGAACCAACACAAAACCTATTTGACTCGCACAGGAATCCATAGAAGCATCGACCCTCCGAACTGCCGCAGTAGCGCTCCGCTGGCCCTCTCTTCGTCCCGCTTCAGAATGGAGAGAAGGTCTCGTTCAACCTTGATCCTTCCAAAAGATCTGATGATTGATGCCCATACCGATAGCACGGACCGGAGCGCCGCTCCGAAGCTGACATGGCCCCGGCTGCGCGGGTTCTTAGGCGCGGCGGCGATGATGACCGCTTTTTTGTTGCTCCCCTTCCCGGAGCGCGACCTGAACGCGCTTCCTTCCATCGATATCGATCTCTTGGATGGGGATACCGTCGAAGTGACATGGCCGGACACCGGCGAAAATGTGCAACTGGAGTCGAGCGGAGATCTCGGCTCCTCCGAGCAGTGGCAGGATTTTCCGGGGACGCCAAATCTGCAGGACGGCGTCTTCCACCTGGCTATTCCCGTCGGCCCGTCCGGCAGCGCCTATTTCCGGTTGACCGAGGCGATGCTCGATCCCACCGCGCCCGTATTCGATGATCCTCCTGCCACCAACCGCTCCATCTTTCCCGGACAGCGGGTGAGCTTCACGCTTGCGGCGACGGATCCCGGCGGGCTCGATGTGTCTTTTGTCGCCGAGCCGTTGCCGCTTCCCGCGGGGGCGACGTTGAACATGACGACGGGCGGATTTTCGTGGACGCCATCGGTAGATCAGATCGGCGTTCACGTCATCACCTTCCTGGCCTTCAACGGCAGCAGCAGCGGCCGGTTGCCGATCAGCTTCACCGTTCAGCAGCCGCCGGCCGGGGGGGAGACCTCGCTCTCGGGCATCGTGTTGGACACGACGGACGCCGTGGCAGGGGATACCCGGCCGGTCCAAGGCGTTGCGGTGTCTCTGTTAGGAACCGGGATCGTCGACGCGACCGGAGCTGATGGACGCTTCCTGCTCCAAGGAATTCCCGGAGGCATGCAGGTGCTCGACCTGGCCACGGCGGATGCGCTCCCGGCGCCCGACGGCTCGCCTTACGCCGGCTTTCGCGAGGCCATCGGCATTGTCGGCGGCATTGACAACGTGGTGGAACGGCCGTTCTACCTGCCGCGGATCGCGGCCGTGAGCCTGACCACGGTTGACCCCATTTCCACCACTGTAGTGGAGAACCCCGACCTGGCGATCACGCTGACGGTGGCTCCGCACACTGCGATACTGGGCGAGGATGAGTTCACGGGCGAGCTGTCGATCTCGGAGGTGCCCGAGGGTCTAGCCCCGGCAGCGCTGCCGGAGAACCTCGACCCCGGACTGCTCATCACGATCCAGCCTGTCGGCGTCATCTTCGCCGAGCCGGCGCCCATCAGTTTCCCCAACATCGACGGGCTGGCTCCCGGCACCGAAACCGACCTCTGGTCGCTCGATCCGCAATTGGGCGCGTTCGCGATCGTGGGCAAAGGCCGCGTCAGCCCCGACGGCACGCGGATCGACACTTTCGAGGGCGGCGTGCGTGCGGCGGACTGGCACATGGCGTTGCCGCCCGACCCCAGCAACGGCCCGCCGCCAGACCCGCCCCCGCCCTGCGAGGACGACTGCTGCGAGGGGCCGTCCGGTCCTTCAGGCGGCGCGTCCGGTCCTTCAGGCGGTCCGTCGGGGTCGTCGGGTGGGCCGTTCAGCAAGAACGATGCGCGAGAGAGCCTAAATGAGGGCGACGCAACAGAGGATCGCTGGTCCGGGCGCAAGCCGCCGGCGTTGATCGCCGTTTCTTCCGATCATGCGGACGACTACATCCACTTCAGCTCCCAGGTCTCCCCGGCCAGCGGCGCGTTGCGCACTTGGTTTCAGCTTCCCTACCACGAGTCGCTCGGTGTGGAACGGGCGCTGACGTTCTTTTACAATTCGAACCAGGCCTATCCCCATTTGCTGGTTCCCATGAATGGGGAGATTTCGGTGCGCTCGACCGTGCCTCCGACCGTCTCTGCGCGTCTTCAACTGGGCGGAGTGGATTGCGGGATCGAGTCCTTTATGGCGACCACCGGTTTCAGCGAGGGTCTCGATGAGCCTTTCCGTATCGTCTCCGCCATGAATGCGAGCGCGCTGAGAACCGGGGTCTACCCGTTCTCGGTCAAACTGAGCAGCAACTTCATCCGGTCATCCGTCGCGGCTGACATCGGAAACGAGATTGCGATCGTCAACCGGCGCGGCTCTGCCTTCGGCAACGGCTGGGGTCTCGCCGGTCTTCAGCAGGTTCACGGCGATCCGGAATCGCCCGTGGGAGTCATCGTAACAGACGGTTCCGGAGCCGCCGACCGTTTCACCGGCTCGCTCGCTGTGTTGCCCTTCACTGTGGCAGCGCTCGACTCGACGGCTTCCGGCGACTACTCGCTGGCGGATGGCAGCTTGTTCGACGATGCCCGCGCCGCTCTCGCTGGGTTGACCAGCGGCAGCCTGCTGCCGGTCACCGCGTTTGCCGCCCCGCAGATTGCGATGGCGGATGTCGTGTTCATCAGCCCCTACCGCTCGGCTACCGAAGGCCGGGCTCTCAGTGCTGCCGAACAGGCCGACGTCATGGCCTTCGTCCAGGGTGGCGGCTGTGTGGTGGCCTTGTTGGACCACACCCTCGGCCGCGGCAGCTTCGCTGGCGCCATCGAGAGCATTGCCGGCCTGTTCCAAGTCGAGACCACCGACGCCGTCGAACCCTACACCGGTCCAATCGAAGGCGACATCCTAGAGGGTTTCTTCGGAACCGTGTCGCAGATCGATCGCCCCTTTGGCGGCTCGGCCATCACCGATCTCGGCCCCTGGGCGGAAGGCATCGGCGCAGAAGAGGACGACGGTTATCCTGGCGCGTTCATCCCCGCTGACGCCATCGCGCCCGGTTCCGGTCCAGTCGTGCTTCTTCCGGATGTGCAAGCGTTTACCGACAACCTGACTTACGGCTTTACCACGGGCTTCCACGAAGCGCTTTTCCTCAACGCCTTCGGCGCCTGCATCGCGGCTTCGCTCGCAAGGGAGGACAGCCGCGTCCTGCGCGGGGTAAAGGGAGCCATCGGCTTCGTGGTGGTGGATAACGCCACCGGAGCCATGGTCCGCAGGAATCCGGACGGCAGCGAAACCGGTTTTGACGCCTCCGGCATCCAGCGCACGATGACTGATCCAGACGGCAACGTCACCACATACGAATACAGCGGCGGAAATCTGTCGCGGATCATCGACCCGGCGGGGCGCGAGACGGCGCTCAGCTACAGCGGCGGCAAGCTCGCCAGCATCACCGATCCGGCGGGCCGGATCACACAGTTCACCTTCGACGGCGACGACCTCATCTCGGTTCGGTTTCCAGGCGACGCGACCCGGCAATTCGGATACGACGAACGCTCGCTGATGATCTCGGAAACTGATGCCAACGGCGGCGAGACCACCCGGATCTACGACGCGTTTGGCTGCATCGTCTCGACCGATATCCCGGGCGGCATCCACCGGACCCTGGTCACAGCCGCTGGCGTAGGCCTGATCGACCCGTCCACCGGCCTCGGTACCGAGACGAATCCCGCGCCTCCCACCCGGCCGGAGGACGCCGTGGCGAGCTTTACCGACGGCGCAGGCCGGGTGAAGGAGTACGTCTTTAACCCCGACGGCAGCCCCGGCGGAGCCTCCGACGACTTCGGCGACATCGCCCGCATCCAACGCGACGCCGATCGCAACCCGGTTGAGGAGACGGGTTCCGACGGCCGGTCCTTCAGCCGGGTGTTCGACCGCCTGGGCCGGCTGATCAGCGAGACCGACAACGTCGCCGGCGGCACGACACGCTACGAGTACGAGGGCGAGAGCCACTACCCATCGGCAATCATCGATGCGCTTGGGCGCACCGCGCAGGTCGAATACGACGAGCGCGGCAATTTCACGCGGCTCGTCTCAGCCGCGGGTCTCGTCCACACTGCCGCTTACAACGCACGTGGCCAGTTCACCCAATACGATGACCCCTCCGGCGCGAGCACCTCTTACGAATACGATGCGCAAGGAAATCTTCTCCGGGCAGTGTCAGGCCCTCCCGGCGACCAACGGGTTTACCAATACACACGCGACCTCGCGGGACGGATGGCCTCGTTCACCGATTCCGACGGCCGCGCGTTTTCCATCGATTACGACCCCATGGGCAACCCCTCACGGATGGAATTCGCGGGCGGCAGAATTTACACCTACACCTTCGATGGCGAAAGCAATATGACAAGCCTAACGCCACCCGGCCGCGGCGCTCACCGGCTGGAGTACAATGCCGAGGGTCACCCCAGCGCCTATATCCCGCCAGCGATCCCCCAGGGTGATACCCGCACTACCTATGAGTTCGACGGCAATGGCCAACTGCTCGTCGTTCGACGCGCAGATGGCGATGACATCGTCACGGTCTCCGACGCGGCGGGGCGAATCTCCAGCGTCGCCACCGCCGACGGAACTACGGCGTTCATCTATAACACCGGAGCCGATCAACCTTCGCGTGTGGAGGGTCCGGGCGGCGTCGACATCGGCTACCAGTTCGCAGCCAACATGCTCACCGCACTCGCTTGGGAGGGCGAGATCAACGGAGCCGTCCGGCGGACCTACAACGCGCAGGGCATCGTCTCCCGAGTCTCCGTGGACGGCGGGACCGGCTTCGACTACGAATTCAATGGCGACGGCCAGATCACCCGCGTCGGCGATTACCTGCTGACGCTCGATCCCGCGACCGGGATGCCGCAATCCGACGCGCTCGGAGCCCTGCGCGGATCCTGGCAGTTCAACCGCTTTGGGAACGTGACAGGCTACTCCGTCAACGCGGGCGGCCCTGCGCTCTATTCTCACGCCAGCAGCTACGACCCGGCGGGCCGGCTGACCGAAGTGCGCGAAACGCTGCTCGGTGTGGAAAGCGTCCTGACTTACACCTACGACGCCGCTGGACGGCTCCAGTCCGCCTCCCGCGATGGAACGTCGATTGGCACATACACCTACGACGCCAACCTAAACCGGCTTCAGGCGGTCGAAGGCGGCACGACGAGAGATGCCGCCTACGACGCGCAGGACCGCCTGCTCACTCTCGGGGGCAACACCTACACCTACGACCTCGCCGGAGACCTCGAGCAGAAATCCGGCCCAGGCGGGTCGACAACCTACCACTTCGATGCTTACGGCAACTTGCTCTCCGCCAACCTGCCGGGCGTGAATATCAAGTATCTGATCGATGGAGCCGGGCGGCGCGTCGGAAAAGAGGTGAACGGCGTCTTGCAGAAAGGCTTCCTCTGGCAGGACCGCCTGCGCGTCGCCGCCGAACTCGACGGCTCCGGGAACATCATCTCCCAGTTTGCCTACCCGGGCTTCGGCGTCACTCCGGTTTACATGCTTAGAGGCGGTCAAACCTACGCAATCCTCAGCGATTTTCGCGGTAGCCCGCGGCTGGTGGTCAACGCGAGCAACGGGAACGTCGTCCAGCGCGTGGACTACGACGTCTGGGGCCGGGTGACCAACGACACCAACCCCGGATTCCAGCCTTTTGGGTTCGGGGGCGGCATCTACGACGCCGACACGGGCCTGGTCCGTCTGGGTGTGCGCGAATACGACCCTGAAGCCGCTCGATTCATGACCAAGGACACCGAGTTCTTCTGGGCCGACGGGGGCAACCTCTACGCTTTCACAGGCGGCGACCCTATCAACCATGTCGATTCCACCGGCCTCGACCACTGGTTTTGGGGCTGCGTGAGAAACCCAAACGCCGACGTGATACGAGAAACGATGACGCCGGAAGAGTTCCGTGAGTATACGTGCAGATACAAACTCGGCCAGGATGCGATCAAGAACCTCGCCATCGATGTCGCCACCGCCGGAATCCCCGCCGCAAAAATTAGTACAAAGGCACGGAATCTTCTGATCCAGGAGAAGGCCAAAGAACTGACGAACCAGTGCAGCCGCGGCAAGGGCACCGGCAGTTCGAGCAACCGCTAGCGAAACTCCTACGAGCAACGCCCTATGAAATCCATACTATCGAGACCTGGGCTCTTGGCCGTGGCTGCAGCCGGAGCTGTCGCAGCAGCGGCCGGCAACGCGGGCGCTCAGACTATCTACATTGGCCCCGCCGCCGGGGACTGGGA